>NZ_JBMPPO010000001.1:0-471850 GCF_049339425.1 Luteimonas dalianensis | reverse complement strand
CACGCTGGCTATGGTCTTACAATCACGAACGCCCGAATATGGCGCTCGGCGGCATCACTCCGATCCAAAAGCTGGCACTCGCTGCATAGCTCCACTTCTGGCGACTGCTAAAAATGGGGGGATTACCAAGGGAGGCGAGATCCAGGGCATGCACCACGACAAACCGGGCGACAAGCTGAAGGTGGACGGGCTGGTGGCCGACGCCAGCGTGGATGACTTCGATGCGCTGATCCTGCCGGGCGGCGTGCAGAACCCGGACACGCTGCGGATGGACCAGGATGCGGTGAAGTTCGTGCGGGATTTCGTCAACAGCGGCAAGCCGGTGGGCGTGATCTGCCACGGGCCGTGGGTGCTGGTGGAAGCCGAGGTGGTGCGCGGCCGGCGGATGACCTCATGGCCCAGCGTTCGCACCGACCTGCGCAACGCGGGCGCCGAGGTGCTGGACGAGGAAGTGGTGGTGGACAACGGCCTGGTGTCCAGCCGCAAGCCGGACGACCTGCCGGCGTTCTGCCGCAAGATCGTCGAGGAGTTCGCGGAAGGGCGGCACTAGCCCGTTCTGGAAAGTCGGTCTGTTTCACGCCCCTTGAGCATGGCGGGCTCCTGCTCGATCAGGCGGGAGCCCCCAGCACAAACCTGCGGCGGGGCTCAGTACCCGCGCTGCTTTTCGATGCGGGTGTCGAGCAGGGTCAGCAGCTTGTCGCAGGCGCCGCGGATGGCCTTGGCCATGTCTTCGTCGTCGTGGCTGGCTGCCACCGGGTCGTCGTTTTTCAATCGCGCCTCCAGCGCACACCGCTTGTCGTCGGCACCGCCCTTGTCGGAATTGAGATCCGACAGAAAGACCTCCAGGCGGGTCAGGCGTGGAAAATAGCGCCCGAGGTACTGCTCCATCATCGTGTTCACGCGCTCCTCCAGCGCGTCCGTGCCGTCGATGTGGTTGTCGGTGTTGAGCTGGATCTTGAAGGCCATGTGGCTGTTTTTCCTGTGGTTTGGGTGAACCTCATCGTAGCCGGCTGGCAGCGGGTTGGCCGTGAAGCGGCGGGCGGTTGGACATTGGCCCTAGACTGCGGAGCCATGATGCGTGCGACCAGATGAGCCGGCCCCGTGTGCCGGCACGCCCGATGCGCGACGGCGTGGCCGCCAGCCGGCTGCAGCTGCCGCCCGGGCCGTGGGCGACGCTCCATGAGGCCCTTTGCGCCCGCTTCCCGCGGGTGAGGGCGGAGACCTGGCGGACCCGGTTTGAGCGCGGGCTGGTGCTGGATGCCCAGGGCAGGGCGCTGGAAGCTTCCGCGCCCTGCCGGACTGCAACACGTCCGGGGAGCCGTCCCTCGTTTTCTACAGTCTGTACATGCACCTGCGGAACTCGCAGGCCTATGCGGCTGATCCTTGTCTGAGACGGCCAGGGTTCTGGGACGGATCCATCCATCTGGTCGGCGAGCGTGCGCTGGACAACAGCGGCAATCCGTTCATACCGGAGGGTGGCATGACGGGCATGAACATCCGCAACGAAGCGCATGCGATCGCAGGTTTTGCTCCGCGCGGAGTGAAGTTGAGGCTCGGGGAACCCCACCAGACACGGGGGAGTTACTTCCGCATCACCGAAGTGGTCGAAGGCACAACGTATCCGGCCGAAGTGGTGGGGATGTATGTCTACAAGGGCACCGACACGTCCCGGGAGGGGCTTGATGCAATCGCGTCGCCGCATGCCACTGACAGCGTATACATTCCTCCGGAGAACCCGGGGCGATTCAGCATCGTAGCGGATGGCGGTTGCGTGGCGTATTGGATTCGCCGCCGCGTTCGGGTGGTTTTGGCATGCCCGGCCGCTAGACTCTGCCGCCATGACCACGCCCGGAAACTCCCGCCTCAACCTGCTCATCGTCCTGGCGGCCGCCGGCGCCATCGCCGGGGCGCTGCTCGGCGGGCCGTGGATCTGGCTGCACTACGTGTGCAAGCCGCTCACCACGGTGCTGATCCTGTGGCTGGCGGTGCGGGCCGCGCCCGCGCAGTCGGCGCGGTATCGGATGGCGGTGGCGGTGGGGCTGGTGTTCTCGCTGGCCGGGGATGTGTTGCTGATGCTGCCGCAGGATCTGTTCGTGCCGGGGCTGGTGGCGTTCCTGGTGGCGCACGTGTGGTTCTGCGTGGCGTTCTTCCCGGGTGCGCGCTGGCTGGCGCGGCTGGTGGCGCTGGCGGCGTTTGGTGCGGTGGGCGCGGTCAACATGGTGCTGCTGCTGCCGATGATCCCGCCGCCGCTGCACGCACCGGTGCTGGCCTATGTGGTGGTGCTGGTGGTGATGGCCGGCCTTGCCGACGCCCGCGCCTGGACGCTGCGCCGGGATCCGGCGCTGGCCCGGCCGGCGGCGCTGGCGGCAGTCGGCGGGGCGCTGTTCGTGCTCAGCGACAGCCTGCTGGCGTGGAACCGGTTCGCCGGCGGGATCCCGCTGTCACCGCTGCTGGTGCTGGCGAGCTATTACGGCGCGCTGTGGTGCATTGCGCGGTCGGTGGCGGTTCGACGCTGAGGCGGCTTGCGCCGCCGCAACGCGGCGGGGAATATACCTTGCCCATCGGGACTCCGACCCTCGCGGGAGGCAGGCATACCATATCGACTGGCGCTGGGCGACAAGACGGTGGCTGCCGCGGTGCGGCGCATCGCGCACGAGCAGCTTGAGGCGGCCGTGCGCGGCATCGACGACCCGGCCGTAGCGCCGGAGCAGGGCATCCACGACGTGCGCAGGTGCTGCAAGAAGGTGCGCGGCCTGCTGCGGCTGGTGCGCCCGGTGTTCGACGATTATTCGATCGAGAACGCAGCCCTTCGCGATATCGCCCGGGCGGTCTCGCCGGTGCGCGACGCCGATGTGCTTGTGTCGACCTGCGATGGCCTTATCGAACGCTACGAGGCGCAGATCGAACGCGATGCGCTCATGCCGATCCGCGATGGGCTTGCGCTGCGCCGCAAGGAGCTTGCGTCGCGCGACGGCAACGCGCCGCGGGAACGCCTTGCAGCGTGCCGCGCCCCGCTGGCCGGTGCCGATGAGGGCGTACGCGGGCAGCCTGCACGAGCTTGGGGACAAACTCGGCGAGCATCACGATCTTGCGGTGTTGCGCACGGCCATCGAGGGCGCCGCCGGTTGCGTCCCAGGCTGCCGGTCACCCTGGCGGACTTCGCAGACCCGGAAAAGCGCAGGGACTGGAACGAGAACCGGCATATGCTGGTTTTCCAGCTCTGGGATCCTGCCAACCCCGAGCGCTCGGTAGATGTCTTCGTGCGCGAGCCATTCAACTTCGGGGAAATGCTGGCTGCCGCCGTGGTCAAGGACCTGGACGGCGTTCCGATCCCGGTTGCGTCGATTCCCCATCTGATCCGGATGAAGCAGGACGCTGGCCGTCCGCAGGATCACGAGGACATCCGGGCCCTGCAGGAAATCAGCTCTGCCGTTGATCGGGGAGAGTCATGACGGAGCGCGACCCCCTGCAGTGCACCTACGAGGACGCCCGCCGCGAGCAGCTTAGGCAGGGCATGGCGTTGAGCGTCAGCGCGAAAGTGGCGTTCTTCGAAGAAATGGTCACGCTTGCGGTGAAGTTCGGAGCTACCGATCGCTTGGCAGACCGTCGGGTTGCGGAGGAGGGTGCCAGGGACGATTTCCGGGGCAGGGTGGCAAAGGGAGCGGCGTCCGATCCGGTCGGGTAGCTCGATCCGGTTCGGCGGAACTGTTTCAGGCGTTGGCGGCGTCCGAGGCGCGCCACGCGGCCGCCCGACCGGGTTGATCACGCCGCCGAAATGGCCGGTTCTGCACCCTGCGGCGGTCGATTCCATGCTGCGGATACCTGCCATGCGCTCCCTCCTGCTTCTGTTTGCCGTTTTGATCCTGTCTTCATGCACCTCCGGAACCGCCCCCGGCCCTGACGCCGGGATCGAGCCTGATGCCGGGGCTCACCCTGAAGAAGATGCGGACTCGGGCGCGTCCGGGCCGGATCCGGCGCACGTCATCGTCAGCCGCTGCCACATGGATGCCTGCACCTGGGTCGAGCAGCCGCCGGCGCGCGAGATCGGCCAGGGCAGCGATGCGGTGCCCGGGCGCCGGGTGGAGACCACCACCCGCAGCGCCGAAAGCGCGCATCGCAACCCGGGCGGCCTGCCGGATTACCCGGACACCGCGCCGGCCGGCCTGGCCTGGTCGCAGCCCGTTCCGGTGGAATATTTCTGCTCGATGCGGCGGCCGGCGTTCCGCGACCAGGACGGCAGCTGGTTCGTCCTGCCCCTGCCCCAGGTGGCCGGGGCGACGGAGGGCATCACCCGGCGATACCTGCGGGCCTGCCATCCCGAGCATGTGGTGGACGATCCCTACGAGGCGCCCGCCCGGCTGGGCTACGAGGGGGGCTTCCAGGAGCCGGATCGGTATGCCGACTTCGATGCGCTGATCGCCGATGACGGCGGGACACGGGGCGGCGATGGTTCCGAAATCGTGCTGTCCCCGCTTTCGGCGGGGGAGGTCGATGCGGCCGGGCTGGCGGGTGAGCTTGCCTGCAGCTTCTCCGTTGAGGCGGGAGGGGCGCCGCTGCTGCTGGCGAAGGGCGACGTGGCCTCGCAGGAGCCGGCCCGGGGCGTGGTGAAAGTGGGCGACTACGTGGAGCCGGTGGGCGCGCCCGGCGGGTTTGACGGCATGCTGGATGGCGCGCGCTTCTCGGGCGCCGGCAAGACGATCGATATCGAGCTGACCGGCGAAACCAGTGGAAGCGGCGAGTCGCCGCCCAGCCCCGCCAGCCTCACCTACATGCGCGCCGACGGCGCGGAGCGCAGGATCACGGGCTGGTGGCAGTGCGGGCCGTAATCCCGATGCAAACAGCCCCGGCGGCTGCCCGCGGGCGCTGGCAGTGCGGCCCTTACCGCCCGTGCTGCGCTGTCAGCCCGACCACGTCGCTCCACAGCGGCACCAGCGTGTCCATGTGCCGGCGCAGGGCAGCGGCTGATTCGGGGGTGAGGGTGGCGAAGGGGTCGCCTTCCAGCTTTTCCTTCCACTCGGGTGCGGCTTCCAGGTCGATCGAGCGCGGCGGGCCGATTTCGCCCTTGGAGCGGCTGGATCTGACCGCGGAAGAGAAGGAGAAGATCCGCAGCGGCAATGCCGCGCGCCTGTTTGGTCTTTGACGCGGTACTCCGTCCGTTCGCAGGTAACGAAGTCGGAGCTACGTCTCCGAAGCCGGACGTTGCCGCCGCCGCGCCAGCCAGCCGTCGAGCTGCTTTGCAAATTCCTGCCGGTCACGTGCACTGAAGGCCGCCGGCCCGCCGGTCTGCACGCCCGCGCCGCGCAGCTCTTCCATGAAGTCGCGTACGGACAGGCGCTCGGAAATGTTGTCGCGCGTGAAGCGCTCGCCGCGGGGGTTGACCGCTTCTGCGCCGTTCGCGAGCACGCGCGCGGCGAGCGGGATGTCCTGGGTGACGACGAGGTCGCCGGGGCCGGCGCGCTCGGCGATGGTGTCGTCGGCCGCGTCGAATCCGCCCTGCACCTGCAGCGACCGGATGAAGCGCGAGCCGGGCGTCTTCAGCCACTGGTTGGCGACCAGGGTGACCGGAACCTGCGCGCGCTCGGCGGCGCGGAACAGGATGTCCCGGATGGGCCCGGGCAGGGCGTCCGCGTCGACCCAGATGTGTGGTGAAGTCATTTTCGGCCTGGAATCTGCGCACCGCGCGCCGGGGAATGTTACCGCTGCAGCGCCCATCGGGCGTGGATGGCCGTGGCCGGGGCGCGTTGTCGTTGCTTTGGATTGTGATGGCGCCTTGCCATCGATATCCGGGAGGAGCCGACCATGCGGACGTTGCGTTTGCCGATCTTGCCCGCGCTGACCCTGTTGCTGCTGTCGCTGTGCCAGCCGGCGGCCGCCTCGGACGGGCGCGCGATCGTCAGGGTGGAGCTGGAGCCGGCGGCAAGCGGCACGCTGGGCTTCGAAGGCACGCCGGCCGGCCGCGTACAGGTGCCCGCGAGCGGGGTGGCGACGCTGGAGGCGGCGGTGGCGGCCGGCCGCCATGCGAGCCGGCTGGTGTTCGTGGATCCGGCGCTGTCGTCCTATCAGCTCGCGTCGGTGCGGTGCGACGACGCCGCCAGCGCCAGCCCCAGCCGCGGCGATCCGGCCGGGCGCGAGGCGAGCTTTGCCGTCGAGGCGGGCGAAACGGTCACCTGCACCTTCGTTTTGCGGCCGCAGATGGCCTGTACCTGCCCGCGCGAGGGCCGCTGGCAGGCGTCGAACCATCCCGGCACGATGGCCTGTACCGGCGGCCCGATTCCGCTGAGCATGCCGCTGGCGCCGTCACGCCAGACTTCAACCCTCACGCCGAACGCCGACTGCAGCTCGGTGCTCGCCGAGGGCATGGGCGACGACGAGGCCGACATCGAAATGCACAGGCAGCCGGATTGCAGCTGGGTCGGCTCCCTGGACATAGGATCGGGCCAGATTCCGGCACAGATCGATTTCCGCTGGACGGTGATGGATGACGGCCGGCGCATCGAGGGCGAGCTGTCGTCCCGCTTCGCCGAGCAGGGCATGGTTTGCACGGTGGAGCGCGGATTTTCGCTGGAGTCCGGGGGCTGACCGCGTCACGCAGGGGTCGCCGGGCGGGATGCATACTGTGCGCCCCGAAAATCCGCGAACTCCTGCATGCCCAAGCCCCCGAAGAACCCCCGCGACATCAGCGGCCTCGACCTGGACGATATCCTGGGCACCATCAACGAGGAGGTGCGCGAGCGCTTCGGCGAGGGCGAGGTGGCCGACTACATCCCCTCGCTGGCGGACGTGCCCAAGGATCGCTTCGGCATGGCGCTGGCGCTGCTGGACGGCACGGTGCACGAGGTGGGGGATTCGCGCGACCGGTTCTCGATCCAGAGCATCTCCAAGGTGCATACGCTCACCCTGGCGCTGGATGCGGTGGGCGACGAGCTGTGGACGCGGGTGGATCGGGAGCCGTCGGGCGATCCGTTCAATTCGCTGATCCAGCTTGAGCTTGAGCACGGCATCCCGCGCAATCCGTTCATGAACGCGGGCGCGCTGGTCTGCGCCGACGTGATCCTCTCCCACTACGACGATCCGGAAGCCAGCCTGCTGGAATTCATGCGCGCGCGCTCGGGCGATGCCGGCGTCGGCTCAAACGCGGAACTCGCGCAGTCCGAGCGCGAGAGCGGGCATCGCAACGTGGCGATGGCCAATTTCATCCGCAGCTTCGACAACCTCAACAACGACGTGCAGGACGTGCTGGATTTCTACTACCTGCAGTGTTCGCTGGACATGCACTGCGTGGGTCTGGCGCGCAGCGTGCAGTACCTGGCCGACGACGGCCACTGTGCCACCGCCGACCGGCAGGTGATCAGCGCCGAGGACGCCACCCGCATCAACGCCATGATGATGACCGCCGGCACCTACGATGCCGCAGGCGACTTCGCCTTCTACGTGGGCCTGCCGGCCAAGAGCGGGGTGAGCGGCGGCATCGTGGCCGTGGTGCCGCACGTGATGGGCCTGTGCGTCTGGTACCCCGGGCTGGATGAAAAGGGCAATTCCCTGCTCGGCCGCTACGCGCTGCACCGCTTCAGCCGGATGACCGACCTGGCGGTGTTCTGAGCGGCTCCGGCATGAAGCCCGCTCCACGCCCTATCCGCGACGGCGTTCCCGCCAGCCGGCTCCAGCTGCCGCCGGGGCCGTGGGCGACGGTGCTGGACGCGCTTTGCGCGCACTTCCCCAGGATAGATGCCGATGCCTGGCGTGACCGCTTCGCGCGGGGGCGGGTGCTGGATGCGCAGGGCCGTGTGCTTGATGCTTCGGCCGCGTATCGGCCGGGGGCCCGGATCCACTATTTCCGGGAGGTGCTGGAGGAGCCGCATATCCCGTTCACCGAGACCGTGGTGCATGCAGATGCGCATCTGGTCGTGGTGGACAAGCCGCACTTCCTGCCCGTCGCTCCGACGGGTGCCTGGGTGCGCGAGACCCTGCTGGCGCGGCTGGTGCACCGCTTCGACAATCCCGGCCTGGTGCCTTTGCACCGCATTGACCGCGATACGGCGGGCCTGGTGATGTTCTCGGCCGATCCCGGCAGCCGGTCGCGTTACCAGGCGCTGTTCCGCGAGCGGCGGATCCGCAAGGAGTACGTGGCCGTGGCACCGCCGCTGCCGGGCCTTGTGTTTCCGCACGTGCACCGCAGCCGGCTGGAGCGCGGCGAGCCGTTCTTCCGCATGCGCGAGGTGCCGGGCGCGGCCAACAGCGAGACGGTGGTGGAGGTGCTCGAACGCGGAGCGGATACCTGGCGCTACCGCCTGCAGCCGGTGACCGGACGCAAGCACCAGCTGCGTGTGCACATGGCGGCGCTGGGCGCGCCGATCCTGCACGACCGCTTCTATCCGGAGCTGCGGGATGAAGGGCCCGACGACCCGGGGCGGGCGCTGCAGCTGTTCGCCAGCTCGCTGGCCTTCGATGACCCGCTCACCGGCCAGCCGCGGCGCTTTTGTGCTGTTACAGGAAGCGGAACGCCGCCATCGCGATGAGGGTGGGCGGCAGGGCGGCCAGCAGCAGGCCCTCCCCGTTCTGGACTGCGGGCCATGGCAGGGCATGAGGCGGCTTGACGGGAACGCACCCGCCACCATGGTTGAATGCCCGCCATGTTCCAGTCCCTGAAGATCTACAACTACCGCACCTGGGCGATGGGCGCGCTGGTGTCCAACGTGGGCACCTGGATGCAGCGCATCGGCCAGGACTGGCTGGTGCTCACGGTGGTCACCGACAACAACGCCACCGCCATGGGCACGGTGATGGCACTGCAGTTCGGCCCGGCGCTGCTGCTGCTGCCGCTGACCGGCTTTGCCGCCGACCATTTCGACCGCCGCAAGCTGCTGCTGTGCACCCAGGCGGCGGCGGGCCTGCTGGCGCTGGGCCTTGGGCTGCTGACCCTGGCCGGCGTGGTGGAGCTGTGGCACGTGTACCTGTTCGCGCTGCTGCTGGGCTGCGTGACCGCCTTCGATGCGCCGGCGCGGCAGACCTTTGTCTCCGATCTGGTCAGCGACAAATACCTGGCCAACGCGGTGGCGCTCAATTCCACCTCGTTCAACGCGGCGCGGATGGTGGGCCCGGCGGTGGCGGGGGTGCTGATTGCGGCGGTGGGCGAGGGCTGGCTGTTCGTGATCAACGCCGGCTCCTATGGCGCGGTGCTGGTGTCGCTGTGGATGCTGCGGGTGCACGAGTTGTACTCGGAAGAGCGGCCCGAGCGCGGGCGCGGGAGCGTGCTGGCGGGCTTCGGCTACGTGGCCAGGCGGCCGGATCTGATCGCGGTGCTGGTCATGCTGTTCCTGCTGGGGGCGTTCGGGTTCAACTTCGCGATCTTCATTTCCACCATGTCGGTCACGGTGTTCGGCGGGGATGCCAGCCAGTTCGGCCTGCTGACCTCGGCGATGGCGGTGGGCACCATGAGCGGGGCGCTGCTGTCGGCGCGCAGGCCGGTGCCGGGGATGGTGGTGATGGCGGTGTCGGCGGCGGGGTTCGGGGTCAGCGCGGCGCTGGCGGCGGTGACGCCGGGGCCGATGCTGTTCGCGGTGATGCTGTTCTTCGTCGGCTTCGCGGCGCTGACCTTCATGACCGCAAGCAACTCGATGATGCAGCTCACCACCGAGCGCGCCATGCGCGGCCGGGTGCTGGCGCTGCGCATCGCGGTGGTGATGGGCGGCACGCCGCTCGGGGCGCCGCTGGTGGGCTGGCTGGTGGATCAGGTGGGCGCGCGCTGGGCGATGGGGGTTGGCGCGCTGTCGGGCCTGGCGGCTGCGGCGGTGGCGGCGGCCTACCTGGTGAAGTACCGAGGCCTGCGGCTGGTGCGCGAAGGCGGGCGGCTGCGGGTGGCGCTGGAATCCGTGCCGGAAGACCACACCGGCGTGCGGGTGGCTGAGGGCGAGCGGGTCACCTAGCCCGGGCGCTGATCCAGCGCATGGTGGATCAGCACCACGCACTGGGAGGCGAACAGCATGGTCGGGCCGAGGCTGATCTTCTTCGCGCCCATGCGTTCAAGGCCGGGGATGGCTTTCTTCGGCATGGGGATGTGGTCGGTGAGCAGGAAGCAGGGGTTGGCCCCGAAGGCCTGCTCGCCGATCGGCGTGCCCTTGCGATCCATGATGTAGAGCTGGTGGTCGGCCGAGAGCTCCTTGACCAGCCGCTCGAAGCTGATGGTGCGCACTTCAACGCCGGGTTCGACGGGGCGGGTGTCCTCCTTGCCCATGCCCGCCGAGGCGTCCAGGGCGCGGGCGATTTTGCCCAGCAGGTTGCGCTCGTCGAAGCCGCCGATGCCGGTCATCGCGTTGGCGTCGAAGCGGATGCTGCGCGAGAAGTCGCGGGTGCTCTCCAGCACCATGTGGACGATGACGTCCTGGCGGTGCGACTGGGCCACGAAGATGGCGTTCATCAGCGTGTGGGCGAGGATTTCCGTATGCGCGGCCCCGCCCACGGAGTCGAGCAGGGCGCGGCTGTCGGTGGGTGCGGCGCGCGCGCGGAGGACGAAGGTTCGCATCAGCCGGCCTGCCTGCGGCCGGTGAAGGCATCCGTCGATGAGTTGACCTTTCTTCCTTCGACGCTGCGCATGCGTGTTTCCGTTCTGCTGTCTGTCCGGGGCGCCATGCCCCGGCCGGCCTCATGGTACCCGGGACGGCGAGGGCGACGGCCCGATCCGGTTGACCTGGCCGTGGCCGCTGCACAGACTGCCTGGATGGACAGACAAGACAACGCTGCGCACGGCGAATACAAGGTGCCGGGCGGAAAGCTGGTGGTGGTTGACCTGCGCGCCGCCGAAGGGCGGATGACCGGCGTACAGGTGAGCGGGGATTTCTTCCTGGAGCCGGCCACCGCGCTGGACGATATCAACGCCGCGCTGGAAGGTCTGCCGGTGCAGACCGGCGAGGTGGCGCTGGCGGCGGCGGTGGCCGGGGCGATGGGTTCGGCCCAGCCCTACGGCATCACCGCCGAAGGGGTGGCCGTGGCGGTGCGCCGCGCGCTGGACGCGGCCGGGCAGGACAGCGGAGGCGTGGCATGAGCCGCAGCGAATGGCGCGACCACGACTGGCGCCTGGTGCACGTGGAGCCGCAGGCCCCCGCGCTGCACATGGCCCTGGACGACGCGATGCTGGACGAGGTGGCCGCGGGCCGGCAGCCGTCGACGCTGCGGATCTGGGAGTGGGGCGCGGCGGCGGTGGTGATGGGGCGCTTCCAGTCGCTGCGCAACGAGGTGGACATGGAGGCGGCGCAGCGCCACGGCATCGAGGTGGTGCGGCGGATCAGCGGCGGCGGCGCGATGTTCATCGAGCCGGGCAACACCATTACCTATTCGATCGTGGCGCCGGAGTCGCTGGTGGCGGGCATGAACTTCGAGCAGGCGTACGAGTTCATGGATCAGTGGGTGATCCAGGCGCTGGGCGGGCTGGGCATCAAGGCCTGGTACCAGCCGCTGAATGACATCACCTCCGAGGCCGGCAAGATTGCCGGCGCGGCGCAGACCCGGCGCCGCGGGGTGGTGCTGCACCACGTGACCATGGCCTACGACATCGATGCGCAGAAGATGATGGACGTGCTGCGCATCGGCCGCGAGAAGCTGTCCGACAAGGGCACCAAGAGCGCGCTCAAGCGCGTGGACCCGCTGCGCAGCCAGACGGGCCTGCCGCGTGCGGAGGTGATCGGCCACATGGTGGAGACGTTCCGCCAGCGCCACGGCGGGTTGAAGCCGGATGTCCTGCATCCGGACGAGCTGGGACGGGCGCAGCAGCTGGTGCGCGAGCGCTTCGGCACGCCGGAGTGGACGGCGCTGCTGCCCTGACGGCCGGGCCGGCGCGGAGCTGATTGGCGCGGTGGGGCTGAGCGAGGTGGACGATGCCGGCCACTGCGCCAACCTGGGCTACTGGGTGGCTGAGCCGGTGCGGGGCAGGGGCGTGGCCACGAGCGCCGCCTGAAAAGCGCTGGCGCAGGGGCGGTGGCGGGCGTACGCTCGCTGGCAGCGCGCCGTCGGCGTGCCTTTGCGGACATTCGCCATGGCCACTTCAATGACGTCCCCGGGGCCGCGTGCCTGGAGCTTCCACCCCTGGCTGTGGATCGCCGCGGCCGCGCTGCTGATGGTGCCCGCGGCCGCGATGATGCTCGGCGCGCCGGGCGTGGCCTGGAACGCGTTCGATTTCCTGGTGATGGGCGCGCTGCTGGCCGCCGCGTGCGGGCTGGTCGAGCTGGGGCTGAGGGCCGGTACGGGGCTGCTGTACCGGGCGGCGTTCGCGCTGGCGGTGGTCACTGGGTTCATGACCGTGTGGGTGAACCTGGCGGTGGGGATGCTGGGTAGCGAGGGCCATCCCGCGAACCTGATGTTCGGCGGCGTGCTGGCGGTGGCGGCGATGGGCACGCTGCTGGCCCGGTTCCGCGCCCCGGCCATGGCGCTGGCGATGGCCGCTGCGGGTGTGGCACAGCTGGCTGCAGCGGGCGTGGCGGTGGCGATGGGCGGCTTCCAGATGCTGGAAATCGTGCTCACGGCCTGCTTTGCGCTGCCGTGGTTCGCGTCGGCGGTGCTGTTCGCGCGTTCCACATGAGCGTGCCCATGCGCTGCACCTGCGGCGCGGTTCGCGGGGAGCTGGATCGGCGCGCGGTCTACGCACGGGTCGTTTGCTACTGCCGTGACTGCCGTGCGTTCGCACGTGCGCTGTGTCGGCCGGACGTGCTGGATGCCGCGGGTGGTACCGACATCATCACCATGCGGCCGGCGGGCCTCCGGCTGCTGGAGGGCAGGGATCGGGTGGCCTGCCTGTCGCTCAGCCCGAAGGGGCCGCTGCGCTGGCACACCGCCTGCTGCAATACCCCGGTCGGCAACACGGCGCGGAACCCCGCGTTCCCCTATGTAGGAGTTCCGGTTTCGGGGCTGCAGGCTGCGGGCGTTGACGTCGCCAGCGCGTTCGGCCGCCGGCCGATGGTGGTACACGCCGCTTCGGCCACTTCCCGGGTTCGACGCACGCCGTTGCGGACTGCTGCCGGCGTTGCCCGCATCGCCTGCGGAATCCTGCTGGCAAAGCATTCATCCAGACGCGCGACCCCGTTCTTCGAGGACGGGCGGCCCCTTGCAGAACCCCGCGTGCTTACCCGGAAGGAACGCGACGAGTTCTCCCGGGATTGATAGGCTTGCCGCTTCGCGAATGAACTGAAGAGCCATGCATCGACGCCAATTCCTCGCGCGCAGCGCGCTGACCGCCATGTCCCTGCCGCTGATGGGCGGCGCCACGAGTGCCATGGCGCAGGCGCCGGCCGGCAGGCTGCTGCCGGTGCCGCTCAACCCCGGCGACACCGTGGCCCTGGTGAGCCCGTCGTCGCCGGTGGAGGATTCGTTCGACCTGCAGCTGGCGCAGGAGGTGCTGGAGGCGCTTGGCCTGAAGGTGAAGACCGGCGCGCATTATGGCGATCGCCGCGGACACCTGGCCGGCGCCGATGCGGGGCGGGCCGACGACCTCAACCGCGCCTTCGCCGATCCCGACACCCGGGCGGTGGTATGCGTGCGCGGCGGCTCGGGCGGGGCGCGGCTGCTGCCGCTGCTGGATTACGACGTGATCCGCGCCAATCCCAAGGCGCTGCTCGGCTACTCCGACGTCACCGCGCTGCACAGCGCGATCCAGGCGCGCACCGGGCTGGTGACCTTCCACGGGCCGAACGGAACCGGCAGCTGGAACAGTTTCAACGCCGACCAGTTCCGGCGGCTGTTCTTCGACCGCGAGCTGGTGCAGTTCCGCAACCCGGACGATCGCGGTGACGAGCTGGTGCAGCGGCGCAACCGCACCATCCCCATCACCGGCGGCCGGGCCCAGGGCGAACTGGTGGGCGGCAACCTCACCGTGCTGACGGCCCTGGCCGGCTCGCCGTACATGCCGGACTTCGACGGGAAGATCCTGTTCCTGGAGGACGTCTCCGAGGCGCCGTACCGGATCGACCGCATGCTCAGCACGCTCAGGCTGATGGGCGCGCTGGATCGCATCAGCGGCTTCATCTGGGGCCACTGCACCGACTGCGGGCCCGGCGAAACCTTCGGCTCGCTCACGATCGAGCAGATCCTCGACGACTACATCCGGCCGCTGGGCATTCCCGCCTACCGCGGCGCGCAGATCGGCCACATCCGCCAGCAGTTCATCGTGCCGGTCGGCGGCCGGGCGGAGATGGATGCCGATGCGGGCACGTTCCGCCTGCTGGAGCCGGTGTTCCAGTAGCGGGGGCTCGCCGGCTGGCCCGTAGCGACCAGGGGGCGTGGTCGGCCATGGCATGATCGTGCGGATGAACGCCATGTTGCGCAGCATGCTGACGATGCGGCCGTTGCCGCGAAGCCGCGTTGTGTTCGCCGCGCGCTCGGGCCTGTGCATGGGCGTGCCGGTGCTGGCGCGCGGGGTGGATACCGCGGTGGGCTGCGCGGTGGCGCTGGCGGTGTTCCAGCTGACCTGGCCCAAGGCGTCGGCGAAGCTGATCCACGAGGAGCTGGTGCAGACCCTGTCGGCGACCGCGGGAGTGGCGGCGGATCTTGCCGCCGGCGACGTCACCGGCGAAGCGGCCCACCAGCGGCAGCGCGAACTGCAGCACCGCACGTTCGCGCTCTCGGAAGCCTATGACCGGGCCACCGCCGCGTCCCGCCAGCCGCGCCAGTCCGCCGAGCGGATGTGGCCGGTGATCGCGGCCGCGGAGGAGCTTGCCTTCCGCGTGCTGACCGCGTGCTGGGCCATCGCCATGCACGCCGTGGGCGGCGGCCGCACCAGGCCGGTGCCCGATGGGCTTCCCGGCTTCCTGGAAAAGGAAACGGCCGGGCTCGGGCACGCGCTGGAGTCGGTCGACGCCTGAACGCGCGGAGTCGCCCGGACTGCGTTATCGTTCGCACTTCGCCGCCAATGCGTCCGGAGCTGCCCATGCGCCTGCTTGCCGCCGTCCTGCTTTCCACCGCCGCGTTCCTTGCCAGCGCCGCGGATCCCGCCGCCTACGGGGAGGCTTTCGAAGACGGGCCGGCCGTGCCGGTGTCCGAAGCCATCACCAATTTCGATGCCCATGCCGGCGAGGCCAAGCGCTTCAGCGGTCGCATCACCGAGGTCTGCCAGAACATGGGCTGCTGGATGATGCTTGAGCACGATGGCCAGGTCGCGCGGGTGAAGTTCGGTGACCACGCGTTCTTCCTGCCCAAGGATCAGACCGGCTCGGCGGTGGTGTACGGGGTGCTGGAGCGCAAGGAACTCACCCCCGAGCAGGTCGAGCACTTCAGCAAGGACAGCGGCACCGGCATCGCGGCCGAGCCGGTGGAGTACCGGATCCTCGCCGACGGCGTGCGCGTGGAGTCCTGATCGGCCTCTGCGTCGGCATCATGTCCCCGCGCGCAGGAACCGGCGCGCGAGCCACAGCGCCAGCATGATCCCCACGCAGGCCATGCCGGCCATCAGCAGCTCGAACGGCCACAGGTTGTGCGAGGTCGGGTCGATGGCGACGCCGACGACGATGTTGAGCAGCACCAGGGCCATGATCGCCAGCGGCAACGCGGCGGCCAGGCGCCATCCGCCGCGCCAGCGCCGGATTGCGACGATGGGCGCCACCAGGCTGAACACGGCCAGGCCCAGGACCCCCCAGACCAGCACCGTTACCAGGATGCCGTCCAGGAAGGTGGGCTCCGGCGGCGGGTGCCTGGCCGTCCAGCTTGCCTGGCGGTCTTTCGCCTCATGCTTCAGGCGCGCGATCCACGGCGGGTCGGCGCGCGGCACGGCGGTGCTGCCGCCGACCACGCGCACGCGATGGGTGGCTGCCAGTCCGGTCCCGGGCTGGTCGACGCCGCCGGCGCTGATGCGCACTTCGTCGACCTGCTGTCCCGGATCAAGCCAGAACCAGCCGATCGCCTCGCCGCTGCCTTCGTAGATGACCGAGCCGTGGGTCGCGGTGGGCACTTCCTCGCCGCGGTACCACGGGCGCGCCCAGATCCGCACCGGTTCGGTGGTGCTGTAGGCCATGCGCAGCGAATAGGTCTGCCTGGGGCCGATGGTCGCCGGCTCGCCGGCAGGGTGGGCTTCCAGCACCTCGACCTTCACCTCGGCTTGCGCGCTGCTCCACGCCAGGCATGCCGCCAGCGCCAGGCACCACGATGCCAGCCTGTGCATGCGTGCCTCCCCGTTCGTCTTCCGACCGGGGCAGTATCACGCAGGCGCGCCGCCTGCGACAGGTTTTTTCAGAGCGGAACGACCTGGTCGACCACGCTGTAGTGGCTGATGCGCTCGCCATCCCAGTGGTAGTGCAGGTGCGGGCCCTGCACGGCGGGGGCGACGAGGTCGGGGTGGAAGACCGCGATCGCCTGGCCGCCGCGGCGGCGCACGCTGGCGTAGACGATGCCGTCGCTGCCGGCCGCGCGCCAGCGCCGCGCCGCGGCCTGGCTGGCGGCGTAGCTGTCCGGATCGTGCAGCTCCGGCCAGCCGCGGCGGATGTCGTGGAAGCGCCCGCCGACGTCGGCCAGGTAGCAGCGCATCTGCAGCACGGTCGGCGGCTCGCGGGTGTGGCGCAGGAAGTTGCCGCGGTGGAACACGGTCTCGGCAATCGCGGTCTCGCGCTCGCGGGCGGCGTAGTACACGCCCCAGCTGCCGTCGGAGAAGCGCGAGCCGTCCGGGTTGGGGTGGGTGAAGGCGGCCATGATCGGCGTGGTGCCAGGGCCACTGATGCGCCGCTGCGGCGGCACCAGCGAGAGTTCGCCCAGCTCCTGGCGCAGGCGCGGGTTGGTCATGCCCTCGATCTCGAACACCGCGTCCAGATCCGCCGGCGCGGCGATGCGGTCGAACAGGCCCACCGGCGGGAAGCGGCTGGGGACGATGCGCCAGCTCGGCTTCCACGACACGCGCGTGCGCCGCGGCAGGGCCGCGGTGCTCATCCGCGCTGCGCGTCCAGGTACTGGCGCACCACGAACAGGTCGGCCACCTGGCCGCCCAGCATCCGCTCCAGCGCGCTGCGGCCGCCGAACAGCGGCGCGTCGTTGGGCCGCTTGATCCACGCGTCCGCCTGGGCCGGGTCGGCGAACAGCACCTGCAGCGACTTCCAGATGCCCAGCAGGTAGCTGATGCGCTCCAGCGCGTCGCGGGGCAGGGCGCCGTCCAGGTCACGCTTCCAGCGGAAGAACGTGGAGCGGCCGGGGCTGCCCAGCAGCACCCGTTCCTGCTCGGTGCTCAGGCCCCACAGGCGGGTGATGTTGAAGAACGCGCGCAGCCCCGGGCCGGCGAGGTCGCGGCGCGGGGCGGGGAGCGGGGTTGTTGCAATTATGGTCATGGTTCGAAGAATAGTCCCAATCGGGACTATTGTCCAGCCGGCCTGCGCCTGCAAACCGGTGGTCTAAGATGGCCGGATGGGTGAATTGATGACGGCCATCGCCGTCCGTGGCGGCACGGGCGCCGCGGACGCGCTGCACGCGGTGGAGCTGCCGCGCCCGGTGCCGGGCGAGGGCGAGATCCTGGTGCGGGTGCTGGCGGCGGGGGTGAACCGGCCCGACATCGTCCAGCGCGAAGGCAACTACGCGCCTCCGCCGGGCGCTCCGGAAACGCTGGGGCTGGAAATCGCGGGCGAGGTTGTCCAGGGCGCGGGACGCTGGAAGCCCGGCGACCGGGTCTGCGCCCTGCTGGGCGGGGGAGGCTACGCCGGGTACGCGGCGGTCGATGCCCGCCACGCGCTGCCGGTTCCGGCCGGGCTGGATCCGGTGCAGGCGGCCGCGCTGCCGGAGACCGTGTTCACCGTGTACGCCAACGTGTTCGAACACGGCGCCCTGCAGCCCGGGGAAACCCTGCTGGTACACGGCGCGACCTCGGGCATCGGCGTGGCGGCGATCCAGATGGCCAAAGCGGCCGGTGCGCGGGTGATCGCGACCTCGCGCGGCGCGGACAAGGCGCAGGCCGCGCTGGCCCTCGGCGCCGACATCGCCGTGGACACGGACGTGGATGATTTCGGCGAAGTCGCGCGGGCCGCAGGCGGCGTCGACGTGGCCCTGGACATGGTGGGTGCGCCGTACCTGGCGGCTACGCTCAGGGCGCTCAACCCCCGCGGTCGCCTCGTCTACATCGCCGCCCAGGGCGGCAACGACCTGCAGGTGCCCGCGTTCACCCTCATGCGCAAGCAGCTGGTGCTCACCGGCTCGCTGCTGCGTCCGCGCAGCGCCGACGACAAGGCCCGCCTGGCGGCCGAGGTGGAGCGGGTGGTGTGGCCGTGGGTGGAGGCCGGCAGGCTCCGTCCCGTCGTCGACCGCACCTTCCCGCTGGAAGAAGCCGCCAGGGCCCACGCCCACCTGGAGAGCGGCCGGCACACCGGCAAGGTCTTGCTGATTCCCTGAAAGCTGCGGCTTCAGAGCATCGCCAGTTCCAGGTTGCTCAGGATGCCGCGGTACTGTCGGCTCAGGCGCACCTTGCGGGCGAGGTCGGCGATGATGTGGCCGCTGAAGTCCACACCGGCCAGGTCATCGGCCATGTTGATGCCGCCGGGCGTGTCCACGTTCACCTCCATCAGCTTGTCGCCCACGATGTCCAGGCCGGCGAAGTACATGCCGTCCCGGATCAGCTTCGGGGCCACGATCTCCGCCGCCCGCAGGGCGTCGGCATCGGGCGTGACCAGCTCGTACTTGCCGCCGGCGCTGATGTTGCTGCGCGCGTCGCCGCTGTCGTTGTAGCGGCGGATGCAGGCGTACTGCCCGTCCACCTGCAGCGGGCGGCCGTTGAGGGTGAGCAGGCGCAGGTCGCCGTCGGCGGCCCTGGGCAGGTACTCCTGGGCGATCGCGTAGCCGTCGCGGATCACCGCCTCGATCATCTGGTTGAGGTTGGCGCCGCTGTGGCCGTCGACCACGAACACGCCCTGGCCGCCCGAGCCCTGCAGCGGCTTGATCACCCCGCGGCCGTCATGGGCGGCGATGAAGGACTTGATCTCGTCGGCCTGGCAGGTGATGCACGTGGCCGGCCGCACCTCGTCCGGGAAATGCTGGAAATAGGTCTTGTTGGAGGCGTTGGTGAGGTTGGCCGGGTCGTTGAGGACGATCACGCCGCGCCGGGTCACCAGCTGCGCGAACAGCAGCGCGCTGTTGGAGGCCCAGGGGCGATCTTCGACCTCCTCGGCCGGGTCGCTGCGCAGCATCAGCACGTCGAGTTCCTCGACGTTGATGCGCTCGGTCACCGCGTCCGCGCCGTGCAGTTCGGACAGCAGCGTGGCGTCGTCTGCGTACCCCTCCACCCGTGGCATGTGGGCGATGGCGCGCACGGTGTCGTTGGCGTCGTAGATGAAGCCGTCCAGGCCGATCAGCGCAACGCTGTGGCCGAGCCCGAGCGCCGTACGGGCCAGGCGGATGGTGGTGTAGTTGTCCTTCTCGGTGGCGACGTCGTTGACGACGAATCCGAGCTTGAGGGGGCGCTCGCTCATGCGACGGTTTCCGGGGCTGGGGAGGGATAGGACTGGTACAGATCCTGGACGCCGGTCGTGCGGCAGGCGTCGAGCACCTTGTCGAAACCATCGGCGCAGGCGTAGCGGGGCAGCAGCGCGGGCGGCACCGCCCAGCCGGCTTCGGCCAGCTGCTCCAGCACCACCAGGTGCGAGAGCGCGAACTTGCCGCGGAACAGCGGCTCGAATCCGCCGCCGCCGCGCAGGTGGTCGAGCAGGTCGCACAGTCCGCGCAGGTACACCGCGTCCTTGGTCAGCCCGCCGCCGCGCAGGGCGCGCACGGCGACGTCGAAGGCGTCGTCGGTGGCGAATCCGTGCTCGTCGTGCAGGCAGGCGAACACCTGCGGGATGTCCTCGCCGCGGATCGCCATGTCGGCGGCCACCACGCGCGCGGCCAGCACCCGCAGGCGCTCGCCCGGCAGGTAGCCGGTCAGGTACTCGGCCAGCACGCCCAGGCCCTCCTGCAGCGGGTCATAGCCGGCCAGGCCCACGGCCAGCTGGCGCATCGGCTGCTGCATGCCGTTGTAGCGGGTCACCACGTGGGTGCCGATCTCGTGCTGCACCAGCGGCTGTACGCGCGCGTGCGGCAGGCGCATGTCGGCGTCCAGGTACAGGTGTCCGTGCGAGACCATCATCAGCGAGCCGACGTCGGCGTCGACGGTGAGATCCAGCGAGAAGTCCGGAGCGCGCTCGCGGTACCAGTCCACCTCGTCCTCGACCGCGGCCACCACCACGTCCACGCCGCAGTCCGCGGTCAGCTGCTCGCTGCCGCCGACGTTGGCCAGGATGTCGTTGGCCAGCACCAGCAGGCCCGCCTCCACGCCGCCGAACAGGTCGATGCTGGCGGTGATGAAGCCGTCGGTGCCGCGCAGGCGCACCAGTTCGATCATGCGCTCCAGCTCGCGCTGCTTTTCCGCCAGTACGCCCCGCAGCAGCGGCGACTCGATCCGCTCCATCGGCAGTTCGCCCAGGCGCTGCGCCATGGCGCCCATGTCGAGCACCGGTTCGGCGTAGCGCAGCGGCGCGACCCGGCTGCGGCCGCTGGCGTCGAAGTCTTCCCACAGCGCGTCGGTGCCCAGCGGGGTCAGGGCGATCAGCCAGTCCAGCTCGGCGTCGATCGCCGCCAGCGACGCGTCCACTTCGGCCGCCACCGGCGGCAGCGGCCTGGGGGCGCGCTGGCTGCCGGCCGCGCTCACCGGCGCACCTCGAACCCGGGACGGATCGCATCGACCGCCGCCTGCAGCGAATCGCGCAGCTGCTGGAGCGTGGCGATACCGGCCTGGCCCGTCCACTCGTCCATGAAGATCTTCTTGTACTCGGGCGAGATCGTGCACACCCGCGCGCCCCAGCGGGCGTAGACCCATTCGGGGAAGTGGCCGCCGGTGGGGAAGCGCACGTTGGCGCGCACGTCCGGTTCGCGGCCGTTGATCGGGTGCTCGCGCAGAACGTCGCCGAAGCGTTTCACCACGTCGCCCCAGCGGTTGGGGTCGGCGGTGGTGACGCCCAGTTCGATGTCGGGGTTTCCGGCGGCCGGCGCCGGCTCCGCATCGGCACCGTCGCGGCGGTGGTTGTAGCTGTGCAGGTCGATCAGCAGCAGCGCCTGCCAGCGTTCGAGCATGCGTTCGACCAGTTCGGTGAACATCGCATGGAAGCGATCCCACGCGGCCAGCGAGCGTTCGATCTCCTCCTCCGGCAGCGGCGACTTCCAGATCTCCAGGCCCCAGGCGTCCTCGGGCCGCGCGTACACGGCGCCCTCGCGGGGCCGGTTGAGGTCGACCTCGAAGCGCGAGGCGGGCGCCAGGATGCGCACGTCGCCGACCGCGGTGAACACGCCGGTGAGCGGATCCTCCTCGCGCAGCCGATCCGCGTCGCCAAGCGCCATCAGCCGGCGCAGCGACGGACGCACCGCGTGGCCATCGTGGATCGCGGTGGCGATCACCGGCCCGTCGCTGACCGTGACCTTCCACTCCCGGGCGGCGGGGGTGGGAACGGGGATGTCGCCGCTGCTGAAGAAGCCGTCCGGCGCGGGCTGCTGCCTTCCATTCATGCAGCCGATGTTGTCAGCGCCGGAATGATCGCCCCGTGACCGGCACAGGGCCCGTATCCGGAGCGTTAATCAACCGGCCGGGCCCGGTTCAGCTGGCCGGAATTCACCGGATCCGGGTTCACTGCTGCCCTGCGGACTCGCCCAGCAGGGCGATGAAGTCGGCGGGCGACATCGGCATGGCGATGGCGAAGCCCTGCACCATGTCGCAGCCGGCCTCGGCCAGCCAGCGCCGGGTGGCCTCGTCCTCCACGCCCTCGGCGGTGACCGTGGCGCCCAGCTCGTGGGCCATGGCGATGGTGGCGGTGACGATGGCCTGGTCGGAGCGCGAGGACAGCACCGAGGTCACGAACGACTTGTCGATTTTCAGCTCGTCCGGCGCCAGTCGCCGCAGGTTGACCAGCGAGGAGTGCCCGGTGCCGAAGTCGTCCAGCGAGATCAGGATGCCCTGCTCGCGCAGCCGGGGCAGCGCCTCGGCGACGCGATCGGGTTCGCGCATGGCGTCGGTTTCGGTGATCTCGAGCATCAGCCCCGGCCCGAACTCGCGGTTGGCGCGGAGGATCTCCTCCAGCAGGCGGGGATCGGCCAGATCGTTGGCGGAGATGTTGACTGAAAGGCACAGCGCGGGATCCGCCTGCGGCCAGTGGCGCCGCTGCTGCAGCCCGCAGCGCAGCAGGTGCAGGTTCATCGGGCCAGCCACCTGCGCCTGTTCGGCCAGCTGTACGAAGTCGTCGGGGACGATCGGCCCGTGGGTGGGATGATCCCAGCGCACCAGCAGCTCGGCACCGGCCCAGCGACCGCTGCGCAGGTCGAGCTTGGGCTGCAGCATGTAATCCAGGCGGTCGCCGTCGATGGCCTCCTGCAGGTCGTTGAGCAGGGCCCGGCCGCCGGCCCCGGCGCCGCTGCCGTCCCTGGCCAGTGCAGCGGCGCGCCGGTGGCGCCAGCCCCAGGCCAGCGCCGCGGCCGCTGTCGCCGCCGCCAGCAGGGCGGCCAGCCAGGCCGCGCCCGGGCCTGTCTCGCCGGGGCTCAGGTTGCCGATCCACTTCACGTACAGCTCGTGGGGGACGCCGCGCTCGCGCAGGCGATCCAGCGAGCCGTCGATGCGCGCCACCAGGTCGGCGCGATCCGGGTGGGCGGCGAAGACGTACCTGCGCTCCAGCAGCGGCGGGCTCAGCGCGATCATGTCGCGGATGCCGAACTGGTGGATCGCGTGGTAGCCGATGCCGATGGGTGCCAGCGCGTAGTCGGCGCGCCCGTCGGCCACCGCCTGCAGGGTCGACGATTCGCTGTCCAGTTCCACCAGCTCCACGCCGGGCCCGGACTGCTTCCGCAGTGCCTCCCAGGCGAGGCCGGCGCGCTGCACCGCCACGCGCTGGCCGGTGAGCGCGTCCAGCGACTGCAGGACGGGACTGGAGCGCGGGCCGAACAGCACGTGGTGGCGGATCAGGATCGGCTGGGTGAACAGGTAGCGCTGTTCGCGTTCGGCAGACCAGAACATCGGCACGATGTCGGTCTCGCCCCGGGCCAGGGCATCCAGCGCCTCGTCCCACTCCCCGAGCACGAAGTGCGGCTGCAGCCCGAGGTCGCGTGCGACCGCGCGTGCCAGGGCCACGTCGAAGCCGTCGGCCTCGCCGTCCGCATTGATGAAGTGGTAGGGCGGGTAGCCGGCGTCGCCGCCCATCCGCAGGGCCTGTCCGGACTGGGCTTGCGCGGCCGCGGGAAACGCCAGCAGCAACAGCAGCCATGCGGCGGACACGCGACCCGGCCAGCGTCGCGCGCAGCTGCGCATGAAGCCCTCGTGCATCCCCTGCCAAACCATGGAGCCATCCCTCCCGGCCGCAGGGATATCTTTAGCACGAACCCCGGGGCTTGTCCCCGGGCCGGCTCCATGGCGCTCAGTGGAGCGGGGGAGCCTGGGCGTCGCCGGACGGCTGCATGTAGAAATCGTGCAGGTATTTCTCGCCCTTGTCGGCGAGCACGGTGACCACCGTCTCCAGCTCGGGGAAGCGCTCGCGGATGCGGCGGGCGGCGATCAGGTGGGCGCCGGAGCTGGGGCCGCAGAGCAGGCCGCGCCTGCTGGCCAACCTGCGCATTTCCTCCACCGCATCCGTGCTCGACACGCTGAGGAAGTCGCTGACCATCTCCCGGTGGCGGGCGAAGATGCCGGGCACGAAGCCGTCGGAAATGCCCTCGATGCCGTGCAGGTCGACCTCCCCGCACAGCAGCGTCTTGGATTCGGACGGCTCCATCGCGAACAGGCGCACGTCCGGGTTGGCCGCGCGGAAGGCCTGGCCGACCCCGATCAGGGTGCCGCCGGTGCCCACCCCGTGGACGAAGGCGTCGGGCGTGCGGCCGTCGGGAAGCTGGGCCAGGATCTCTGGGCCGAGGATCTCGCGGTTCTCCTGCACGTTCCATTCCGACTCGAACTGGCCGGGGAAGAAGAACCCCGGCTGTTGGCCCAGTTCGCGCGCCCGGTCGAGTGCCTCGTTGACGTGGAAGTTGCCGCTCAGCAGCACCTCGGCGCCGTAGGCGCGCGAGATCGCCACCCGCTCGCTGGTCAGCCCCTCGGGCATGACCACGATCATGCGGTAGCCCTTGACCGCGGCCACCATGGAGAACGCGTTGCCGGTGTTGCCGCTGGTGGCCTCCACGATGGTGTCGCCGGGCTTGAGCAGGCCTTCCTTCTCCGCGCGATCGATGATGTAGCTGGCGATGCGCGCCTTGATCGAGCCGGAGGGGTTGAGGAACTCGCACTTGGCGAAGATGCCGTCCTCCAGCTCCAGCAGGGGCGTGTCGTGGACGGCGTCGAGGATGGATCGGGACACGCCGGTGTAGCGGGTCGGCATGGTGCGGCTCCTTCGGCAAGGGCGGGCGCCGGCAGCGGGCGCGGCGCGGCTGCGGTGGCAGCGTGCGTGGATGGCGTGCGGGGATTATGGGCGGCGTGAAGTGCCGTCCGGGTGATCCAGGTCAAGGAGGCGGGCGTTGGCACCGGCCATCCTTGCCGGGTCATCCACCAGCAGGAACACCATGGGCGCCATCGACACGCTTTCCATCCAGCTTCATCCCTTCGACGCGCGCGGCATCGCCAGGCGTTTCCGCCACGCGGCCATCTTCGGCGCCCTGGATGCGCTGCAGCCGGGCGAGGGCATGCGCTTCGTCAACGACCACGACCCGCTGCCGCTGCTGGCCCAGCTGCAGGATCGCTACGGCGAGGGGCTGGTGATCGAGTACCGGCAGAAGGAGCCGGGCGCGGTGGTGATCGACTTCGGCAAGGCCGAGGTGCATGTCTCCGGCGGCAGCACCTGCTGCGGCGGCTGCACCTGAGCCGCGCCTGCGGCGCGGCAGGCGGGGTGGCCGCACTGGCCGGGTTCAGTGCGATGGTTCGGCAGTGCCGGTGTCCGGGCCGCTTGCGGCTTCCCTGTCGGCGCGCTTGCGGGCGGCTTTTTCTTCCTTTTTCTTCTTCTTGGCGAGTTCGCGCTGGCGTTTTTCGAACGAGTAGTTTGGTTTGGCCAAGGGATTCCTGTGCATGTGGGAGTGGCTGACAGTGTAGCCCTCCCGGTGCCCTGACGCGGCGCGGCGTGCGGTAACCTTTGCGCCTTCCAGGAAACAGGGGTGTGCGGGTGTCCTTGCCGGGCTGGTTGCGCATAGCGCTGGTGCTGTCGCTGGTGGTGCTCAATACGCTTGTCCATGCGCTGCCGCTGTTCGTGGTGGCGCTGGTCAAGCTGCTGCTGCCGTTCAACGGCGCCAGGCGGGCCTGCAACGCCGCGCTGACCTGGCTGGCCGAGCGCTGGATCAGCGTCAACAGCCTCATGATCGAGCGCTTCACCTCCACCCGCTTCGAGGTCGAAGTGCCGGACGGGCTGCAGGTGGACGGTCACTACCTGGTGCTGGCCAACCACCAGAGCTGGGTGGACATCCTGGTGCTGCAGAAGGTGTTCAACCGGCGCATTCCGCTGCTGCGGTTCTTCCTCAAGCGGCAGCTGTTCTGGGTACCGGTGCTGGGGCTGGCCTGGTGGGCGCTGGATTTCCCCTTCATGGGCCGCTACACCCACCGCCAGATCGCCCGCAACCCGGAGCTGGGCAAGCGCGACATGGAGGCCACGCGGCGGGCCTGCATGAAGTTCCACGACATCCCGGTGTCGATCATGAACTTCGTCGAAGGCACGCGGTTCACCGCCGGAAAGCACGCGCGCCAGGATTCGTCGTACCGGCACCTGCTCAAGCCGCGCTCGGGCGGGGTGGCGTTCGTGCTCGACGCCATGGGCGCCGGGCTGCAGGGACTGCTGGACGTGACAATCGCCTATCCCGGCGGCCGGCCGACCATGGCCGACCTGATGGCGGGCAGGGTGCCGGAGATCCGGGTGCTGGTGCGCGAGCGGCCGATCCCCGCCGAGATGGCGGAGGGTGATTACCAGCAGGATCGCCCGTTCCGGGCCCGCTTCCAGCAGTGGATGAACGGGCTGTGGGAGCAGAAGGACGAGGACATGGCGCGCCTGCTGGACGGGGCCGCGGGGCGCGGGCAGGCGCTCAGACCCGGTTCGCCCGGCCGAAACGGTCGACGATGAAGCGCGCCTTGCGGTCTTCGTAGTAGAAGGTCGCGCGATGGCTGCCGGCGTCCTCGCCGGTGCCGCGTTCGCACAGCACCTTGACCTTGCGGATCTCCATCAGCCGCCGAAACTCGTCGGTGGCAAGGCCCAGTTCGCGCGCAACCAGCGCGCCGTCGATTTCAACGGAAGGATCGGACATGGCACGGATGGTGCCGCGGTGGGCGGCGGGGCGCCCTGACCTGGGTCAACCGGCGGGCGATCCGCGGCGGGCCTGATCCAGGTCATGGCGGGCCCGCGGGGCGGGGCGTACGATCAGGGATCATCCCTGCCGGGGCATGCCCATGGAATTCCACATCGCAAAAGACCCGCACATGCCCGACATCGGCGTGATCGAAGGTGCGATCCTCGACCAGGATCCCGCCGCGGTGGTGGATCTGGACGCGGCCGGGGGCACCGTGCGCCTGTCGACCTGGCTGGAGTCCCGGCAGCTGCTGGAAGTGCTGGAGGGGGCCGGCTGGAGCCTGCAGCCGGCCCGTATCGAACAGCAGCCCTCGGTCTGTTGCGGGGGCTGCGGCGGCTGAGGTCAGGCGCGCTTCTTGACCGGCGCCTTCTTGGTGGCGGCCTTGGCCTTCGACGCCGTGGCCATCGGGCCCATGCTCTGGAACACCTTGGTATTGCCCAGGACTTCGATCTTGCCCCCGCCCTTGCGGAAGGCGGCGAGGTCGGCGGCGATGCGCTCGCTGGTCAGCGCGTTGGCGCTTTCGGCCTTCCTGGACGACGAGCGCGTGCGGGCGCGCTTGGCGGAGGGCTGGCGGGTCTGGGGCTTGGCGTTCGTGCTGGACATTGCGTCTCCTGTCGGTGGCGTGCGTGGGGGCATGCCTCGGTGAAGGCCCTTCGGGCGCCACGCACGTTGCGTGCGCGGCGTTGCGCCGTCGCCGGGAAGGGCGCGGCCGGGCCGGTGGTGCGTGAGCAGCCGCCCGGGATGACCCACCGGGCGGAGCAGCCTTCGCGCTGCATGGTGATCCCTCACCGCATGCAGCGGGCTATTGTAGCATTTTTAGCCGGATTATGCGCGCATCGGGCGCCAGAGTTCCGCAGATGTGCAAAATCGGGCCCGTCAGCCGATGCTGCGACCTTCCCGTACTGCCGGCCGTAACCACTCCCATGGACGACACCACCCGGGTGGACATCGCCGAGGAAGCCCGCCTGGTGCGCAGGGCCCGCTGGGGCAGCCGCGAGGCGTTCGAAACCCTGTACTCGCGCCACGCGGGGGCGATCCACGCGCTTGCGCTGCGGCTGACCGGCAACCCGGCCACCGCCGAGGACGTGACCCAGGAGACCTTCCTCCAGCTGCTGCGGTTCATGGACGCCATGGCCCCGGATCGGCCGCTGCGGCCGTGGCTGAAGCGGGTCGCGGCCAATGCCGCCATTGACCGGCTGCGCCGCGAGCGCAGGATGGTGGAGTTCGATGACGCCATCGCCGCCGATTCCGCTGCGGAGGAGGCCGGCCAGCCGGACGATGGTTCGCTGGGGCTGCTGCAACGCTTTCCGCCCGAGGTGCGTACCGTTGTATGGCTGCGGGTGGTGGAAGGCTGGACGCACCGCGAACTGGCCGGGCGGTTCGGCCACAGCGAGAGCTGGTCGAAATCACTGGTGTCCCGCGCGCTGGCGCGGATGCGCGAAATGATCGAGGTCGAGGACGATGGACGAGCTTGAAAAACAGGCGAAGCGGTACCTGCAGACGCTGGGCGAGCCTACGTTGCCGGACGGCCTCTGGCAGCGGGTGGATGGCGCGCGCCGGCAGCGGATGCGGCGCCGGCTCGGCGGCGTGGCCATGGCCTCGGTGGCGGCCGCTGCGCTCGGGTTCGCGCTTGTGGTTCCCGGCGGGCCGGCGGCGGATGGCCCGCTGCTCGCCGAAGGCGCTCCGGAGGCCGCGGAGCAAGCCGCGCCCGGCGTTGACGCCGACAGTATCCGCACCGTGCACGTGATCGACCGGGCCCTGCAGGCGGCCTACGAACGCAACGCCACGGATGATGAAATCGAGCCGCTTTGGCGGGCCCGGCAGGCACTGATGGCCGCCGCCACGCCGACGGCTGCCAAGGGCAAAGGGTGAACACCATGAAAACCATTCAAGTACTGATCCTCGCCGGCCTGGTGGCGCTGTGCATGCCCGGTGCCAGGGCTGCGCCGGGCGTGGTGGCACCAGCGCCGGCGCTGGCGGGCGTGACGGCCGTGCCGGCCGTCTCGCAGTGGAGCCTGGGGCTGGTGATCGACGGGCGCCGCGGCACGCAGGATGGCGTACAGGTGCTGGCGCTGTCGCCGGGTGGCGCTGCCGAGCGGGCCGGCGTGCAGGTGGGCGACCGCCTGCTGGCGGTCAACGGCAAGTCCCTGGTGGGCGCGCGGGTCTCGAACGATCTGTTCGAAAACGCCGTGGCCAACGGTGGCGGCGAGATCCGGCTGGAGGTCGAGCGCGACGGGACGCCGCTGACCCTGTCCGGCCGTATGGATGAAGTCACGGCCGTGACCAGGAGCGAGGTGGCGGCGCAGGCCGGCTGCGGCTACCTGAGTACGATCGGCGCCCCGCCGCGGGTCAGCAGGAACATCTTCCGCGCGGAAATCACCCAGATCAACGGCGACAGCACGCCGCTGGATCCGCAGAACCGCTACCGGGTTCCGGCCGGACGCCATGTGGTGGTGGTGCGCGAGTTCATCGACCGGCACCTCATTTCGGCCGGTGATGCCCAGCGGATCCGGCGCGTGCAGAGCCGCGAGGGTGCGCGTGCTTACAAGGTGCTGGTGGTCGACGTCGAGCCGGGCATGCGCTACTCGGTGGGCGCCGAACTGCTGCCCGAACGGATGAGTCCGGACGGGATCCGTGCCCACGAATGGTGGCAGCCGGTGGTCTGGGAATCGCGCCCGGAAGCGTGCCGCTGAGGGCCGCGGGCCAGGCGCTCAGCCGCGCAGGGCGCTGCGGAACGCCGCCTCGCCGCGCAGGAAGCGGGTTTCGGCCCCGGGGTCGGACAGGGCCTCGTCCAGGGCGGTGACCAGTTCGTACTGGCTCCGATCCAGCCCGGCCTGGCCAAGCACGTCGGCCAGGCCCTGCTGCACGCCTTCGTTGATGCGGGCCACCATCGCGCTTTGCGGATGGGTGAGGCCGGCATCGCCCGGGTTGTTGAACGAGGCCGTGCAGGCGTCCACGTCGAGGGAGTGGTAGGCGCGGCAGTTGAACGGCCGCGCCGCGTACATGCTGCAGGCGCCGTCGACGAGCAGCGGGCAGGGGACGTTGGTGGCCAGCAGGCGTTCACGCGGGATCGCGTGCAGGCGGGCTGCGGTTGCCGAGACCTGGCCAGCGAGCTCCTCCAGCGCCGCCGGGGCCAGCTGCCGGCGGATGTAGCGGGCCAGGCCGAACACCTCGGCCGGCGTGGCCATCACCCGCAGGTGGCAGCACATCGCGCAGCCGCGGGCACAGGCCGGCGTTGCGTGCAGGCGGCGCACCCGGGCCAGCTGTTCGTCCAGGGTGCGGCGGGCGTGGCGCTGCAGCCGCTCCATCCCGGCAGCGTCCGCAGCCGAGGCGTCCGCCGAACGCACCGCCTGGCGGGCCCGTTCACGCAGCGCGGCTTCACCCTGCGGTTCGTTTTGCACGCGTTGATCCCGGCACGGGGGGCGTTTGATGGTAGTCGCGGGGATTCGCAGCCGTCCAGCGCAGGGGTTACCTTAGGCAGTTGTGCTGGCGCCGCATGCGGCGGCACCTTCCCGTATCCACACCGGAGAACCCGATCTTGAAGAAGACCCTGCTTTTCGCCGCCACCGGCCTGGCCCTGTCGATGGCCGCCCCGGTTGCGGCCCATGATGCCCGCTGCCTCGACCAGGCCTGCAGCGCCCAGGTGCTGTTCGCCGACGGTGCCGACGGCTCCGCCAGCGCGGGCCAGGTGGTTGCCGCGCCCCGCATGGGCACCTGGGGCATCGACACCGCCGGCATGGATACCAGCGTGTCCCCGGGCGAGGATTTCTTCGCCTACGTGAGCGGCAACTGGGCCGAGAACACCGAGATCCCGTCCGACCGCTCCAGCTACGGCTCGTTCCTGGCGCTGCGCGACCTGTCCGAGGCGCGGGTGCGGCAGCTGGTGGAAGGCTATGAGCTGGGCGACCCGGCCACCGACGGCGACGCGGCCAAGATCGCGGCGCTGTACCAAGGCTTCATGGACGAGGCGGCGATCGAGGCGCGCGGCGCGCAGCCGCTGCAGCCGTACCTGGAGGCGATCCGCTCGGTCTCCAGCAAGGAGGAGATGGCGCACCTGATGGGCGCGCAGAACGGCGGCCTGACCCGTAGCTTCTTCAGCGTCGGCGTGTCCGACGACCAGCGCAACCCCGACGTCTACGCCCTGTACATGAGCCAGTCAGGCCTGGGCCTGGGCGACCGCGAGATGTACCTGCGCGACAACTTCGCGCCCCAGCGCGAGCGCTACGTGGCCTACATCGCGCAGCTGCTGGAGCTGGCCGGCTGGGACGCGCCGCAGGCCAGCGCCGAGGCCGTCATGGCGATGGAGACCCGGATCGCCGAGGCCCACTGGACGCGCGCCGAGAGCCGCGACCGCGACAAGACCTACAACCCGCTGGAGATGGGTGGGTTCGAGGCCCAGGCCCCGGGCTTCCCGTGGCAGCGCTTCTTCGCTGCCGCCGGCGTCACCCACGCGCCGGTGGTGGTGATGCGCCAGGACACCGCGATTCCGAAGCTGGCGGAGATCTTCGCCGATACCGACCTGGACACGCTGAAGGCCTGGCAGGCGTTCCACACCACCGACCGCGCCGCCTCGCTGCTGTCGAGCGACTTCGTCGACGCCCAGTTCGAGTTCCGCGAGAAGTTCCTGTCGGGCACCCCCGAGCAGCGCGAGCGCTGGAAGCGCGGCGTGTCGTTTGCCGAATCGACCATGGGCGAAGCCATCGGCCGTGACTACGTCGGGCTGTACTTCCCGCCCGACGCCAAGGCCAAGATGGACGACCTGGTGGCCAACGTGAAGGCGGCCATGGGCGCGCGCCTGGATCAGCTGGAGTGGATGGGCGACGACACCAAGGCCGAGGCCCACGCCAAGCTGGAGAACTTCGGCCTGAAGATCGGCCATCCGGACGAGTGGCGCGACTACAGCGAGCTGGAAGTGCGCAACGGCGACCTGTTCGGCAATGCCGAGCGTTCGCGCCGGTTCGAGTGGGACTACCGCCGCGCGCGCATCGGCCAGCCGGTGGACAAGGCCGAGTGGGCGATGACCCCGCAGACCGTCAACGCCTACTACAGCTCGGTCAAGAACGAGATCGTGTTCCCGGCCGCGATCCTGCAGCCGCCGTTCTTCGACCCGGACGCCGATCCGGCGGTGAACTACGGCGGCATCGGCGGCGTGATCGGCCACGAGATCATCCACGGCTTCGACGACCAGGGGCGCAAGTCCGACGGCGCCGGGCTGCTGCGTGACTGGTGGACGGCCGAGGACGCGGCCAAGTTCGAGGAGCAGGCGACCAGGCTGGGCGCGCAGTACGAGGCCTACGAGTTCCCGCAGCTGCCGGGCATGCACATCAACGGCCGCACCTCGATGGGCGAGAACATCGGCGACCTGGGTGGCCTGACCATCTCGCTGGAAGCCTACCGTCGCTCGCTGGACGGTGAAGAGGCACCGGTGATCGATGGCTTCACCGGCGAACAGCGCTTCTTCATGGGCTGGGCGCAGGTGTGGCGGATCCTGTGGCGTGACGATGCGCTGCGCCAGCAGCTGGTCAACGGCACCCACTCGCCGGGCCACATCCGCGCGTTCGCGCCGCTGCGCAACATCGATGCGTGGTACGAGGCATTCGGCGTCACCGAGTCCGATCCGCTGTGGATCGCGCCGGAGGAGCGCGTGCGGATCTGGTGATCCCCTGCGCCATGCGTTGAAAGGGAAGGGCGGCCATTGGCCGCCCTTTCTGTTTCCGTACTTGCCGCGGCGTTACGGCTGGTAGCACTCGCCGGAAGCGTCGTGCTCGATCTGGATCAGCTCGCCGCCGGCGCCGCCCCAGACGTTGCCGCCGGTGAAGATCAGGCAGCCGTGGCCGCGATAGAGCACCTGCAAGCGGCGAGCGTCGTTGCCGAAGTAGAACGGGATCCAGCGCTTGCCGCTCTCATAGCTGTGGAAGCGGTCGGGGGTGCCGTCCATGAGGTCCTGCACCTCGGACTGGTCCATGCCGATCTGGAGCTGCGCGAACGGGCTGCCTTCCACCGCAGTGCCGACGACCTCGCCGGTGAACGAGCCGTCCCTGGATTCGACTTCGCGGACTTCCTGGGCGGTGGTGCTTGCGGGCCAGGCCAGGCAGGCGGCGAGGGCGGTGGCAAGAGCGATCCTGTGCATGTTGATCTCCTTCTTGATGGTGGTTGGGTGGTTGGGTGCTGCTGCGGCCGGTCAGCCGCCTGATGCTTCGATATAGGCGTCGATCTCGCGTTCGAGCAGGCTCAGCGGCACGGTGCCGGTGAGCAGCACGCGGTTGTGGAAGCGGCGCGGGTCGAAGTCTTCGCCCAGCGCGTCGCGGGCCTTGTCGCGCAGGCGGATCATCTCCAGCTGGCCGATCTTGTACGAAGTCGCCTGGCCGGGCATGACCACGTAGCGGTCGACTTCCGAGGGCGGGATGCCGTAGTCGATCGCCTGCTGGCGGCTCCAGCCCTTGGCGTGCAGGCCGGTATCGACCACCAGCCGGCGAGCGCGGAACAGCTCGGCGTCCAGCTGGCCAAGCAGGCCCTGCGGATCGCCCTCGTACCAGCCTTCCTCGGCGGCCAGGCGCTCGGCGTACAGCGCCCAGCCCTCGCTGAAGGCGGAAATGCCGCCCAGGGCCCGGGTCTGGCGGAACTTCGGCAGGGCGCTGTTCTCCACCGACAGCGCGACCTGGAAGTGATGGCCGGGCACGGCCTCGTGGTAGACCAGCGTGCGCAGGCCGAACCTGGTCAGGCGGTTTTCGCGCAGCGGCATCTGGTAGACGCCCGGGCGCGAGCCGTCCAGTGGCGGCGCGGTGTAGCTGGCCGCGGCGCTTTCCCAGCGGAACTCGGGGTAGGGCTGGGCGATCACCGGCGTCTGCGGGCGGATGTCGAACAGTTCGTCGGCGCGGCGCTCGGCATCGCGCATCATGGTCTCGATGTCGGCCATGATCTGTGCCCGGCCCTCGTCGTTGACGGGGTAGGCCAGATCCTGCCGCAGCTGGGCGATGCGTTCGCTGACGCTGCCTTCGGTGCGGCCGATCGAGCGCAGGATTTCGTCCATCTCGCCCTCGATGCGCTCGACCTCGGACAGGCCCAGGGCGTGGATCTGTTCTGCGTCCAGGCTGGTCGAGGTGAAGCGGGCCAGGTGGTAGGCGTAAGCGTCCGCACCGTCCTCGAAGCGCGACAGGCCGGGCTCGTCCGTCGACTGCGGCAGCTGTGATTCCAGCACCGCGATGGCCTCGCGCCAGGCCGGATAGACCTCGTCGGCCACCAGCGCGGTGGCCTGCTCGACAAAGCCGGCGCGCCGCGCTTCATCCAGCGACTCGACCCCCTCCAGGCGCGTGGCGAAGGTGGTGACCAGCGGGTTGTCCGCCGGCTCGGGCGCGATGAACCGCGTCATCTGGGCGATGGTGGCCTCCAGGATGAAGCGCGGTGGCAGGGTGCCGCGCCCGGCCAGGTCGGCGGCGCGCTGCGCGGCCTCGCCCATGCGCTCGTCGAACAGGCCCAGGCGGGCGATGTAGTTGTCGGCATCCTGCGCGCTGGTGACCGGATGCACCACGGTCATCAGGTTGGGCAGGCCGACGTTGGCGCCGCCGAACTGGTTGAGCGGGAACTGCAGGTGGCTGAACTTCTCGCCGTCCACGATCACCTGCAGCTGCCAGGCCATCAGCTCGGCGGACACGCGCTCGGTATCGTCCATGGCGGCCAGGTCGAAGCGGGCCAGCTGCTCCAGGCCGCGGCGCGCCATCTCCACCGATTCGCGCTGGAACGCTTCGGTCACCGGGGTCAGCTGGCGATCCATCTGCGCCTGGCGTTCGTCGTCGAAGTAGCGGCTGGCGGTGGCCGAGGAGGGCCGGCGCAGCATCCATTCGTCGCTGAAGGATTCGAAGAATGCGCCGATGTCGTTGGTCTCGGCGGTTTCCGTGTCCGAACGCGCCTGGGCGGCGTCACCCGGGCCGGACGGCGCGGGCGCGCAGCCGCCGAGCAGGGCCGCGGCGATGGCGGCGGTGAGCAGGAGGGTCGGGAGCTTGCGGTGGGTGGCCAATGCGGTCTCCAGTGCGGGCGGGCTTGGGCGCCGCCGGGTCATCATTCGGGAAGGGGGTGTCCGGGCATCCAGCCCTGGGCCTGCAGCCGATCCAGCAGGTCGCAGACCCGGCCGCGGTTGGCGGCGTTGTGCACGGGCAGCACCAGGCTGTCGCCCGGGCCGGCGCCGGCCAGGATCAGCCGCGCCGCGTCGGTTTCATCCAGGCATTCGACGACGGCCCCGTCGGCGACCCCGTGGCTGGCCAGCGATGCGCGCAGCAGCCTGGCCACGGCGCCGCTTTCACGGCCGCGCATGTAGCCCTCCATGTCCTTGAGCACGACGCGGTCGGGGCGGTAGGCGGCGGCAGTGGCGGCGAGGTCGGCGATCGCCTCGTCGGTGCGGTTGCCGGCCTGGCCCAGCAGCAGGTGGAGCCGGCCGCCCGGATCGTGGGCCTGGCGGGCCAGCGCCAGCAGCTGGCCCAGACCATCGGGGTTGTGGGCGTAGTCCACGTAGGCCTGGACGCCGCCGCCCAGCGTCCAGCGCTGCAGGCGGCCCGGATTGTCGGCATGCGAGCCGCCGAAGCCGGCGAGCACGCTGCGGATGGTATCCGGGTCGACTCCCAGGCAGCTTGCGGCGAGCGCGGCGGCCGCGCTGTTCTGCACGTTGTGCGTGGCCAGCCCGCCCAGGGTCAGCGGCATGTCCGCGACCGCGCCCAGGTCATGCGCCTGGCGACCGTCGAACAGCCGCAGCCGCCCGCCGGCCACGCCCGCGCTGCGCCGGCCGTCGGCGCGGGCCTGGCGCAGCAGGGCGTGTTCGTCATCCAGCGAGAACCACGCCAGCGGCGCATCCATCGCCGCGGCGTGGCTGCGCAGCAGCGCGTTGTCGGCGTTGAGCACCAGCGTGCCGCCCGGATCGATGGCGCGCGCCACGGTCAGCTTCACCCGTGCCAGCGCGTCCAGGTCGTGGATGCCGTATTCGCCGAAATGGTCCGGGCTGACGTTGGTGACCACGGCCACGTCGGCGCGTGGCACGCCCAGCCCGCGGCGCAGCAGGCCGCCGCGGGCGGTCTCCAGGATCGCCGCCTGCGCCTGGCGGTTGCGCAGCAGGCTGCGCGCGCCGCCGGGGCCCGACCAGTCACCCTCGTCGATCAGGGCGCCGTCCAGGTAGATGCCGTCGGTGCAGCTGTGGGCGGTCGACCAGCCGTGGGCGCGGGCCATGGCGGTCAGCAGGCGCACCGTGGTGGTCTTGCCGTTGGAGCCGGTGACCAGCGCCACGGGAATGGCGTGCAGGTCGTCCCAGGGCACCTCGCCAACCCGCGGCAGGGCGGGGTTGTCCCAGGTCAGGCTGCCGGTGCCGGTGCCGATGGACAGCTGCTCGTCGTCCAGCAGCAGCGGCAGGCCGCGCGCCTGCGCGGCCTCGCGCAGCGCGGGCAGGCGCGGCAGGGCCTCGGCCGCCGCGGCGAGCCGGTGCACGCGCAGGGCGGCGCCTTCATCGCCCGGCGGCGCGTGGCCGGGCTGGCTCATGGGCGCGCCGGTCGGCATGCCGGCCTCCGCCAGCGTGGCCAGCCAGGCCCATTCGTTGATTTCGGTCGCGGTGTACAGCTGGTCGCCCGGGGCGGCAAAGGCCAGGCTGGCGCCGCTGAGGTGCCCGCGCACCACGACCGGCCCGCCGGGCCAGCCGAGCGCGGCGCGCGCGCGTTCGATGCGCTGCTTCCAGCCTTCCAGCAGGGCCTGTGGAACCGGCGCGCCGATCCCCGTCTCCAGCGCCGCGCCCGGCTCGGCGAAGTACACGCTGGGGCCGGTCAGCCGGCGCGAATCGTCAAGAGGCGGTTCGGGAGTGGCCATCGGGGCGGCTCAATCGCTTTCCTCGTCGGGCACGAACACCAGCCCGCGTTCCTCGCGCACCAGCCCTTCCATGGTGAAGTCCGGCTCCTCCATGTCCGCCGTCCGCGGCGGTGGCGGCTCCGCCGGCCGCTCCGGCGCGGCCGCGCCGCCCTCCGCCCTGAACTTGGTGATCTGCTTCCAGGAGCGGGCGAGCGCATCGGCGAACACCATCAGCAGGTCGCCGGACTCGCCCATGCGCAGGGCGGCATCGATCGCCTCCTGCTCGTCGGGGATCACGGAGATCGCATCCGCGGCCACGCCGGCCTCACGCAGCGCGCGGGCGATGATGTTGGGCACCTCGTCGCCGTCGCGTCCGCGCAGGTTGTCATCGCGGCGGCAGACGTAGTGGTCGAAGCGCCCGGCCACGGCCTGGGCGATCGCCACCAGGTCTTCGTCGCGGCGGTCGCCCGGCCCGGCAACCACCACGATCCGGCGCCCGTCCACGTCCAGGCGCTGGGCCAGGTCGGCCATCACCCCCACCGCGTGCGCGTTGTGGGCGTAGTCGAACAGCACCTTGAACGGATGTTCGGAGAACACGTTCATGCGGCCCGGCGCCTGGAAGAAGGTGGTGTCGAAGGTGCGCAGCCCGTGGCGGATGTCGTCGAGCTTCATGCCCAGCGCGAACGCCATCGCCGCGGCGAACATCGCGTTCTGCACGTTGTGCATCGCGCGGCCTTCCAGCGTGGCCGGGATCAGGTGCGTCCACAGCAGCGGGATGTGGCTCCCCTTGTCGTACAGGGTGATCATGTGCCCGTTCACCCCGTCCTCCAGCGCGCAGGCGCGGCCGCCGGCGCGCACGTGCTCGCGCACCAGCCGGTGGCCCGGGTTGGTGGTGACGTAGCAGATGTTGCGGGCTTCGGTGTACCCGGACATGCGCAGCACGTTGGGGTCGTCGGCGTTGAGCACCGCGCACTCGCGCGCCACCTCCACCACGATGCGCTTGACCTCGGCCAGCTGCTCCAGGGTGTCGATGCCCTTCATGCCCAGGTGGTCGGCCTGGACGTTGATCACCGCGGCCACGTCCACCCCGGGCACGCCCATGCCGGCGCGCAGCAGGCCGCCGCGGGCGGTTTCCAGCACCGCCAGGTCGATGGTCGGATCGCCCAGCACCATGCGCGCGGAGACCGGGCCGGTCATGTCGCCCTCGACCGTGCGCTGGCCGTCGATGTACACGCCCTCGGTGCTGGTCAGGCCCGGGGTGTGGCCGGCCATCTTGGCGATGTGGGCCAGCATGCGCGAGGTGGTGGTCTTGCCGTTGGTGCCGCTGATCGCGGCGATCGGCACCCGCGAGGGCGTGCCCGGCGGGAACAGCATGTCGATCACCGGCCCGGCGGCGTCGCGCGGCGTGCCCTCGCTGGGCGCCACGTGCATGCGGAAGCCGGGCGCGGCGTTGACCTCGCAGATCGCGCCGCCGATGCGGCGATAGCTCTCGGTGATGTCGGGGCTGATGAAGTCCACGCCGCCCACGTCCAGGCCGATCGCGCGCACCGCGCGCACCGCCATCTCGCGGTTGTCGGGATGGATGACGTCGGTGACGTCGGTGGCGGTGCCGCCGGTGGACAGGTTGGCGGTGGAGCGCAGGAACACCACCTCGTCCGCCTCCGGAACCGACTCCGCCGTGTATCCGGCGCGCTCCATCATCAGGTTGGCTTCGCGATCCAGCTCCAGCCGTGTCAGCACCTTCTCGTGGCCGACGCCGCGGCGCGGATCCTGGTTCACGATGTCGACCAGTTCGGCGATGGTGCTCGTGCCGTCGCCGATCACGTGGCCGGGGGTGCGCCGGGTGGCGGCCACCAGCTCGCCGTTGATCACCAGCAGGCGGTGGTCGTCGCCGGGCTGGAAGGTCTCCACGATCACCGAGCGCGAATGCTCCTGGGCGGCGGCGAAGGCGGCGCGGATGTCGTCGTCTTCGGTGATGTCGATGGTGATGCCGCGGCCGTGGTTGCCGTTCCAGGGCTTGAGCACCACCGGCCCGCCCAGCCGGCGGGCGGCCTTGAGCGCGTCGGTCTGGCGCGAGACCAGGATCTGCCGGGGCACGGGCAGGCCGTGGGCGGCGAGGATCCTGTTGGTTTCCTCCTTGTCGCCGGCCAGCTCCACCGAGATGTAGGGCGTGCGGCCGGTGATGGTGGCCTGGATGCGCTGCTGGTAGCGGCCGTGGCCGAACTGCACCAGCGAGTGCTCGTTGAGCCGCAGCCACGGGATGCCGCGCTCCTCGGCCGCGCGCACCAGCGAGGCGGTGGACGGCCCGAGCGCCCGGCGCTGGGCGTAGCGGATGAAGTCGTCGCGCGCCTCCTCCCACTCCCAGCCTTCCGGCAGGCTGCCCTCGGGGCGCAGCTGCTCCGGCAGCAGCGAGAACAGCAGGCGCATCGCCAGCTCGGCCGCGGCGATGCCTTCCTCGCGCTGGGCGTATTCGTAGACCACGGTGTAGACGCCGGGACGGCCGTCGACGCTGCGGGTGCGGCCGAAGGTGACTTCCGAGCCGGCGATGTTCTGCAGCTCGATCGCCACGTGCTCGAACACGTGCCCCAGCCAGGTGCCCTCGTCCTCGCGCATGCGGCGCAGGAAGCCGCCCGGCTCGCGGTAGGAGCAGCCGTGCTCGGCCAGGCCGGGCACGGCGGCCACCAGGCCGTCGATGAAGGCCGGCCCCAGGCGCGCGGTGGGCCACTGCTCCAGCTCGCCCAGATCCACCACCAGCCGGATCACCGGGAAGTGCGCGTGCAGCGAGGGGCCAACGTAGACGGAGCGTTCGAGGATGCGCATGGCGGTGTCCGGTCAGGTCTTGCGGGTGGCCAGCCTGCCGGCCGAGGCCCGGCGGGTGTGCAGGTTGAAGGTGGCGCCCGCGACCAATATATGCACGTGCAGGCCCAGCATGCACACCGGATCGTCCTCGCCGGCGTGGGCGATGGAAGAGAACTGCAGGTCGTGGGCATCGATCACGGTGACGCTGCCGCTGCCCTCCACCTCCAGGGTCTCGTCCGGCGCGAGCAGGGCGGCGGTATCCTCGTCCAGGCCGATGCCGATTGCGAACGGGTTGTAGGACAGCGCCGCGCACAGCCGGCCAAGCCGGTCGCGCTGGCGGAAGTGCTGGTCGATGATGAAGCGGTTGGTCAGCCCGAAGCCCGGCGCCAGGCGCACGCTGCTGGCGCGTGGTGAAGAGCCCTCGTTGCCGAACGCGATCATGTGCTCGCTCAGGATCCCCGCGCCGGCGCTGGTACCGGCCACGGTCACGCCCTGGGCGTTGCGCAGGCGCACGGTGCGCGCCACATCGGTGCCGCCCAGGATGGTCGACAGGCGGAGCTGGTTGCCGCCGGTGAAGAAGATGCCGCTGGCCTGCGCCAGGCGCTCGATCCGGCCCGGCTCCTGGCAATCGCGGCGGGTGTCGAAGTCCAGCACCTCCACGCGCGCCACGCCCATCGCGTTGAACAGCTCCTCGTAGCGCAGCCCGGTTTCCTTCAGCCGGCTGGCGGTGGGGATGACCACGATATCGGCATCCTCGCCGCCGCTGAGCGCGACGAAGCGCTCGAGGATCCGCGGGTTGGTGTCTTTTTCTTCCGCGCCGCCGATCGGGATGATCCAGCCGCGTTGCTCCCCGCTGGCGGGTTTGCTTGGCATCAATAGGCTCCTTCAGCTGTCCTGGCCGATGCCATGGCCCGCCGCGACGCCGGCCGCGGCCGCGCGCCGGGCCGGATTGCGCCGGCACCGCCCCCTGTTGCGGGCATCAATCGCCCTTTTGCTCGAACATACCATGCAGCACGACGGTGCCATCGCGCACGTGCGCACGGCCGCCGGCGAACACATCCGAGGCCGCGTTCACGGCATCCAGCGCCACCAGGTCCGCGTCCGCACCCGCCTGGATCCGTCCCTTGCCCGGCAGCCGCAGCAGCGCGGCGACGTTGCTGGTGAACGCAGGCAGCGCATCTTCCAGCGCCACTCCGCGGCCGAGCAGTTCGTCGATGGTTTCCTGCAGCGCGCCGGAGTGGCCCACGTCCATGCCGGCCACGCGGCCTTCGGCATCGAAGCAGGGCAGGCAGCCGCCGGCGTCCGAGCTGACCGTGACCCGCTCGCGCGGGGCGCCGGATTCCAGGTAGCGCACCAGCGCGTCGGCCGCGCTCCATGCATCCTCGCCGTCTTCCACCGGGAACGCCGTGATGTCGATCGTGCAGCCCCGCCGGGCCAGCTCGAGTGCCTCCTCGAACAGTCCCTTGCGGCGGTTGACGTGGGTGGGGTTGAACACCCGCGCCGGCAGCTCGGATTCGTCCAGCGCCCGCCGCACCAGCTCCAGCCCGCGCGGGCCGTCGCCCAGGTGCAGGTGCACGATGCCGGCCTTGCCGGTCATCAGCCCCGCCACGTGGGCCTCGGACGCAATGCGCAGCAGCTCGTCCAGCGTTGGCTGGCTGGAGCGATGGTCGCTGATCGCCAGCTCGCCCACGCCGATCAGGCAGTCCACGAACACCAGGTCGGCGCGCACGCTGCCCGTCAGCGTCGTCGGCGGCAGGTGGTAGCCGCCGGCGTAGCCGTATGCCGACAGCCCCTCCTCGCGCAGCGCATTGACTTGCGCAACGAGCTCCCGGCTGCCGCGGGCCACATCGTCCGTCCCCAGCAGCCCGACCACCGTGGTCACCCCGGCCAGGGTGTAGCGCGAAAGCATCGGCGCAGGCACCCGGCTCGCAAACCCCGCCTCGCCGCCGCCGCCGGTGACGTGCACGTGGCCGTCGATCAGCCCGGGCAGCAGGCGCCGGCCTTGCAGGTCGATGGTGTCGGCGCCGAAGGCGGCGGGCAGGTCGGGCGCATCGGTGCCGATCCACAGGATCCTGCCGCCGCCAAGCAGCAGGTCGCGCGTGCCCAGGTGTTCGGGGGCGTAGACGTCCGCGTTGCGGATGAGGGTCGTATTCACCCCGGAAGAGTGGCCAGCACCCCCGGAATCGTCAAGCGGCGCGGCGCCTGCTCAGGGCAGGGTGATGGTGACGTGGGCGGTGCGTTCGGGCATCTGCACCACGTTCTCGAACGCGGCCAGCTGGCGGTCGGTCTGGCTGCCGAACCAGGCGTTCAGGCCGAAGTATCCGACCAGGCCGAACGCCGCCACCAGCACCGCCGGCAGCCACAGCGGAACCACGCGCCTCAGCGTGTGCTTCACGCTGTCCGGCGGCGGCCAGTGCGGGGCGAAGCCGGTGCGCTTGCCCTTCAGGTAGACGATCTCGTCCCCCAGGCGGGCGGTGAGGTAGCCGAGCTTTTCCGGCCCTTCCAGCCGGTACTTGCCCTCGAAACCCAGCAGCAGGCAGTAGTGGTAGACCTCCAGCGAGGGCAGCCGCGGCGCGCCCTGGGCACGCAGTTCTTCAAGGCGGTCGAAGAAGTGCTCGCCGGCCAGGTGGTCGCCGAACAGGCGCAGCTGCAGCGGCTGCAGCTCCCAGGCGTCGCGCAGCGGCGAAGGCTGGCCGAGGATGGCTTCGTCCATCGCCGCGCAGAACGCGTACTTGGCCGCGTACACGTCCTCCGAGGCGATGCCCATCTTCATCGCGCTGCGCTCGACCCCGTCCAGGAAGCGCTGCACCGACTGCACGAAGGTCTCCGCGTCGGCCGGCATCTGGCCACGCTTGACCAGCAGCAGAAGGTAGAAGCCGTCGGACATCAGGTCGGCCAGGTTGCGCGGCGCCGGGGCACCGCCGGCAGGGGCGGCGGCCTGCTGCGGGGTCAGCGACGGCATCGAGCCGGGGACGGGGGGCAGGTTGCTGTTCATGGCGCCACCGCGATCAGTTCGAGCTTGAGTTCACGCACGCCGCCGGGCACGTAGATCATCATCGACTGCGCCTTGAGCATGCGTTCGTACAGCGGCCCGCGCGCCTCCACCGCGAAGTAGTGGCTGCCCGGGCGCACCGGGATCGCGGCCGGCACCTGCGCGGCGTGCACCAGCTTGACCCCGGGCAGCGCCGAGAGCACGCACTTCTCCACGTCGTCCGGCGCGCCGACCTTGAAGCGCACCGGCACCGTCTGGATCAGCTCCTGGCCCGGCATGTCCGCGGCCACGCCCAGGTAGAAGGCGCAGTTCTCGTCGATGCGCTGCGAGTCGATGCGGCCGACGTGGAAGGAGGGCTTCACTTCCTGCAGCGCAATCTGGAAATAGCGCGCCGAGATCACCGTATCCAGCAGCTCGCGGATCATGTCGAACAGCGGGTCGAAGCCGGCCTCCGGCGCGTCGTGGTCGTAGCGCGGCAGGTCGGCGGGCGCGTAGGCCTTGGAGAAGGTGAGCAGGCCGCCGGCCAGGCGCAGCAGCTCCTGGTGCAGGCGCTCGGGGTGCAGCCCCGCGTGGTGGAACAGGTGCGAGAGGGTCGCGAACGACGACGTGGCCGTGTGCAGCAGCCAGAACGAGGCGATGTCGCCGGAGCGGAACTCGATGATGTGCGCCGACTGCTGCCGGTGCACGCCGTAGAGCGCATCGACCTTGGCCTGCAGCGCGTCCAGCAGCCCGCGCAGCTGCTGCTGCAGGCGCGCCGAGGCGCCGATGTGCAGGGCCGGGGCGATGAAATCGTCGTCCAGTTCGAAGCCGCCGGTGGAGGTGCGCCGCACCCGCGCCACCGGGATGCTGACGTAGGCGTCGCGCGGCCGGTCTTCGGTGAGCAGGCGCACGGCCTTGCCCAGGTAGGCCAGCTCGGCCTCGGCGGCGTCGCTGAACAGGTCGGGCGTGGGCAGGTTGCGCTGGGTGAAGCGCGCGGACGGGCCGTTTTCAGCGCCGTTGCCGCAGTTGCCGCCGTGGTCGCGCACCAGCGGCAGCGCCAGGTACACCGTGCTCGATTGCACGCCCTCGGGCAGCGAGGACAGCGCGATGGCGTCGGGCAGCGCGTCGTGCGAGGGCGCGTCGTAGCTTTCGCCGTCGGGGAACACCGCCGAGGCATCGAGCACGCGCAGCGTGCCGGTGGCCAGGCTGCGGGTATCGAAGGAAATGCGGCGCACGCCCCAGGGGTAGGGATGCAGGCTGCGTGCCAGATCCTGCAGGCGGGCCTCGTGGTACGCGTCCTGGCGCTGGAAATGCTGCGGGCGCAGGAACAGTCCCTCGCCCCAGAACACCTTCGACATCCGACTCACGTGCGACACGCCCAAATCCCTTTGTCTGATCCCGCCCGTCCTGGCGGGGAGTGGAACTTAACCACGCGCGGGCCGCGCAGGCAACCCGTCTCAGCCGCTGCAGCGCGCCGCGACCAGGCTGGCGGCATCGCCGGGGACGCTGGACGCCAGCGCCGGGCTGCCGCTGCTCAGCGCGCAGGCGTGCAGGCCCACGGTGATGCCGTCGCGCTCGACGTCCCCATGGCGGGCATCGAAGGCGAAGCGCCAGCGGCTGCTGGCCGGGGCGCGGAACAACGCCACCACGGCCACGTGGGTGGTCTCGGCCGACAGGCGTTCGTCGAACTGCTGGCGCATGCCGGGCGTGAGCACCACCTCGCGCGCCTGCACCAGCTCGCTGCCCAGCGCCGCCTGCTCGCGCGTTTCGTCCATGAATGCGTCGAACGGAGTCTGTTCGAAGCGCTGGATGCCGCGCAGGTGATAGATCCGCACCACCGTGGCCAGGGCCCGGTCACCGTTGCCGGCGTTGAGGTTGTCACCGGCGTACAGGCGCAGCGGCAGGGTGCGGATGCCGGCGCGCTCGTCGTGGTCGATCTCGCGCAGCCCCACCGATTCGAGCGTGCGGTTGAAGGCCTTGCCGACCCCGCCGCCGCCGCTCGCGCAGCCGGCCAGCACGGCCGCCAGCAGGGGCAGGGCGAGGATCCGGAGCAGGGAGAGGAAGGCGGAACGGCGCGCGCGTGACGGCGCGAAGCCTGCGAGTTGAGTGTCCATACTTGAATCGCCTGTTTCGCTGGTTTTTAATATCCGGGCCCGATCATGGCGATCGGCACCGAGGGAACGGGGGGCAGGCGACACATCCGGGATCGCCTGTCCGTTTGGGGCGTCATTCTTGACGCGGCACGGAAAGGCTACTATACCCACACCGGAATACAGCATGGATATGGCGCATGCGGGTGCCTTGCACCGCGGCATGCACCGGGCACGCGCGACAGGATCAGGTCGCGTTGATGGAACCGATTCAGGATTGATTCGACGGTCAAGATGACCGCAGGGAGTGGTACAGGGATGGGTGATACAGGGATGCTGCGCGCAACGCGCTGCGGGTTTGGCAAGGTTGCCCGCGTTCTGGCCGCACTGGCGCTGATGTCGATGCTCGGCGCATGTGCAACCGCACCGAAGCCCGCCATGCCGGACTATGCCGGGCTGATGTCGCAGGCCGAGTCGGCGATCGAAGCCGGCCAGGTCGACCACGCGCTCTCCGCGCTCGCCGACGCCGGCCGCGCCGACCCGACCCGCAAGGAACCATGGGTGCGCACCGCGCAGCTGCAGTTCGACCGCACCCACTACGCCCACGCCATCGTCGCCGCCGAAGAAGTCCTGCAGCGCGATCCGGACGACCTGGTTGCCGACGGCATCCTCACCGTGAGCGGCTTCCGCATCGCCACCGGCTCGCTGCAGCGGCTGCAGGGGCGCGATGCGCTGCCTTCGGCCACCGCGCGCCGCGAGGCCGAGATGCTGGCCGGCACCCTGCGCAACACCATGGGCGAGGCGATCTTCGCCGCCGAAGAGGAGCCGGCGCCGCCGCCGCGCCGCCGCGCACCGGCCCGCCGCGTCCAGGCGGCCGCGCCCGCAGCCACCCCGTCCACGCCCGCCGCGCCGGCTTCCGGTGCCGGCTCCGGCGAGCGCCCCGCTTCGTCCAACCCGTTCGAGCGGATCGGCGGCAACTGAGCGTCGCCAACACACACATCGTCAAGGAGACGACAGATGTCCAAGAAGGATAGCGTCCAGAAGCGCCTGCAAAAGGTGCGCCCGCCGCGCGTGCAGCTCACCTACGACGTCGAGAAGGGCGACGCGATCGAGGAGAAGGAGCTGCCGTTCGTGGTCGGCGTGCTCGGCGACTTCAGCGGCAACCCGGAGCAGCCGCTGCCGCGGGTCAAGGATCGCCGCTTCGTCAACGTCGACCTCGACAACTTCGACGAGGTGATGGAGGGGATGGCCCCGCGCACGGTGTACCGCGTGCCCAACCGGATCAGCGACGAGGGCGGCGAGTTCGGCGTGGAGCTGAAGTTCAAGTCGATCGACGACTTCCGCCCCGAGGCGGTGGTGGAGCAGGTCGAGCCGCTGCGGCGGCTGCTGGAATCGCGCTCCAAGCTGGCCGACCTGCGCAACAAGCTGGCCGGCAACGAGAAGCTTGAGGATCTGCTCAACGACGTGCTCAACAACACCGAACAGCTCAAGGAGCTGGGCGCCGGCGACAACCAGGAGTAAATCATGTCCGCACAAGCCACCACCGCCACCGAATCCGCCGCCGTCGCCGAGGCCGGCCTGCTCGACCAGATCGTGGAGCAGAGCAAGGTTGCCCGCTCCGACGCCGAGCACGCGCGCGCGAAGGACATCATTTCCGAGCTGGCCAGGGAGGTGCTGGACGGCACGGTGGTCGTGTCGGACAACCTCAACCTGACCCTGGACGCGCGCGTGGCCGAGCTGGACCGGATCATCTCCGAGCAGCTGAGCGCCATCATGCACGCGCCCGAGTTCCAGCAGCTGGAGAGCAGCTGGCGCGGCCTGCACTACCTGTGCCAGCAGACCTCCACCGGCACCATGCTCAAGGTCAAGGTGCTCAACGCGCCGAAGAAGGATCTGGTGCGCGACTTCAAGTCGGCCATCGATTTCGACCAGAGCGCGCTGTTCAAGAAGGTCTACGAGGAGGAGTTCGGCACCTTCGGCGGGTCGCCGTTCGGGGCGCTGATCGGCGACTACTACATCGGCCGCCAGCCCGAGGACATGTACTTCGTCGAGCAGATGTCGCACGTGGCTGCGGCCTCGCACGCGCCGTTCATCAGCGCGGCGTCGGAGGACATGTTCGGCCTGGAGAGCTACGCCGACCTGGGCAAGCCGCGTGACCTGGCCAAGGTGTTCGACACCGTCGAGTACGCCAAGTGGAAGTCGTTCCGCGACGGCGAGGACAGCCGCTACGTGGGCCTGACCATGCCGCGCTTCCTGGGCCGGCTGCCGTACAACCCCAAGGACGGCACCACGGTGGAGGGCTTCAACTTCGTGGAGGAGGTGGAGGCCAGCGACCACAACCGCTACCTGTGGTGCAACACCGCCTACGCCATGGGCGCGCGCCTGACCCGCGCGTTCGAGGACTACGGCTGGTGCGCGGCCATCCGCGGCGTGGAGGGCGGCGGCCTGGTCGAAGACCTGCCCACCCACACCTTCCGCACCGACGACGGCGAGGTCGCGCTCAAGTGCCCCACCGAGATCGCGATCACCGACCGCCGCGAGAAGGAGCTCAGCGACCTGGGCTTCATCCCGCTGGTGCACTGCAAGAACACCGACTACGCGGCGTTCTTCGGCGCCCAGTCGGCGCAGAAGGCCAAAAAGTACGACTCCGACGCGGCCAACGCCAACGCCATCCTCTCCACCCAGCTGCAGTACATCTTCGCGGTGTCGCGGATCGCGCATTACCTCAAGGCGATGATGCGCGAAAAGATCGGCAGCTTCGCTTCGGCGGGCAACGTGGAGGAGTTCCTCAACCGCTGGATCGCCCAGTACGTCCTGCTGGACGACAACGCGACCCAGGAGGCCAAGGCGCAGTACCCGCTGCGCGAGGCCTCCATCCAGGTTTCGGAAGTGCCGGGCAAGCCCGGCGTCTACCGCGCGGTGGCCTTTGTCAGGCCGCATTTCCAGCTCGATGAGCTGTCTGTTTCGCTGCGGCTGGTGGCCGAACTGCCGGCCGGTGCCAAGAAGTCGTAGCGCTTTGAAGCGTCAAGGGGCGGAGACCCCGCAGTTGCAGTGACGCGGCCGTCCGCATGGACGGTGGCAAGCCGCGGCCGGGCGGAAGATCCGGCCGCATCAATCTCACGGAAGAACGGAACAAAAGGAAAACCAGATCATGCAGCACGCATTCCTCAGCATCGATACCATCAAGGGCGAGTCGCGCGACGACAAGCACAAGGACTGGATCGAGATCAAGTCGTTCTCGCAGGATCTCCTGCAGCCGCGCTCGGCGACCGCGTCGACCTCGGGTGGCCAGACGGCCGCGCGGGTCAACATGTCGCCGGTGGAGATCGTGAAGTCGATCGACCTGGCCACCACCGCGCTCAACCAGGCGGCGGCCAATGGCACCACCTTCCCCAAGGCCCGCATCGAGTTCATGCGCGCCGACAAGGACGGCAATGCCATCAACTACTACGCCATCGAACTGCTCAACGTGCTCGTCCATCGCGTCACCACCTCGGTGGATGACGAGGGCATGCCGCAGGAAGTGGTGCAGCTCAGCTTCGGCGCCATCCGCTGGACGTACAACCAGCAGAAGCCGGAGGGCGGCGTGGGCGGCAAGACCGTGGCCCAGTGGAGCAACACCAAGAACGTTCCCAACTACTTGACCTGATCCACCTTGCGGTGGCGCCCCGGCGCCACCGCATTTCCCGGCGGCTGGCGGCGTGCGCACGGAACGCGCGGCCTTGCACCGGCCACCTGCAACCCTGGCAAGCGCGGTACATGAAGGGATTCGAACCGAGCCTGATCGAAAAGCTCCTCGACGACGCCCCCGACAAGGCCGGCACGGGCGGCCTGTCGCGGGCGCTGTCGGTCGAGCAGTACAAGGAGTCCGTGGCCCGCGACCTGGAGGGCCTGCTCAACAGCCGCTCGGCCTTCTCCGGCGAAGACCTGGACGAGTTCCCCAACTGCCGGCAGTCGCTGATGACCTACGGGCTGTGCGACTTCTCCTCGATGAGCCTGGCCAGCGCGTACGACCGCGCGGAAATCTGCCGTTCGCTGGAGCAGGCGATCGGCCGCCACGAGCCGCGCCTGACCGGCGTGCAGGTGCGCCTGGACTCCGACGGCCGCCTGGGCGGCGGGCTGCACTTCACCATCCACGCGCTGCTGGACCTGCAGCCGGCGCGCGAGCCGGTCAGCTTCGATGCGCTGCTGCAGCCGACCACGCTGCAGTACTCGGTCAGCCGCATGCGCCGGCAGGCGGCCTGAGCACGATGCAGGATCTGCTCCCGCACTACGAACGCGAGCTCGCCTTCCTGCGCCGCTACGGGCGCGAGTTCGCCGAGAAGTACCCCAAGATCGCGGGACGGCTGCTGGTGTCGGCCGATGGCAGCCAGGATCCGCACGTGGAGCGGCTGATCGAGTCGTTCGCCCTGCTCAGCGCGCGGGTGTCCAAGAAGCTGGAGGACGACTACCCCGAGTTCACCGATGCGCTGCTGGAGGTGATGTACCCGCACTACCTGCGGCCGTTCCCTTCGTGCTCCATCGCCCGCTTCGACATGGGCGCGGCCGCGGTCAAGCTCAGCGCGCCGGTGCGCGTGGCGCGCGGCACCCAGCTGCAGACGCGCGCGGTGAAGGGCGTGAACTGCCGGTTCCGCACCGCCTATGACGTCGACCTGCTGCCGCTGGCGCTGTCCTGGGCCGAATACCGCGCCGTTGCCGACGCGCCGATGGCGACTTCGCTGCCGCCGGGCGCGGGCGGGCGGATCTCGCTGGAATTCGAGCTGCTATCCGACCAGGTGTCCTTTGCCGGCCTGGGGGTCGATGCGCTGCGGCTGTTCGTCAACGGCGAGCCCTCGTTCTGCGCCGCCCTGCGCGACGCGCTGGCGCTGCAGGTCATGGGCGCCTGGGTCGAGTCCGATGGCGACGGCCGCTGGCGGGCGCTGCCCGAGGTGCCGCTGGCACCGGTGGGGTTTGCCGAAGACGAGTCGCTGGTGGATTTCCCGGCGCGCTCGCACCCGGCCTATCGGCTGCTGACCGAGCTGTTCGCGTTTCCGGAGAAGTTCGGCTTCTTCGACCTGCGGCTGGCGCCGGTGGTGGCCGGGGCCAGCCGCAGGTTCACCGTTCACCTGGTGCTTCGCGGCACCCGCGCGGACGAGTCGGCGGGCCGGCTGCTGGAAGGGCTGGGGCGCGACAACGTGCTTCTGGGCTGCACGCCGGTGGTCAACCTGTTCGCGCGCCACGGGGAGCCCATCCGCGTGACCCACCGCACCGCCACCTATCCGGTGGTGGCCGACGCCCGCCGCGCCTTCGCCTACGAGGTGCATTCGATCGATTCGGTACGGCGCATCCGGCAGACGCCGCAGGGCGAGCAGGTGCAGGAGTTCCGCCCGTTCTATTCGCTGCACCACGGCGAGGATCCCGACCGCAGCGGGCACTACTGGCTCTCGCGCCGCGACGAGCTGGTGGCCAGGCAGAGTCCCGGCTACGAGACCGAGCTGTCGTTCGTGGATCTGGATTTCAACCCGGTCACGCCGCGGACGGACGTGGTCGGGGTGGAGCTGACCTGCAGCAACCGCGACCTGCCGGCGCAGCTGGCGTACGGCGTGCCGGGCGGCGACCTGGTGATGGAAGGCGGCAGCCCGGCGCGCAGCATCGCGCTGCTGCGCAAGCCCACGCCGTCACGGCGCTTCGCGCGCGGGCGCGCGGCGCACTGGCGGCTGGTCTCGCACCTGTCGCTCAACCACCTGTCGCTGACCCAGGCTGGGCTGCCGGCGCTCAAGGAGATGCTGCGGCTGTACGACCTGTCTTCCAGCAGCGTGTCCGGCCAGCAGATCGACGGCATCGTGGGCATGGAGCACAGCCCGACCACGGCGTGGCTGTCGGGCGCGCACTTCGGCTCGGTGGTGCGCGGGATCGAGATCCGCATGAGCATCGACGAGGCGGCGTTCGTGGGCACCGGGGTGGCCGCGTTCGCGCAGGTCATGGATCGGTTCTTCGGCCTGTACGTGCACGCCAACAGTTTCACCCGGCTGGTGCTTGTTTCCAGCCACAACGGGGAGGTGCTGGTCCAATGCGACCCGCGAAGCGGCGAATCGACCCTGGCCTGATCCAGCAGCTGCTGGCCCAGCCGCACCGCTTCGGATTCTTCCAGGCGATGCGGCTGCTGGAGCAGATGGCCGCGAGGCAGGGGGACGGCGGCCGGGACGCGATCGCGCGGCGGGTGCGCTTCCGCAACACGCTGTCGCTGGCGTTTCCGGCGGCCGAACTCGAGGATGCGCGGGCCACGGACGCCGATGGCCAGGCGCTGGATTCGCCCGAAGCCATCGAGCAGGCGGCGCTTGACGGGCAGATCGGCCAGGTGACGGTCACGCCCGCGTTCATGGGGCTGCTGGGCACGGTGGGCGCGCTGCCCACGCACTACACCGAGTTCCTGCACGTGCGTGAGACCTGGCACCGCGACCGCGCCGCGCGCGCGTTCCTGGACATCTTTACCAACCGCGCGGTGGCCCTGCATTACGCGGCCTGGAAGAAGTACCGGCTGGCGATGCAGTACGAGCTGGATCGGCGCGAGCGCTTCCTGCCGCTGATGCTGTCGCTGACCGGCGTGGGCATGGAGGGGCTGCGCGACCGCCTGGCCGAGGGCGAGGGCGCGGTGTTCGACCAGGCCATCGCCCATTACGCGGGCGCGGTACGCCAGCGGCCGGTCTCGGCGCGGCTGCTGCAGCAGGTGCTGTCGGAGTACTTTCGGGTCGAGGTGACGGTGGAGCAGTTCGTCGGGGCCTGGTACCGGGTGCCGGGGCACCAGGCCACGCGGCTGGGCGTGGCCAACGCCGGCCTGGGCAGCACGGCGCTGGCCGGTGACCGGGTGTGGCAGCGCGACCTGCGGATGCGGCTGCTGATCGGCCCGCTGGATCGCGGGCACTTCGACGATTTCCTACCCGGCGGCGGCGCGGCCGAGGCGCTGAGGCGGTGGCTGACCCTGCTGACCGGATCGTGCCTGGAGTACGAGGTGCGGCTGGTGCTCAAGGCCGAGGACGTGCGCGGCGCCGGCATCGGCGCGGGCCACGGCGCGCGGCTGGGCTGGGACAGCTATGTATCGACACGGCCTTCGGCCACGGCCCGCTCGGACGCGGGCTACGGAATCCATACCTTGCAGTAACCACAGGGAGCAGCACGCCAGACATGGCCATCAATCTCAAGACTCTGATCGGCAAACTCAACGACACCTGCCGCCAGGCGGCCGAGCGCGCCGCCAGCCTGTGCATGGCGCGCGGCAACTGGGAGGTGGATCTGGAGCACCTGTTCCTGGCGCTGATGGAGCAGCCGCGCAGCGACCTGGCGCTGGTGGTGCGTCGCAGCGGCATCGCCCCGGGCACGCTGGAGCAGGACCTGTCGGCCGAGATCGACCGTTTCCGCACCGGCAATACCCGCACCCCGGTGTTCTCCCAGCACCTGCCGGCGCTGTTCGAGCACGCCTGGCTGCTGGCCTCGCTGGACGCCGGCACCACCCGCATCCGCAGCGGCCACCTGCTGCTGGCGCTGCTGACCCAGCCGGAGCTGGCGCAGCTGGCCGAACGCGGCTCCAGGCAGTTCGCACGCATCCGCAAGGAGGAGCTCAAGCACGACTTCGCCGGCCTGACCGAGGGCTCGCAGGAAGCGGCCCAGGCGGTCGACTTCGCCGATGCCCAGGCACCGGCGGGCGAAGGCGAGGCGCTGCCGGGCGAAGGCGGGCTGTCGAAGACGCCGGCGCTGGATCAGTTCACCACCAACCTCACCCAGCGCGCCCGCGACGGCCACATCGATCCGGTGATCGGCCGCGACGCCGAGATCCGCCAGCTGGTCGACATCCTGCTGCGGCGGCGCCAGAACAACCCGATCCTCACCGGCGAGGCCGGCGTGGGCAAGACCGCGGTGGTGGAGGGCCTGGCCCGCCGCATCGCCGAGGGCGACGTGCCGCAGGTGTTGCAGGGCGTCGAGCTGCACGTGCTGGACATGGGCCTGCTGCAGGCCGGGGCCAGCGTGAAGGGCGAGTTCGAGAACCGGCTCAAGAACGTGATCGACGAGGTCAGGAAGAGCCCGCATCCGATCATCCTGTTCATCGACGAGGCCCACACCATGATCGGCGCGGGCGGTTCGGCCGGGCAGAACGACGCCGCCAACCTGCTCAAGCCGGCGCTGGCGCGCGGCGAGCTGCGCACCATCGCCGCCACCACCTGGGCCGAATACAAGAAGTACTTCGAAAAGGACGCCGCGCTGGCGCGGCGCTTCCAGGTGGTCAAGGTGGAGGAGCCGAGCGAGGAGCTGGCCGCGGCGATGCTGCGCGGCATGGTGCCGCTGATGGAGGAGCACTTCGGCATCCGGGTGCTGGACGAGGCGATCACCGAGGCGGTGCGGCTTTCGCACCGCTACATCAGCGGCCGCCAGTTGCCGGACAAGGCGGTGGGCGTGCTGGATACGGCCTGTGCCAAGGTCGCGCTGGGCCAGAGCGCCACGCCGGCGGTGATCGAGGACACCCGCCGGCACCTGGAGCGGCTGGAGGTGGAAATCGCCGCGCTGGAGCGCGAGGCGGCCGGTGGCGAGCGCGGGCACGGGGAAAAGCTGGAAGAGCTGCGCGCCCTGCGCAAGCAGGCCCGCGGGGTGCTGGCGGACAGCGAAGAGCGCCTGACCAGCGAGAACGCGCTGGCCGGGCGGATTGGCGCGCTGCGCGAGCAGATGGAATCCGCCGCGAAGGGCGACGCCAGCAGCAGCCACGCCGAGCTTGACCGCCTGCTGGCGGAACTGCGCGAGCTGCAGGGCGAGGCCCCGATGGTGCCGCTGCAGGTGGACGGCACGGTGGTCGCGGGGATTGTTTCGGCGTGGACGGGCATCCCGCTGGGGCGCATGGTCAAGGACGAGATCCGCACCGTGCGCAACCTGGCCGGGCTGCTCGCCGAGCGGGTGATCGGCCAGGATCACGCGCTGGAGGCGATCGCCCAGCGCGTGCGCACGGCAACGGCCAGGCTGGAGGATCCGGACAAGCCGCGCGGCGTGTTCATGTTCGTCGGCCCCTCGGGCGTGGGCAAGACCGAGACCGCGCTGGCGCTGGCCGACATCCTCTACGGCGGCGAGCGCAAGCTGGTCACCATCAACATGAGCGAATACCAGGAAGCGCACAGCGTCTCCGGCCTCAAGGGCTCGCCGCCGGGCTACGTCGGCTACGGCGAGGGCGGGGTGCTGACCGAGGCGGTGCGCCGCAATCCCTACAGCGTGCTGCTGCTGGACGAGGTGGAGAAGGCCCATCCGGACGTGCTGGAGATGTTCTTCCAGGTGTTCGACAAGGGCGTGATGGATGACGCCGAAGGGCGCGAGATCGACTTTCGCAACACCCTGATCATCCTCACTTCCAACGTCGGCTCGCCGCAGATCATGCAGGCCTGCCTCAACAGGCCCGCCGAGGAGATCCCCGATGCCGAGGCGCTGGGCGAAGCGCTGCGGCCGGTGCTGATGAAGCACTTCAAGCCGGCCTTCCTCGGCCGCCTGAAGGTGGTGCCGTACTACCCGATCAGCGACGACGTGCTGGCCAGCATCATCGAGCTCAAGCTGGGCCGTATCCGCGACCGGGTGCAGGCCAACCACAAGGCGGGCTTTGGCTGGAGCGACGGGCTGGTGGAGGCGGTGCTGGCGCGCTGCACCGAGGTCGACTCGGGCGCGCGCAACGTCGACCACATCCTCAATGGTACGCTGCTGCCCGAGATTGCCGGCAGCGTGCTGGGCAGCATGGCCGAAGGCGGCAGGATCGAGCGGATCGACGTGTCCGTGGACGACAGCGGAAGTTTTCAATACAGGGTGGCATGACGCCGCCCGGTGGCAACCAGGAAGCAAAGGAGAACAGCATGGATTTCTACGGATTGGACAGAGAACAGACGATTGCCAACTGCGACAGCATCGCGGTGGGCCTGGCGAGCCGGGACACGCGCGAGGTCTGCGCCTGGAACCGGGTGCGCCCCGAACACATTGTGGATCTGCTGGATCAGGCGGCAGCCGAGGCCCGTGGCGACGCGCGCAACCTCGGCAAGCTGCTGTCGCAGTTCAGCTGGCGCATCCATCCCGCCGACCCGGCGGCAGCGGGTGGCAAGCGCATCGTCAACAACGTGCGTGACATCACCATCGCCGCGGTTGGCCGCACCTTCCAGCTGCACTGCACCGAGAGCCCGTCGCTGCGGCTGGAGCGCATCACCGCGTGAACCAGGCGACCGGTCGGGCGGGTACCGGGGACGAGGTCGTTCCCGGCCTGCCTGTCCGGTTCCGCACCGATCGGCTGCAACTGCGGCCGCTGGCTGACGGCGACAGGGCGCTCTACGTCGAGCTGTACACCGATGCGGACGTCATGCGCCACGTGGGGGCGCCGCTGTCGCCGCAGGCGGCCGGGCGCGGCTTCGAGGCGGTGCAGCGGCAGATGGGCCAGGCGCCGCCCCGGGCGTGGTACTGGGTCGCGTGCGTGCGCGACTCCGGCCGTGAAGCCGGCCTGCTGGCGCTGATGTTCGACCGCGGCCGGGAGTCGGCCGAGTTCGGCATGATGATGCCGGCGTGGGCCCGGGGCAGCGGCTACGCAACCGAGGCGGTGGGTGCGCTGGTGGCGCATGCCCTCGGCGGGGAAGGGGCTACTGCAGCCGGTTCCAGCCTGCAGCGCCTGCATACCCGGCACGCGCCGGGACACGCCGCCGGGGCGCGGGTCATGGCCAAGCTGGGGTTCATTGCCGGGCCGGCGGAGCAGGGGATGTCGCACTGGTATCTGGATCGGGCCGGCCGGGGCACGCAACGGTGAATTTTGCAACCGTCGCCAGACCGGGATAGATTGGGGTTCTCCGCGGGGGAGTTGGGGCCATGGCAGGCGAGAAGGGAAGCCTAGCGTGCGTGGGGTTGGGCATGCTGCTCGGCGCCCAGCTGGGCCCGCGTGCGCGCAGCCATATCGAGCAGGCCGACGTGGTGTTCTCCGCCGCCTCCGATCCCGTCGCCGACCTGTGGGTGCGGCAGATGCACCCGGACGTGCGCAGCCTGCAGCCCCTGTATGCAGAGGGAAAGCCCCGCGAGGACACCTACCGCGCGATGATCGCGGCGATGCTCGCCGAAGTACGGGCCGGTCGCAGGGTCTGCGGCGCCTTCTACGGCCATCCCGGGGTGTTCGCACAGGTACCGCACCGCGCGATCGCGCAGGCGCGCGCAGAGGGGTTCGAAGCGCATATGGAGCCCGGCGTGTCGGCCGAGGACTGCCTGTACGCGGATCTGGGGATCGATCCGGGCCGGCATGGCTGCCAGCACTACGAAGCCAGCCAGTTCATGTTCTATCGCAGGCGGATCGATCCGTCCGCCTGCCTGGTGCTGTGGCAGGTCGGCGTGGCCGGTGACCGCTCGCTTCGACGTACAAGTACGGGATCGGGTTACCGGCAGCTGCTGGTGGAACGGCTGGTCGAGGACTATCCGGCCGGGCACGAAGTCATCCTGTACGAAGCGGCCACCCTGCCGATCGCCGCGCCCAGGATCGAGCGGATGCGGCTGGATCGGCTGCCGGAAGCCACCCTGGGCATGCACACCACCCTGGTGGTGCCGCCTGCCCGGGCGCTAGAACGCGACGAGGACATGCTGGCCAGGGTCGCGCGGCTGGACATCGAGGAAACCACCCCGGCCGTGGCCGGAATCTGAAAAAGGGGCTCACATGCAGGACGCAATCCGTTTTCTGGAAAGGCTGGGGCAGGACGTGGCGGTCGGCAGCAACGCATATGCCGCGCTGCTGGACGCGGAGGTCGCCGAAGGGGCTGCGAGGCGGGCGCTGCTGGAGCGCGACGTCGGGGCGCTGAACGCGCTGTCCGGGGGTACCGCACCATGGTTCTGCATGGTCGCGACGCCGGACGGCGACGAGTCCGAACGGCCGCAGGAGGCCCCGGACGGGGAGCGCGAGGACCGGGGCGACACGGACCCAGATCCCGAGCGGCGGGAAGCCCCGGACTCCCCGGACTGACCTGGGCGGCTTCGGAAACCGGATGCACTGACATGAACCGTTTCCGCACGTCGATATGGATTCTGCTGGCGCTGTGCTGGGCCAGCCCCGGCGTGTCCGCCAACCCGTCGATCGAGGCGATGCTGCAGCAGGCCGACGGGATCCGCACCTCCGACCTGCACGGCTTCAACCGCCTGCTCGACCGCCTCGACGGCCTGGCGGCCCAGGCCACCGACCCCCAGCGCGAGCGGCTGCGGCTGCTGCATGCGTACCGCGCGCTGATGCGCGGTGACGCCGATGGCGCGATCCTGATCCTGGAGGAGCTGTCCGCGACGGTCGACGATCCGGTGACCCGCTACCGGGTCGGCGCGCTGCAGGCGAACACCTTTGCCATCAACCGCCGCTTCGAGGAAGGCCTGAGGGTGCTCGAATCGCTGCTGCCCGCCAGCGACGGGGTCGAGGACGTGGCCGCCCGCCACCAGGGCCTGCTGGCCGCGGGAATCCTCTACAACCAGGTCGGCGAGTTCGACCTGGGCATGCGCAGCGCGCAGCGGGTGCTGTCCGAAGGCTCCTCCGGCCGCAACCTGTGCCTTGCCCGCAACCTGGTGCTGGAAGCGCGGCTGGGCGAGGGCCAGCGCGTGGAGGACGCGCGGATACGTGACGCGATTTCCAGCTGCGAGGCGGAGTCGGAAACCATCCTGGCCGGCTTCGCGAATTCCTACCTCGCACGCAACCTGCACGCTGCGGGCGAAACGGGCGGGGCGATCGAAGTCCTGGAGGCCTACCTGCCGAGGGTCGAGGACGCCGCCTATCCGCTGCTGATCGGCGAATACCATTCGATGCTCGCCGAGTACCGCATGAAACAGGGCGATATCGCGGCGGCCGAGCACCACGCCGGCAGGGCCATCGAACACGTCACCTCGCTGACCAACACCCTGTCGCTGGTGGTCGCGTTCCGCACCCTGTATGAAGCCGCCCTGCAGCAGGGCGACCACGAGGCTGCCCTGGCGATGTACCGCAGGTACGCGGACGCCGACGGGGCCTACCTGCAGGAGGTCAGGGCCCGGGAGATGGCCTACAGGATCGTCCGCCACGAGGCGCGGCAGCAGGCCCAGCAGATCGAACTGCTCAACGAGCGCAACACCGTGCTCGACCTGCAGAAGCGGGTGAGCGAGCAGCGCTCGCAGAACCGTGGCCTGCTGATCCTGCTGCTGGCCTTGGCGCTGGCCACGATTGCGGCCTGGGCCTACCGCACCAAGCGGATCCAGATGCGCCTGCGGCGGATGACCGAGGTGGACATGCTTACCGGCATCAGCAACCGCCACCATTTTTCCGAGGCCGCGCACCGCTCGCTGGCCCGGTGCCTGCGCGACGATGAGCCGGTGGCGCTGGTGATGTTCGACCTGGATCACTTCAAGCAGGTCAACGACCGCTTCGGCCATGCGGCCGGTGACTGGGCGCTCAAGCAGGTTGCGCTGGTGTGTGGCCCGCTGTGCCGGCCGGTGGATTCGTTCGGCAGGCTGGGCGGGGAGGAGTTCGCGATCCTGCTGCCCGGGCTCTCGCTGCGCGACGGCATCCGCCTGGCCGAGGATGCGCGGGCGCGGCTGGAAGCCATCGACTCCAGCGGCAGCGGTTTCCGGATGCGGGTCAGCGCCAGCTTCGGGGTCACCGATACCGGCCTGTCGGGCTTCGAGTTCAACCGGCTGCTGTCACACGCCGACCGGGCGCTGTACCGGGCCAAGCGCGGCGGGCGCAACCAGGTGTGCGGATACCGGCCCGAGGAGGTGGCCCACCTGGCGGTGGTGCCGGGGCGCGACAATTCCGACAAGGGGCAGGGCGCACAGGCCCTGCAGTCCTGACCGCGGCGCCGTCACCGGCCCGCGGGCCGGTGGGGATTAGACTCCGGGGCGGTTCCCCATGGAGTCGTGCATGAACGGATGGTTGATTGGTGGCATCGCCGCGGCGGCGGCGGTCGGCGTCCTGCTGCCGCTGCAGGCGCTGATCAATGCCCGCCTGGCGCAGGACACCACCGGCGCGCTGTTCGCGTCCTTTGTCTCGTTCGCGGTGGGCACGGCGATGCTGGCGCTGGCGCTGCTGGCCACGCGCACGCCGCTGCCGGACATGCGGACGCTGGCCACCCAGCCCGCGTGGGTGTGGGCAGGCGGGCTGATCGGCGCCCTGTACGTGCTGTGCGCGACGCTGCTGGTGCCGAAGCTGGGAGCGGCCGGGATGATCTGCCTGGTGGTGGCCGGACAGATGATCGGCTCGCTGCTGTTCGACCACTTCGGGGTGCTCGGCCAGGTGCGGCCGGCGGATGCGTGGCGGGTGCTGGGCGCGGTGCTGGTGGCGGTGGGCGCGGTGCTGGTGGTGCGGCCGGGGCAGGCGGCGTGATGGCGGCCGGCGATGGCCCAGCCCTGGACGGGCCGCTTGCGCTGCCGCCGGGGCAGCTGGAGGCGCTGCGCCAGGCTTATCGCGCGCCGCCGCGGGCGTACCACGACTGGAGCCACGTGCAGGAAGTGCTGCGGCACTACGCCGACGTGGCGGCCGGCCCCGGCTGGGCGCGCCCGGTGGAGGCCTGGCTTGCGGTGCTGTACCACGATGCGATCTACGAAGCGGGCCGACGCGACAATGAGCTGCGTTCGGCGAAGCTTGCGGTGGAGCAGGCCGGGCGCTGGCTGCCCGAGGCAGGCGTTGATGCGGCCAGGGTGGCCGGGCTGATCGAGCTGACCGCGCGCCATGGGCAGCACGCCCCGGACGACTTCGGCGATGGCCCGGATGCCGATGACACCCGCCATTTCCTGGACTGCGACATGGCGATCCTGGGCGCGGACGCGGCGGCCTTCGATGCCTATGACCGCGCCATTGCCCAGGAGTACCGGGTGCACGTGCCGGGCTGGCTGTTCCGGCGCAATCGCCGGCGCTTCCTGCGATCGCTGCTGGAACGCCCGTGGATCTTCCTCAGCGAGCTGTTCCACCAGCGCTATGACGCCCGCGCCCGGGACAACCTCCAGCGAACGCTGGCCCGGATGTAGGAGCGCGCCATGCGCGCTCCTGCAAGGGGCCGGTGGTCACTCCTCAGGCAGGCTGGCCGTTCTGCTTTTCTTCGTCGGAGGCTTCGCGCACGTCCGTCACTTCGACCGCGAAGTGCAGGTTGCGGCCGGCCAGCGGATGGTTGCCGTCGATCTTCACCTGCTCCTCGCCAACCTCGACCACGGTCACCAGCATCGCGCCGCCCTGGCTCTGGGCGCGGAACTGCATGCCGGGTTCAACCTTTTCCACGCCCTGGAAGGCGTTGCGCGGCACCGTCTGGATCAGGGCGTCGTTGCGCTGGCCGTAGCCTTCTTCGGGCGCGACGTCGACCTTCAGCGAGTCCCCGGCGCTCTTGCCCTCGAGCGCGCGCTCCAGGCCCGGGACGATGTTGCCCACGCCGTGCAGGTAGCTGAGCGGCTGATCCGGCGGCGAGCGGTCGATGACCTGTCCGTCGTCATCGGTGAGGGTGTAGTTGAAGCTGGCGACGCGATTGGCGGCGATCTCCATGGAGCATCTCCTTGGATGGATTGATGGATGGAAGGAGGGGATGACGCCGGAAGCAGACACGGCGCGAAGAGACATGGAACCTTTTCAGGCTAGACGCCCGCCGGGCGATGCGCAACCTCGCCCGGGCCGGGTGGCTGTGGCAAAGTGCCGGGATTCCGGATGGAGGGAACACCATGGGGCGTTGGCGTCTGTTGTTGCTGGCAATCGCGTTCATTCCGCTGCTGGGCGCAGCGCAGGCGCGCGGGGGCATGACCCTGGAGCAGGTGGCCCAGACCCGAACGGTCGCCCGCGCCGCGGTGAGCCCGGGCGGGGGTGAAATCGCCTACGTGCTGGCGGTGCCCAGGCGCCCGGGGGTGGACGCGGACGGCCGTGCGCATACCGAGCTGCACGTGGTCGATCGCGCCGGCAACAGCCGCGGATTCGTCACCGGGGAGACCACCGTCGGGGCCATCGAATGGTTCCCGGACGGCCGCAACATCGCCTTCCTGTCCCGCCGCGACGGCAAGGCCACCACCGGGCTGTACCGGATTCCGCTGCACGGCGGCGAGGCCCAGCGCGTGGCCGGGCTGGAGACCAGCGTGTCCGGGTTCAGCCTGTCGCCCGACGGCCGCCAGGCGGCGCTGCTGTCGCAGGAACAGGCCGGTGCCGAACTGAAGGCGCTGCGCGACAAGGGCTTCAGCCAGAAGGTCTACGAGGAGGACTGGCGGCCGGTCGGCCTGTGGATTGCAGACCTGTCGGATCCGGAGGGCGAGCCGCGCCGGGTCGAACTGGAAGGCAGCGTGCAGTCGGTGCACTGGAGCCCGGCCGGCGACCGCCTGGCGCTGGTGGTCACGCCGCGCCAGCTGACCGACGACACCCTGGTGTTCGCGCGGGTGCGCATCGTCGACCTGCAGGGCCGAGAGCTGGGCCGGGTGGACAACCCCGGCAAGCTCGGCCAGCTGGCCTGGAGCCCGGACGGCGCCCACCTGGCGATCATTTCCGCCGCCGACGAGAACGATCCGCGCGAGGGCCGCCTGACCGTGGTCGGCAGCAGCGGCGGCGAGCAGCGCGACCTGCTGCCGGGACTGGAGGGGCACGTGTGGAGCGTGGCCTGGCAGGACGCCGGCACCCTGCTGTACGTGAGCCACGAGGGCGTGCAGACGCGGCTGGGTGCGATCGCTCCCGACGGCAGCGGCGACCGCACCGTGCTGGCGGCCGAGGGCCCGGTCTGGAACTCGATCACCGCGGCGGCCAACGGTGAGCTGGCCCTGGTGGGCCAGTCGCCGGAGCATCCGGCCGAAGTGTTCCACCTGGCGGCAGGCCAGGAGCAGGCGCGGCGGCTGACCGATTCCAACCCGTGGCTGGCCGACGTGCGCCTGGCCCGGCAGGAGGTGGTGCGCTACACCGCCCGCGACGGGCTGGAGCTGGAAGGACTGCTGGTGCATCCGCTCGAGCGCAGTGGCAGCGAACGGGTGCCGCTGATCCTGGTGGTGCACGGCGGGCCGGAGTCGCATTATTCCAACGGCTGGCTGACCGGCTATTCGCAGCCGGCCCAGCCCGCCGCCGCGCGTGGATTTGCGAGCTTTTTCCCCAACTACCGGGCCAGCACCGGCCGCGGGGTGGCGTTCTCCAAGCTTGATCGCGGGCGTCCGGGCATGGAGCAGTTCGACGACCTGGTGGACGGCGTCGACCACCTCATCGACATCGGGCTGGTGGATCGCGACCGGGTGGGGATCACCGGCGGGTCGTACGGCGGCTACGCCAGCGCCTGGGGCGCGACCTGGTACAGCGAGCGCTTCGCCGCCTCGGTGATGTTCGTGGGCATTTCCGACCAGGCCAGCCTGGTCACCAGCGGCGACATCCCGTGGGAGCAGTACCTGGTGCACATGGGCACCTGGCCGTGGGAGAACCCGGAGATGTTCCGCCAGGCCAGCCCGGTTACCCACGCCGCGAAGTCGCGCACGCCCACGCTCATCCTCCACGGCGAGGACGATCCGCGGGTGCCGGTGGGCCAGTCCTACATGATGTACCGCTACCTCAAGCTGGCCGGCCAGGCGCCGGTGCGGCTGGTGCTGTACCCGGGCGAAGGCCACGGCAATGCCCGCGCCGCCTCGCGCTGGGACTACTCGCTGCGGCTGATGCGGTGGATGGAGCACTACCTCGACGGCCCCGGCGGCGATGCGCCGCCTTATGAAATCGACTACCGGCTGCCGGAGGCCGACGCGGATTCCTGATGGCGAAGATGCTGCTCAACCTGAGGAACGTGCCCGACGACGAGGCCGACGACGTGCGCGCGTTCCTCGACACCCACCGGATCGCCTGGTACGAGACCCAGCCCGGGCTGTTCGGCATCTCGCTCGGCGCGATCTGGGTCAAGCACGATTCCGACTTCCCGGAGGCCAAGCGGCTGATGGCCGACTACCAGGAAGGCCGGGTGTGGAAGATGCGCGCCGAGCACGATGCGGCCCGGCGCGACGGCACCGCCGAGACCTTCGGCTCGCTGCTGCGCGAGCGCCCGGGATGGGTGTTGATCCGGGTGCTGGGGATCATCCTGCTGCTGGCGCTGATGGCGCTGCCCGGCTACCTGCTCTGGCGCTGATCCCGGCCGGGCATGACCATCGGCACGGCCCGGGCCGGGCCCACTGTTATAAGGTTTCATGTTCGCGTTTCACCCTCTGGACGGCCTCGGGCATGTGATCCGTGCGGCCGTCCTTGTCCACGCCTGCCGGAGTTTCCATGTCCCGACGTCGCCTTGCTTCCCTGTTTTCAGCCGCCTTCCTGATGGTGTGCGTGGCGCTGCCCGCCGCGGCCCAGCGCCAGATCAGCTTTGACGCCTACGCGCTGCCCGAGTCGGGCACGGTGGTGATCCCGGTGCGCGAGGGCAACGTTGCCAGCGGCGCGTTTGCCGACCTGGATGCGGCCACCGATGGAGCGCTGTCGCGCGCCGTGGCGGCGGCCGAGTTCAAGGGCCGCGCCGAGAGTCGCCTGGATCTGCCGGGCCTGGCCGGCTTCGACCGCGTGCTGCTGCTGGGCGTGGGCAAGGACGAGGTGACCGTCCGCGTGATGGAGGACTTCGGCGGCCTGATCGGCCAGCACGCCGCGCGCAGCTCGGCGCCGCGCATCGAGGTGCTGTGGCGCGGCGACGAGGCGGATGCGGCCTCGCACATCGCCTTCGGCGCGGCGCTGGGGGGCTACCGCTTCGACAAGTACCGCAGCCGCGGCGGCGACGACGATGAGTCGCCGCGCGCCGGGCAGGGCGACCTGGTGATCCGCACCCAGGCGGGCGCGGGCGCCGCGACGCACTATGAGTCGCAGTGGCAGCCGGTGGCCGAGGCGGTGTCGTTCTCGCGCGACCTGGTGACCGAGCCGGGCAACGTGGTGTGGCCGGAAGTGTTCGTCGAGCGCGCACGCGAGGCCCTGGCCGGGCTGCCGAACGTGAGCATCGAGGTGCTGGACGTGGCCGCGATGGAGCGCCTGGGCATGGGCAGCATCCTGGCCGTGGGCCAGGGCAGCCAGCGCCCGCCGCGGATGATGGTGGTGCGCTATGACGGCGGCGCCGCCGGCGACAAGCCGCTGGCCTTCGTCGGCAAGGGCATCACCTTCGATACCGGCGGCATCTCGATCAAGGGTGGCAGCGGGATGTGGCGGATGAAGTACGACATGACCGGCGCCGCCGTGGTCACCGGCGCGATCAAGGCGCTGGCCGGCCGCCGTGCCCCGGTCAACGCCGTCGCCGTCGCCGCGCTGGCCGAGAACATGCCTTCGGGCACGGCCTCGCGCCCGGGCGACGTCGTTCGCAGCGCTTCGGGCAAGACCATCGAGATCATGAGCACCGACGCCGAGGGCCGCATGGTTCTGGTGGACGGCCTGTGGTACGCGCAGGATCGGCATGATCCGGCCGTGGTGATCGACATCGCCACCCTGACCGGTTCCGTGGTGGGCGCGCTGGGCGGTGATTACGCGGGCCTGTTCAGCCGCGACGACGCGCTGGCCGGGCAGCTGCTGGCCGCCGGTGAAAGCTCGGGCGACCTGCTGTGGCGGCTGCCGCTGCATCCGACCTACGGCAAGGGCCTGAGCTCGCCGATCGCCGACCTGCGCAACGGCGGCGGCAGCCCCGGTGCCGGCACCGCCGCCCACTTCCTGGGCGAGTGGATCGACAAGGATCGGCCGTGGGCGCACCTGGACATCGCCGGCATGGCCTGGATCGAGAGCGGCGGCAAGCCGACCTCGCCGGCCGGCGCCACCGCCTTCGGCGTGCGCCTGTTCGACCGCTGGGTGCGCGAAAACCACGAGTGATCCCGCGCGGCGCCGGCCAACGTGCCGGCGCCGCCTACAATTGCGGACATGGAAGCGAACTGGATCGGGCTGGTGCTGGTGGTGCTGGGTGCGTACCTGGCCTTCGTGGTGCTCGGCGCAGCGCTCCGGCTGCTGATGTGGCTGCTGGTGCTGGTGGGGGCGTACTGGTTCCTGGCACCGATGCTGGGCTGGCCGACGCTGTCGGACCTGGTGTACGTGTTCGGCCCCGATTTCGGCGGCCGGCGGATTGAAGAGGTGCTCACGCCCGCGGCCGTCGCCGACGGGATCGGCGAGCGGGTGGTGGACGGCGTGGTGGAGCGGCTGCAGTCGCAGTCGGCCGAACTGCCGGAATGGCCGGAGCCGGTGGAGGAGCCGGTCGGCCAGCCGGAGCGCTGGAGCGGGGAAGAGGACGCGGCGCCGGTGTCCGGGGATGAGCTCCGCTAGGACGGTCGCGCGGTCTCGCGCGCAAGCCGCGTTTCCATGCGGGCGGGCCGTTCAGCCCCTGGGCTTGCCCACCGGCTTGCGCGGATGCGCGGGCTTGCCGCGGTGCGGCTTGCGCTGGAACGGCCGCTTGCCGCGGAGCGCGGCGGCGGTATCGGACGGATCGGCGCGGCGCATGCGCAGCTGCTGGCCGCCCACGCGCACCTTCTTGAGGTGTTCGAGGATCTCGCGCGGCATGCCTTCGGGCAGATCCACCAGGCTGTAGTCGTCGCGGATGTCGATGCGGCCGATGTAGCGGCTCTCCAGGTCGGCCTCGTTGGCGATCGCGCCGACGATGTTGCCCGGCTGCACGCCGTGCGCGTGGCCGGCCTCGATGCGGAAGGTCTCCATGCCGACTTCGGGCGGGCGGGTGCCGACTTCCTGCGCGGGCCGCGGCCTGCGCGCCGGCCGATCCGCCTGCTCCGGGCGTTCGAAGCGCGCGGGCTTCGGGCGCTCCTTGGGCGGCTCCAGCAGCAGCGGGGTATCGCCCTGCAGCTGCCTGGCCAGGGCGGCGGCGATCTCGATCGCCGGCACGTCGTGCTCGCTTTCGTAGCGCTCCACCAGCTCGCGGTACTGGCCCAGGTCGTCCGCCTGCAGGCCGCTACCGATGCGTTCCATGAACTTCGCCACCCGGCGCTCGTTCACCGCCTCCACGCTGGGCAGCTCCATCTGCTCGATGGGCTGGCGGGTGGCGCGCTCGATCGCGCGCAGCATGCCGCGCTCGCGCGGGGTGACGAACAGGATCGCCTCGCCGCTGCGGCCAGCGCGGCCGGTGCGGCCAATCCGGTGCACGTAGCTTTCGGTGTCGTAGGGGATGTCGTAGTTGAGCACGTGGCTGATCCGCTCCACGTCCAGCCCGCGCGCGGCCACGTCGGTGGCCACCAGCACGTCGATGCGGCCGTCCTTGAGCTGGGCGATGATGCGCTCGCGCTGCTTCTGCTCCAGGTCGCCGTTGATCGCGGCCGCGGCCAGCCCGCGGGCGGCGAGCTTGTCGGCCAGCTCCTCGGTACCCAGCTTGGTGCGGGCGAACACGATCATGGCGTCGAAGGGTTCGGCCTCCAGGATCCGGGTGAGCGCGTCGAGCTTGTGCACGCCGCTGACCATCCAGTAGCGCTGGCGGATGCTGGTGGCGGTGGTGGTGGTGGCCTTGATCGACACCTCCACCGGATCCTTCAGGTAGGTCTGGGCGATGCGCTTGATCTGGGCCGGCATGGTGGCCGAGAACAGGGCGACCTGGCGCGTTTCCGGGGTCTTCTTCAGCACCGTCTCGACGTCGTCGATGAAGCCCATGCGCAGCATCTCGTCGGCCTCGTCCAGCACCAGGCAGCGCAGTTCGGACAGATCCAGGGTGCCGCGTTCGAGGTGGTCGATCACCCGCCCGGGAGTGCCGACCACCACCTGCACGCCGCGGCGCAGCGCCGACAGCTGCTGGCCGTAGCCCTGGCCGCCGTAGACCGGCAGCACCTGGAAGCCGGGCAGGTGCTTTGAATAGGTCTGGAATGCCTCGGCGACCTGGATGGCCAGCTCGCGGGTCGGGGCCAGCACCAGCGCCTGGGGCTTGCGCGCGCTGGCATCCAGCTGCGCCAGGATGGGCAGGGCGAAGGCGGCGGTCTTGCCGGTGCCTGTCTGGGCCTGGCCGAGCACGTCGCGGCCCTGCAGCAGCGGCGGGATGGTGGCGGCCTGGATCGGCGAGGGGGATTCGTAGCCGACGTCGGCCAGCGCCCGCATCAGCGGCTCGGGCAGGGCAAGGTCGGAAAAACGGATGTTGGGGGTGTCAGCGCTCATCGGCGTGGGTGCATCGGCGCCGGGGGAGCGGCCGTTCTGGCCGCGTCATTTTACGCGCAGCGCGTGAATGCGGGCGGAGCCGGTGATTTCGCGGCCCGTGTGTGCTGGCCGGCAGCGGCCGGTCAGCGGGCGGGTGGTAGGGTGCCGGCGATGCATCCGCTCGGATTCGACAACGCGTTCCTGCGCGAGCTTCCCGGTGATCCGGAGGCTGGGCCGCGGCTGCGCCAAGTGCACGGGGCGGCCTGGTCGCGGGTGGAGCCCACGCCGGTGGCGGCGCCGCGGCTGGTGGCGCATTCGCCGCAGATGGCGCAAGCGCTGGGGTTTTCAGAGGCCGAGGTGGCGTCGCCGGAGTTCGCCCTGCTGTTCGGAGGCAACGCCGTCCTGCCGGGGATGGAGCCGTTCGCAGCCAATTACGGTGGTCACCAGTTCGGCAACTGGGCAGGCCAGCTTGGTGACGGGCGGGCGATCAGCCTGGGCGAGGCGGTTACCGCCGCAGGCGAGCGCTGGGAGCTGCAGCTCAAGGGCGCGGGCAGGACGCCGTACTCGCGCATGGGCGATGGCCGGGCGGTGCTGCGCTCCTCGATCCGCGAGTTCGTCTGCAGCGAGGCCATGCACCAGCTGGGCGTGCCAACCACGCGCGCGCTGAGCCTGGTCGCCACCGGCGAGGCGGTGGAGCGCGACATGTTCTATGACGGCCACCCGCGCAACGAGCCGGGGGCGGTGGTGTGCCGGATGGCGCCGTCGTTCATCCGCTTCGGCACCTTCGAGCTGCCGTACGCACGCGGGGACACCGGACTGCTGCAGGGGCTTGTCAACTTCTGCATCCGGCGCGACTTTCCGCACCTGCGGGGCGGCGGCGAGAGGCTGTACGCGGACTGGTTCAGGCAGGTGTGCGAGCGTACGGCGGTGCTGGTGGCGCACTGGATGCGGGTGGGCTTCGTCCACGGCGTGCTCAACACCGACAACATGTCGATCCTGGGGCTGACGATCGATTACGGGCCCTACGGCTGGATCGAGGATTTCAATCCCGACTGGACGCCCAACACCACCGACGCGCAGGGGCGGCGCTACCGCTTCGGCTGGCAGCCGCGGGTGGCGCACTGGAACCTCTCGCGGCTGGCGCAGGCGCTGTCGCCGCTGTTCGCCGATGCGGCGCCGCTGCAGGCGGGGCTGGATCGCTACGCCGAGGCGTTCAACGATGCCGACCGCGACATGCAGGCGCGCAAGCTGGGCCTGTCGCAGTGGCGTGGGGAAGAGGACGACGGGCTGCTGGCGCAGCTGCGCACGCTGATGGCGCAGGGCGAGGTGGACATGACGCTGTTCTTCCGTGGCCTGTCTTCCCTTGATCCGCAGGCGCCCTCGCTGCGGGGGCTGGAGCATGCCTTCTACGACTCCGCGAAGCTGGAAGCGGCCCGCGGGGAATTCGATGACTGGCTGGGCCGTTACGCGGCCCGGGTGCAGGAGGATCCGCTGCCGCCCGCGCGGCGCAGTGAATTGATGGAGGCCGCCAATCCGCTCTACGTGCCGCGCAACTGGCTGCTCCAGCAGGCGATCGACCGCGCCGAGCAGGGTGACGACGGCGGGGTGCACGCGCTGATGCAGGTACTGGGCGAACCGTACCGGGAGCAGCCGGGACGCGAGGCGTATGCCGCCCGCCGGCCGGAGTGGGCGCGGGAGCGGGCGGGGTGTTCGATGCTTTCGTGCAGTTCCTGAAGGCGTCGCGATTCAGGGAATCTCGAATCCGGAATCGTCCGCGGGTGCTCAGGCCAGGGCGGCCTGCGCACGCGCGTAATAAGCCTGGCGGTCGGCCAGTCCGTTGGTGCCGCCGTTGATCAGGCGCGTGACCTGCACGAAGTCGCCGCTGTTGGCGGCCTCGTTGATGTCGCGGCTTGTCCAGTACCAGGCGGCGATGCGCGCGGCGTTTTCGGGCTGCGCGGCCAGAGCCGGATTGTTGACCAGATCCAGGCCAAGCGCTTCGCCGGCCTGGGCATAGTTGTAGCGACCGGTCACCTGGATGTAGCCGCGGCCCTTGTAGCGCACGCCGTCGCCGGGCTGGGTGTTGCCCAGATCCGAACGGCCCTCGTACGCGGCGCCGCTGGCGATCTCTTCCATGTACCGGAAGCCGCCGCTCTCGTGCGCGAGCTGGGCGATGAACATGGCCTGCTGCTGCGGCGTGTTGATGTTGGCCTCGGCCATGGCGGCGTTGAGGTTCTGCGCGATTGCCGGCGCCTGGCCCGCATCCAGGGTGGGGACGATCTGCATCAGCTGTTCGGCGCTGACGCCGTTGGCGGAGCCGGCGCCGGTGAGCGGGTCGGCTCCGGAAACGGGAGTTGCGGCGAAGCTGGCAGGGGACGCCTCGTGCCCGCCGCCGCCAGCGCCACCACCGCCGGGGATCTGGATCTGGTCGCCGGGATAGATCAGATCCGGGTTGAGCACCTGCGGATTGGCCTGGATCAGCGCCTGCAGGGAAACGCCGGCCTGCGCGGCGATCGCCCACATGGTGTCGCCGAAGACCACCCGGTGGGCGGAACTGTCGGCGGGCAGGGTGGGCGCGATGCTGTTGCTGACGGGGGAAACGGCCATGCGGTTGCTCCTTCGGGGGGGCCTCCATCCATGCGGGAGGCGCCAGGATCCAGTGCCCCGATTCAAACCAATGAACGCCGCGGCCGCCAGCTAGGGCTTGCCCTACCGGCCCCGGTAGAATGGACGCATGTCCCTGATCACACTTGAAGGCGTCGACGTCAGCGTCGGCGGGCCGCTGCTGCTCGAACAGGTGGGCCTGTCGATCGGCGCCGGCGAGCGGGTGGCCCTGATCGGCCGCAACGGCGCCGGCAAATCCACCCTGATGCGGGTGATGTCCGGCGAGCTGGCCCCCGACGATGGTCAGGTGCGGGTGGCCGACGGTGCCCGCGTGGCGCGGCTGGAGCAGGAGGTGCCGGCGGGCGCGGCGGGCAGCGTGTTCGACGTGGTCGCTGCGGGCGCGGGCGAGCTGGGCGCGGTGCTGGCCGAGTTCCACCGCCTGGCACATGCCGACCCGGTCGATACCGACGCCCTGGCCGCTGCCCAGGCGCGGATCGAGGCGGCCGGCGGCTGGGGCCTGGATCAGCGGGTGGAATCCACCCTGGATCGGCTGGGCCTGGACGGCGAAGCCGAGTTCACCCGCCTGTCCGGCGGCCTCAAGCGCCGGGTGCTGCTGGCCCGCGCGCTGGTGTCCGAGCCCGCGGTGCTGCTGCTGGACGAGCCCACCAACCACCTGGACATCGCCGCCATCCACTGGCTGGAGGAGTTCCTGCGCAACTGGCCGGGCGCGCTGGTCTTCGTCACCCATGACCGCCGCTTCCTGCGCGCGCTGGCCACCCGCATCATCGAGATCGACCGCGGCCAGGCGACCGACTGGCCGGGCGACTGGGACAACTACCAGCGCCGGCGCGAGGAGCGCCTGAACGCGGAGGCGCAGCAGAACGCGCGCTTCGACAAACTGCTGGCCCAGGAGGAAGCGTGGATCCGGCAGGGCATCAAGGCCCGCCGCACCCGCGACGAGGGCCGGGTGCGGCGCCTGCAGTCGATGCGCCTGGAGCGCGCCGCGCGACGCGAGCAGACGGGCAACGTGCGCATGCAGGCGGCGCAGGGCGAGGCCTCGGGGAAGAAGGTCGTCGAGCTGAAGGACGTGTCGTTCTCGTACGGCGAACGGGCGCTGGTGCGCGATCTCTCCACCACCATCCTGCGCGGCGACCGGATCGGGCTGATCGGCGCCAACGGCAGCGGCAAGACCACCCTGCTGCGCCTGCTGCTGGGCGAGCTTGAGCCGCAGCAGGGGACGGTGCGCATCGGCACCCGGCTGCAGGTGGCGTACTTCGACCAGTACCGCGACACCCTGCGTGAGGACTGGAACGCGCTGGAGAACGTGGCCGAGGGCCGCGAATTCGTGGAGATCAACGGCGCCCGCAAGCACGCCATCGGCTACCTGCAGGACTTCCTGTTCACCCCCGAACGCGCGCGCGCGCCGATCACCCGGCTCTCGGGCGGCGAGCGCAACCGGCTGCTGCTGGCCAAGCTGTTCGCGCAGCCGTCCAACCTGCTGGTGCTCGACGAGCCCACCAACGACCTGGACGTGGAAACCCTGGAGCTGCTGGAGGAGCTGCTCGCCGACTACCCCGGCACCCTGCTGCTGGTCAGCCACGACCGCGACTTCCTCGACAACGTGGTGACCTCGGTGCTGGCGATGGAAGGCAATGGGCGGGTAGGCGAGTACGTCGGCGGCTACAGCGACTGGCTGCGCCAGGGCGACGCGTCGTGGCTGCGCGCGCAGCCCGACCCGGGCACCGCGCAGGCCCTGGCGCGGAAAAACCCCGCGCCGCCGCCCGCCGCTCCCGCGCCCGCTCCGGCACCGGCACGGAAAAAGCTCGGCTACCGCGAGACGCGCGAGCTGGAGCAGCTGCCGGCCACGATCGAAGCGCTGGAAACGCGCGTGGCCGCACTCACCGCGGCCATGGGCGACCCCGGCTTCTTCCGCCAGCAGGCCGACGCCGTGACCGCCCACAACGCCGAGCTTGCCCAGGCGCAGGCCGAACTCGACCAGGCCTACGCGCGCTGGGAAGCGCTGGAGAGCGCCTCGGGCGGCTGATCAGTCAGCCGACAGCCAGGCGCCGCAGCCTTCGTAGCGCTGCCCGTCGACGACCAGGCTGGCGGCGGTGCGGAAGCGCTCGCCGCTCATCGGGTCGGCGCATTCGCGCTCCTCTACCGTGAGCTCGATGTCGGCACCGTCCGCGGCCTGGCCGCGCCAGCTGTCGCCCTCGCGTTGCAGGCCTGCGGCTTCGAGCAGGCGCTGGCCATAGTCCAGGTGCGCGGTCAGCGATGGCCCCTGGTCGCCTTCGCCTTCCATCACCTCCACCAGCCAGCCAGGCTCCTGGCCGACGGCGCGATAGTCCACCCCGCTGTCGGCCGCCGTGTCCCACGGCGAGGCGCGGTCGCTGCGGGTGCAGTCACGGCGTGGCTCCCCGGCCAGGGTCAGGCTGGCGCTGTCCATGCCCTTGCCCCAGAACTCGTTGCCGGCATCGTCGGCGTAGCGCGCGCCGGAAGCCGATACCGCGATCGGCAGCTCCAGGCGCCGGCCGGAGAAGGACAGCCGCACTACGTCGGCCTGCTGGTCGAAGGTGGCGCCGAGCGCGAGTTCCCCGCACTGGAAGTTGAACCGCTCCCCGGAGGCGGGCCCGTCGAGCGGCCCGGGCGCCGCGGCTTCGGTTGCCGGGGCCTCGGAGGCGGTGTCCGGCATGGAGTCCGGCGTGGGCGGCGCGGACGGCTGGCAGGCCGCCAGCACCGCGGCCAGCGTCGCCGCGGGCAGCAGGCGGATGGATGGGATTGATCCTGCAGGCATGGAAATGCTCCCTGGTTCTACGGTCGGGGCGCGTCAGCGCACCCTGGCGAGCATAACCCCGGGCACCGGATCAGGGCGTCCAGTCGGCGCGGTAGACCGGGTACAGGCCCAGGCGCTCGTCCCAGGACGGGTGGCGGCGATGGAAGAACTCCAGGCGGGCGCGCGCGCTGCCGGCAAAGGCCTCGTCCTCGCGCAGGCGCTGCTCGAACTCGCGCCTGAGCGCCGGGTCGGCCGCCAGCATCTCGCGGGCGACCGCTTCGGCCACGTAGGCCTCCATGTATTCCTTGCGTTCGAAGTGGGCGTTGAAGCGGCCCCAGGCCGCGTGCGAGTCCGGCGCCTGCGGCTCGAACAGCGCCATCACCAGCCGCGCGCCCGGCTGTGCGATCGGCACGAACAGGCTCCCGGCCGGGACGTCGCGGCGTTCGCCCGCCCACCGGCCTTCGAACGCCATGCGCTGGTGGCCTTCCATCGACGCAGCCGCGGGCGTCCAGCCGCTGGCGCGGAAGGTGTCCAGCTCCGCCTGCTCCAGGGCGTCGGGCAGCCGGGTGTAGCGCACGCCGTGCAGCTCAAGATGGGGGGCGACCCAGTCGGCGTGGGCGGCGGGGACGACGTAGCCGCCGCGCGGCGCCTGCGCGGTGCGCGAGGGCACCAGTTCGTCGCGCAGCGGCACGTGCCAGACCTGCGGGGTGGTTTCGTCGTAGCGGGTCATCGGGGCGCCGGAGACATCCGACGGGGTGCGCGACCAGGCGTAGCCGCGGAAGTCGATCATGCGGACGCGCTCGGTGGCCTCGTAGTCCAGCGCGACGGTTTGCCCGCCCAGGCCGGCGGCGCGGGCGTCGGCCTGGCGTGCGGCCCGCAGCCAGTCGCTGCCGTGGCGGGCGACGTGGTCGAGCACCGAGGCGATGGTGTTGCGGGTGGTGCGCACGCGCTCGGGATACGCCTTCCACGAGTGCGTCTCCACCAGCATCGACAGCCGGTTGCGCAGCAGGAAGTAGCCGGTGGAAAAACGCGGCGGGTACACGCCGTCGACGAAGCCGGACTCCGGGTTGTCGTATTCCGCCAGAGACGGATAGAACGGCAGCGGCAGCGAGCCCTGCGCGGCGAGGTCGTCCATCACGCCGTCGCGGAAGTCGCGGCCGATCGCGCGCAGCGCCTCGTCGCCGGCGTGCAGCGGCTCGACCTGGATCGCGATGTCGTGTTCGAACTGCGCCCCGTTGGTGGCGTGCAGATCCACCTGCACCAGCGGATCCCAGGCGTTGACCAGGCGCAGCATCGCCTGCATCTCGGGTGAATCGGCCTTTGCGTAGTCGCGGTTGAGGTTGAGGTTCTGCGCGGTGGCGCGCCAGCCCGACTCGCGCGGGCCGCGCTGGTTGGGGCGGCTCCAGGCTTCGAAGCGCTCGTGGCCGTCGACGTTGAACACCGGCACGAACAGCCACACCAGGTGTTGCAGGCTGTCGGTGGCCGCGCCGCCCTCGAGCATCTCGCGCAGGAGCAGGAACCCGGCGTCCTTGCCATCGGCCTCGCCGGGGTGGATGCCGCCCTGCACCAGCACCACCGGATGGCCGCCCTCGCGGGCCCGCGCGGCATCCAGCGCGCCGGTGCGGGTGATGGCGAGCGCCTTCATCGGCCGGCCCTCCGGACTGGTGCCGAAATCGAAGCAGCGCACCATGTCCGGACGGGCCGCGGCGAACGCATCGCACATCGCGATGACTTCGTCGTAGCGCCCGGTCTCGGCGAAGCCGCTGCGTTCGGCGTGGGTGACCAGCGGCTGCGTGGGCGCCGCGGACGCCGGAGCGCTAAACGCCAGCGCCAGCAGCAGGACGGGGAGGGCGCGAAGGGTGGACTTGGACTGGGACATCGGCCGGGCCTGCGGGGAACAAGCCGGGAATGATGCCTGTTTCCGCCCGGCGCGACAGCCGCAAGCCACCCTGCCGGACGGCGCCGGCCCTGTAACATGCACCCGCCTGCATCCTGCGAACGCCGCCCATGGAATCGATCGTCACCCTTGCCATCATCGGCGTCACCGTGTTCGTGTCCTGGCGCGCGTTCAACGACCGGAGCCTGATGGCGCGGCTGATCCTGTGGCCGCCGGCGATCAACCGCCACCGCCAGTACGAGCGCCTGGTCACCCACGGCTTCATCCACGCCGACTGGATGCACCTGCTGTTCAACATGATCACCCTGTTCTTCTTCGGCCGGGTGATGGAGCAGTTCTTCTCCCAGCGCATCGGCTCGCTGGGGTACCTGGCCTTCTACCTGTCGGCGATCCTGGTGGCGATCCTGCCCACCTACATGCGCCACCAGAAGGATGCGAATTACCGCAGCCTCGGGGCCTCGGGCGCGGTGTCGGCGGTGCTGTTCTCCTTCGTGCTGCTGGCGCCGTGGGAGAAGCTGTTCATCTTCCCGATCCCGATCGGCATCCCCGCGTTCGTGTTCGCCGCCTTCTACATCGGCTACAGCATCTGGATGGATCGCCAGGGCGGGGACAACGTCAACCACAGCGCCCACCTGTGGGGTGCTGTCTACGGCATGCTGTTCACGGTGCTGCTGGAGCCGCGGGTGGCCACCACGTTCCTGGAGCGCCTGCTCAATCCCTGAGGACGATCATCACGCCTGCAGGCCGGCTGTGATATTGCAGTGGCAGGCAAACGTGAGCGGCCCGGGGCCGTGGAACCCACAGGAGGAACGATGCAGATCACCCGTGCAAAAGCGACCGCCCTGCTCAACAAGGGCGAGATGCAGCTTTACGACGACAGCAGGCAGAACGCGCTGCGGGGCTTCACCGCGTCCCAGCTCGATACCCGCATTACCCGCGCCCGCAGCGCCCGCGACCGCAGCCGCGACCTGGTGCGCCGGCAGAAGCTGGCCTCGCGCGCGCGCACCGGCAGCAAGCGCGGAGCCAGCGGAACCGCCAACCAGCGCAGCAAGGACAAGGCCGCGATCATGGCCGACATCCTCAAGCGCTTTGAAGCCGGACTGAAGGACGCGAAGAAGCGCGAGAAGGAAGAGGCTGCCGCCGAGCGGAAGAAGGCGGCCGTGGCGAAGAAGACCGCCAAGAAGGCCACAAAGAAGATCGCCAAGAAGGCCGCAAAGAAGACGGTGGCGAAGAAGGCGGCCAAGAAGGTTGCCAAGAAGGCCGTCAGGAAAGCCGCCAGCAAGGCCACGAAGAAGGTCGCAAAGAAGACCGTCGGTAAAACGGCGAAAAAGACTGCGAAGAAGGTCGCCAGGAACGCCGCCAGAAAGGCCGCAAAGAAGACCCCCGCGGCGAAAAAGAAGGTCACCCCGAAGCAGGCGCTGCGCAGCACCCGCAAGGTGCTGGAGGCCAAGCAGGAGCAGGCGCGCCAGCCCAGGCCCTGGCAGGATGCCACCGCCCACGGCGGGCAGGTCGGCTCGGAGGGATTCCAGAGCGCCGCCGCCGCCCACCGGGCCGAGGAGCTGCAGGCCGCGGCCAGCCGCATGCCGGCCATCCACGGCAGCGCCGGTACCCGCGGCCGCATCAACCAGGGCAAGCGGGACGGCAAGGGCGGCGACTGAGCCGCGGCGAAACCGCCGCGTGCGGCGGGTTTCGGGGCCGCCCGGGGCTCGCTGCACTGCAGCACCGCCCATTCACACTTGTGGGACAAAGTAGGGTATTGTGCGCTCACTGTTCAAAGCCGGGATCACGGTACATCGTGGCTCCGATGCGGTAGATCTAGAAGTTGCACGGTTGGCTCCGGCCGGTCGGGACGATCCGCTCCATCGCTTTCGCGTTACCCCTTGCTAGACAGTCGCGGCACCGCATTGCGCGGGCCGTGTCCAAACCAACACTGTGTTTCCAAGGAGTAACAACATGTCTGATCGTCAGACCGGTACCGTCAAGTGGTTCAACGACGCCAAGGGCTTCGGCTTCATCACCCCTGAGAGCGGCCAGGACGTCTTCGTCCACTTCCGTTCGATCCAGGGCACCGGCTTCAAGTCCCTGCAGGAAGGCCAGCAGGTCTCCTTCAAGGTGGTGCAGGGCCAGAAGGGCCTGCAGGCCGACGAAGTCGAGCCGATGTAATTCCGGCGCAACCGGATGTACCAGGAAAACCCGGCTTCGGCCGGGTTTTTCTTTGCCTGCCTTGTCCGATTCGTCACACCTGCCGGCCTATCCTGCCTGCTCGGTACGTACTCGTGGATATGGACAGAGGGGGTGGCGGATGAAGGCTCGGGGCTGGTTGCTGTGCATGGCCGCCGCGTTGGCGATGGCGGGGTGCGGTCAGGATGACGGGGCCGGGCCGCCGGCCACCGGCGCGGCCGAGGTGCCCGTCGGCGCGCAGGCCCCCGCGGAGCCGGTGGCCTCCGATACCGCCGTGGCGCCCACCCTTGAAGACGTGATGGAGCGCGATCCGCGCTTCCTCGTGGGCATCAGCTATCCCGAGGCCGCCCGCGCGTATCCGGGCCTTGCGGTGGAACTGGATGCGTACGCCCGCGCCGCCCGCGCCGACCTGGACGAGGCCGTCGCCAGCCTGGGCGAAGGCCGGCCGCGCGCACCGTACGACCTCGCGCTGGACTTCGCCATGCTGGTGGAAACCCCGCGCGTGGTGGCGGTGGCGGCCGACGGCAGCAGCTATACCGGCGGCGCCCACGGCAATCCGCTGGTGGCGCGCTTCGTGTGGCTGCCGGAGCGGGATCGCATGCTGACGGCGCAGGATCTGATGGCCGGCCCCGATGGCTGGCGCGCGCTTTCCGGCTACGTGCGCGAGCAGCTCAACGCCGAACTGTACGAGCGGATGGATGCCTGGGATCTCGAGCCGGATGAGCGCCAGCAGGTCTTGCGCACGTCGGGCCGGATGATCGAGGAGGGCTCCACCCCGGATCCGGACAACTTCGCCCATTTCGAGCCGCAGATGGACGCCTCGGAGCGGATCAGCGCGCTGCGCTTCGTGTTCCCGCCCTACCAGGTGGGGCCGTACTCGGACGGCACCCATTACGTGGTGGTGCCCGCGGACGTGCTGCTGCCGCACGTGTCCGAACAGTACCGGGGGCTGTTCGCCGGCGGCTGAAGCAATCTGCCGCCGCTGGTATGGTGCCCGGGACTTTCCTGCTTCGCTGATCCAAGGGGTGGGCATGGAGAACGAGGATCGTTTCGGGCGGCGCGTGCGTGCGCTGCTGGACGAGGCCGACGTGCGCATCGGCGGCGACCGCGACTGGGACATGCAGGTTCACGACAGCCGCCTGTACCCGCGCCTGCTGGGGGAGGGCTCGCTCGGCCTGGGCGAATCCTGGATGGACGGGTGGTGGGACGTGGCGTCGCTCGACGGACTGCTGCTGCGGCTGATGCAGGCCCGCCTGGACGCGCGCGTGCACGGGGCCGGCGAGGTCGCCGACGGCCTGGGCGCATGGCTGCTCAACCGCCAGCGCGGCCGGCGCAGCTACGTGGTCGGCGAGCGCCACTACGACCTGGGCAACGACCTGTACGAAGCCATGCTCGGCACGCGCCTGGTCTACAGCTGCGGCTACTGGCGCGATGCGTCCAGCCTGGACGAGGCGCAGGAAGCCAAGCTGGATCTGTGCTGCCGCAAGCTGGGGCTGGAGCCGGGCATGCGGCTTCTGGACATCGGCTGCGGCTGGGGCGAGATGCTGAAGTTCGCGGCCGAGCGCTACGGGGTCTCGGGCGTGGGGCTCACGATATCGCGCGAGCAGGCCAAGTACGCGCGCCAGCTGTGCGACGGGCTGCCGGTGGAGATCCGGCTGCAGGATTACCGCGAGCCCGGCGAACGCTTCGACCGGATCGTGTCGGTCGGCATGTTCGAGCACGTGGGGGTGCGCAACTACCGGACGTTCTTCAGGGTGGCGCGGCGCAGGCTGGAGCGCGACGGACTGATGCTGCTGCACACGATCGGCGGCAACGTGTCGCGCAACCGCACCGACCCGTGGATCGCGAAGTACATCTTTCCCAACTCGATGATCCCCTCGGCCGCGCAGGTCACGCGCGCGCTGGAGCGCAGGTTCGTGATCGAGGACTGGCACAACTTCGGCGCCGATTACGACCGCACCCTGCAGGCTTGGCGCGACAACATCGAAGCGGCGTGGGAAGGGCTTCCAGCGCACTATGACGAGCGCTTCCGGCGCATGTGGCGCTTCTACCTGGCCGGATCCATGGCCAGCTTCCGCGCCCGCCGCAACCACGCCTGGCAGATCGTGCTCTCGCCCGAAGGCGTGCCCGGCGGCTACGTTGCGCCGCGCTGAGCCGAGTCCTCCCGGGTCGCCGGCATTGCCGCGGCCGCCTGGCCGAGGGTGGCACCCACTTCGCCGTCCAGGCGCAGGGTGGCCAGCGCGTCGGCGCGGGTCGCGCCGCGGTTGAGGATGGCCAGCGGCTTGCCGCTTTCGTGGGCCAGCCGGGCGAAGCGGAAGCCGGAATAGACCATCAGCGACGAGCCGGCGACCAGCATCGCGTCGGCCTGTTCCAGCGCCCCCAGCGCCACGGCGAGGCGTTCGCGCGGAACGTTCTCGCCGAAGAACACCACGTCCGGCTTGAGCAGGCCATCGCAGGCCGGGCACCGCGGCGGGCGGTAGGCGATTTCGGCTTCGGCGGCGATGTCGGCGTCGCCGTCCGGCGCGAACGCGGCGGGGCCGGGATCCCAGCCGGGGTTGCCGTCCTCCATCAGCGCCTGCAGCGCATCGCGATCGCTGCGCGCGCCGCAGCCCAGGCAGACCACGGCGTCGAGCCGGCCGTGCAGGTCGATGACCTCCGGGCTCCCGGCACGCTGGTGCAGCCGGTCGACGTTCTGGGTGACCAGCGTGTGCACCGGCCCGGCATGCCCAAGTTCGGCGAGCGCATGGTGGGCGGCGTTGGGCCGGGCGCTCTTGAACTTCGGCCAGCCGACGTGGCCGCGCGCCCAGTAGCGCCGGTACACCGCCGGATCACCGGTGAGCGCCTGGAAGGTGACCGGTGCGGGCCGCTTCCACTGGCCGGCCGCGTCGCGGTAGTCGGGAATCCCGGAACCCGTGCTGCAGCCGGCCCCGGTCAGCACGAACACGCGCTCGTACCGTGCCAGCCATTCGGCCAGCAGGGCGGCGTCGGCCCGGCTCTGTTCCCTCGTCGGTGTGGGCATGGACATGATGCAATGCTAGTCGTTGTGCGCGGTGGCAGGGCTCACCACATAAAGCCAACGCACAGGGTCACCACAAAAAAAACCGCCCGGATTCCTCCGGGCGGTTTTCGCTTCACGGCGTGATCGCGGGGATCAGTTCGACGGGTCGACCAGTCCGCGCTTTTCCAGCAGCGGCTGGATGTCCGGCTCGCCGCCGGAGAAGTCGCGGAACAGATCCAGCGCTTCCTTCGTGCCGCCGCGCGAGAGCAGGGTGGCGCGGAAGCGGTCGCCGTTCTCGCGGGTCAGGCCGCCGTTGTCCTCGATCCACTTGACCGTGTTGGCGTCCAGCACCTCCGACCAGATGTAGGCGTAGTAGCCGGCCGAGTAGCCGCCCATGATGTGGCTGAAGTAGGGCAGCTTGTAGCGCGGCGGCACCGGGGCGAAGTCGATGCCGGCGGCGGCAAGCGCGGCGGCCTCGAACTCCTGCACCTGGTCGGCCGAGGGGATGTCGCCGGTCGCGGCCTGGTGCAGCGCCTGGTCGATGATCGCGGCGCCCAGGTACTCGGTTGTGGCGAAACCCTGGTTGAACTTGGCCGTGGCGACGACCTTGTCCAGCAGTTCCTGCGGCATCGCCTCGCCGGTCTCGTGGTGCTTGGCGTAGTTGGCCAGGATCGACGGCCAGTCGGCCCACATCTCGTTGACCTGCGAGGGGAACTCGACGAAGTCGCGCGGTACGCTGGTGCCCGAGAAGTACGGGTACTCCACGTCCGAGAACATGCCGTGCAGCGCATGGCCGAACTCGTGGAACATGGTGGTGACCTCGTCCCAGGTCAGCAGGGTCGGCTCACCCGCCGGCGGCTTGGTGATGTTCTGGTGGTTGGCCACCACCGGCTTGGTGTCCTCCAGGTGCGACTGCGAGACGTACGAGTTCATCCATGCGCCGCCGCGCTTGGAGTCACGCGCGTACGGGTCGAAGATGAAGATCGCCAGCTGCGAGCCGTCGTGGTCGAACACGTCGTACACCCAGGTGTCGGCGTGGTACTTGGGCAGGTCGGTGCGCTCCTGGAAGGTGATGCCGTACAGCTCGGTGGCGGCGTGGAGCACGCCGTTTTCCAGCACGTTCATCATCTCGAAGTAGGGCTTGAGCTGGGACTCGTCGAAGTCGTACTCGGCCTGGCGCACCTTCTCGGTGTAGAACGACCAGTCCCAGGGCTCGAGCTGGAAGCCGGCTTCGCCCTTGGCGGCCTGCTCCTGGTCGATCATCGCCTGCAGCTTCTCCGCCTCGCGCCTGGCGTTGGCGACCGCGGCGGGGGCCAGCTGGCCGAGCATGTCGTTGACCGCCTCGGGGGTGCCGGCGGTGGACTGCTCGAGGCTGTAGGTGGCGTGGTTCGGGTAGCCGAGCATGCGGGCACGCTCGTCGCGCAGGGTCACCACCTGCGACAGGATTTCCCGGTTGTCCCACTCGTTGCCGCGCGCGCCGCGGATCACCGAGGCCTCGTGGACGCGCTGGCGCACGTCGCGGTTGGTCAGCGAGGAGTTCGGCGGCTGGCCGGTGGTGTTGAGCAGGGTGATGGCGTACTTGCCTTCGTGGCCGCGCGAGGCGGCGGCGTCGGCCGCGGCACTGATCTGCGCCGGGGTCAACCCATCCAGCTCCTCGGCGGTGTCGACGATGACCGCCGAATCATTGACCTCGGCCAGCACGTTCTGGCTGAACTGCGTGCCCAGGTTGGCCAGCTCGGCGTTGATTTCCTTCATCCGTGCTTTCTGGTCGTCCGACAGGGCGGCGCCGGAGCGGACGAAATCGGTGTAGTAGCGCTCGACCAGGCGCACGCCTTCGGCGTCCAGGCCCAGCGAGTCGCGCTGGTTGTAGAGCGCTTCGATGCGGGAGAACAGGGCCGGGTTGAGCGAGATCGCGTCGCGGTGGGCGGCGAACTTCGCCGAGTAGTCGGCCTGCAGCTGGCGGCGGGCGTCGTTGGTATCGGTGCCGACCAGGTTGAAGAACACGCGGGTGGCGCGGCCCAGGGTCTCGCCCGAGGTTTCAAGCGCCAGGATGGTGTTCTCGAAGGTCGGGTCTTCGGCGTTGTTGGCGATCGCGTCGATCTCGGCCAGCTGTTCGGCCATGCCGGCGTCGAACGCCGGGGCGAAGTGCTCGTCCTGGATCCGATCGAAGTGCGGGTACTGCAGGGGCAGCTCGCTCTTCACCGCGAACGGATTGTCCTGGTTGAATTCGGCCACCTGCTGCTCGTTCTGCCCGCTGGCGTCGCTGGTGGTGGCACTGTCGGCACTGCAGGCGCTGACGCCGAGTCCGAGGGCGGCGGCAAGCGCCAGGGTAAGGCCGGTCTTCTTCATGTGGTGCACATCCTGCGAAATGGACAACCCTTCCATTTTAGCGCAGCGGCGGCGGCTTCGTCCCGTGACCTATGGCACGGGCCCGTTGCCGCGGGGCGCGTACCCGGCGCGCCCCGGATTGGCGGAACGCCGGTTCAGCGCACGATGGTGACCGGGATTTCGCTCTGGGCGATGACTTTGCTCGACACCGAGCCCAGCAGCATGCCCTTGACCCCGCCGCGGCCGTGCGAGCCGAGCACGATCAGGTCCACGCGCTCCTTCTTGGCCACCGACAGGATGGTCGGCGCGATCTCGCCGACTTCGCCGCGCTCGTCGAGTTCGAGTTTGGCCCGCGAGAGCGAGCGCCGGGCGTCCTTGAGGCAGCGCTGCAGCGACTCTTCGTGCAGCTGGCGGGTGGCCGCGGCGCCGATGCGTGTTTCCACGCCCGGGAACGGCGGCGGATCGACCGCCAGCAGCGTCACCTTTGCGGGCTTGGCCAGCTCGCGGTTGAGGCTGATGACGAACTTCACGGCGCGCAGGCTGATCTCGCTGCCGTCCACGGCGACCAGGATCTTCATGTTGGGGAACCCCGCTTGTCTTGATGCGCGCAGTATAGCGGCGGCCCCGCGGGCCGCGCGCGCTACTTCTCCACGAAGGCGCGTTCGAACACGTACTCGCCGGGCACCCCGATGCGCGGCGCGGCGGTGAAGCCGCGTGCGTCCAGCAGGCTGCGGAAGTCGGCCAGCACCTGTGGGCTGCCGCAGATCATGGCGCGGTCGTGCTGCGGATCCAGCGGCTCCAGGCCCAGGGTTTCCATCATCTGCCCGCTGTCCATGAGCGTGGTCAGGCGGCCGCGGTGGTCGCGGCCGTTGAACTCGAACGGCTCGCGGGTCACCGAGGGGAAGTAATGCAGCTTGTCGGCGATCACCTCGCCCAGCAGCTCGTGGCGCGGCAGCTCGTTGACGATGTAGTCGCGGTAGGCCAGGTCGGCGGCGTGGCGCACGCCGTGGCACAGCACCACCCGCTCGAACCGCTCCCAGGTCTCCGGATCCTTGACCACCGCCAGGTACGGCGCCAGGCCGGTGCCGGTGCCGATCAGGTACAGGTTGCGGCCCGGGTGCAGGTCGTGGATGAGCAGGGTGCCGGTGGGCTTGCGCCCGATCAGCACCTGGTCGCCGGGCTTGATGTCCTTGAGCCTGGAGGTCAGCGGGCCGTTGGGCACCTTGATGCTGAAGAACTCCAGCTGCTCCTCCCAGTTGGCGCTGGCGATCGAATACGCGCGCATCAGCGGCTTCGTGCCGCTGCCGTCGGCGCGGGGCAGATCCAGCCCGAGCATGACGAACTGGCCGTTCTCGAAACGGAAGCCGTCGTCGCGGGTGGTGGTGAAGCTGAAATAGTCGTCCGTCCAGTGGCGGACATCCAGCACGGTCTCAGTGCCGTAGGGGGAGCTCATGCGGTACCGGCTTGTCTGACGCGGGGCCGACCATTCTATCCGTTCAGCGCGGGGCGTTCTCCTCCCGGGGCCTGGGTTTGCGGTCGCTGGCCAGGGCCCGGAACACGATTGCCAGCCCGATCCCGGCCGCCACCGTGAACAGCGCCAGGGCGATGGCCGGGTAGCCGAATAGCCGCGGCCCGCCCTCCACGCCCATCATCAGTGCCGCGCCCACGATCAGCGCCGCGGTTACCAGCCCGGCGGTGATGCGGTTGGCGATCTTGTGCAGGCTTTCCAGCAGGTGCGACTCCTCCAGCCCGGCCACCCGCACCTGCATGCGGTTGTCGGCCAGCAGCGACAGCACGTCGCCGACCTTGCGCGGCGCCTCGCGCACCAGAGCCTGCAGCTCCATCGCCTCGCTGGCCAGGTTGGCCAGCGAGAACGACTGCCGCAGGCGCGCGCTCATCACGTTCTGCAGGTGGCTTTCCACCACCTGCTTCACGTCCAGCTCCGGATCCAGCGCCCGCGCCACCTGCTCCAGGTTCAGCAGTGCCTTGCCCAGCAGGCTCAGCTCGGCCTGGGTGCGCAGCCCGCAGGCGGTGGACAGGCGCACCACGTCCAGCACCAGCCGGCCCTCCGACATCGACAGCGCGTCCGAGTGCGCGGCGTAGCGGGCCACCAGCTGGGAGATCTCGCGCACGTAGCGGGGCTCGTCGAAGTCCTCCAGCCGGGTGCCCATGGCGATCGCCTCGGCCGCCGCCTCCTCGCCGCGCCCGTCAACGGCCGCGAACAGCAGCTTGAGCAGGCGGTCGCGCTGGCGCGGCGGCACGTGCGCCACCATGCCCAGGTCGAACAGCGCCAGGCGGCCGTCGTCGGTCACCAGCAGGTTGCCCGGGTGCGGGTCGGCGTGGATCTCGCCGTGCACGAACACCTGATCCAGGTAGGCGCGCACCAGCGCCGATGCCAGCCCGCCCAGATCCTCCTCGGTTCGGCGCAGCCCGGAGATGTCGGTGGCCTTGGTGCCGTGCAGCAGCTCCATGGTCAGCAGCCGCGGCCGGGTCAGATCCCAGACCGGCCTGGGCACGAACACCTCCGGGTATTCGGCGAAGTGGGTGCCGAACCGATCCAGGTTCTGCGCCTCCATCCGGTAGTCCAGTTCGGCCAGCAGCGCGCGCCGGAACTCGCCCACCCAGTCGGCGAACTGCAGCCGGCGCCCCAGGTCGGTCATGCGATCGGCGCGCTCGGCCAGCCCGGCCAGCAGCGCCAGATCTTCGCGGATCAGCGCCTCGATGCCCGGCCGCTGCACCTTCAGCGCCACCTCGCGGCCATCGCGCAGCACCGCCCGATGCACCTGGGCCAGCGAGGCGCAGCCCAGCGGCTGCTCGTCGATGGAAACGAACACCCGCTCCGGCTCGACCCCCAGCTCCTCTTCAATCACCGCGTGCACGGCGTCCCAGTCCTCGGGGGCCACGTCGTCCTGCATGCGCTCCAGCGCCTCCAGGTACTCGGCGGGCACCATGTCCGGCCGCGTCGACAGCCACTGGCCGATCTTGACGAAGGTGGGGCCCAGCGCCTCCAGGTCTTCGACGAAGCGTTCCGGCCGGTCGTCGCCGGACTCCTTCGGCAGATCCACGTCCAGCGCCGACTCGTCCAGTTCAAACGAGAACACCCCCGCATTGCGGTACTTGAGCAGGAAACCGAGGATCTGCGCCTTGCGGGCCAGCCCCCCGGCGGGCTTCTTCGATTCCGGGCTTGCGCTGCTGGACATGCCGTTGACTCCCCTTCGACGACCATGGATGGACGAAGACGAGCATGCCGGGGCCGATGTGTCGACGCTGTGGAGCACCGGCCACTCCACCCCCACCGCGAACGTGAGGGCCCGGTGGGGCGTGCCCCAAAGCGGGACTGTTGGCGACATGGATGTCGCCAACAAGCCTACATGGACGTATTCACGGCGTGTCCCGCTTTGGGGCACGCCCCGCCGGGCCGCCCGCGCTACCGGTAGCCGGCGGCCTGGAGCTCGAACAGCTCCGCATACCGCCCGCCCGCCGCCATCAGCTCCTCGTGCGTCCCCGAGGCCTCAAGCTGCCCCTGTTCCATCACCAATATCCGGTCCGCCATCCGCACGCTCGAGAACCGGTGCGAGATCAGCACCGCCGTGCGCTGCTCCGACAGCTCCTTGAAGCGCTGGAACACCTCGAACTCGCTGCGCGCGTCCAGCGCCGCGGTCGGCTCGTCCAGGATCATCACCTGCGCATCGCGCATGTAGGCCCGGGCGATCGCGATCTTCTGCCACTGTCCGCCGGACAGGTCCACGCCGGTGCGGAAGCGCCGGCCGATCAGCTGGTCGTAGCCGCCTGGCAGTTCGTCGATCACTTCGTCGGCCATCGCCCGCCGCGCCGCCTCGCGGATCCGCGCCTGGTCGTCCATCGCGTCGATCTGGCCCACCCCGATGTTCTCGCCCGCGGTGAGGTGGTAGCGCACGAAGTCCTGGAAGATCACCCCCACGTTGGCGCGCACCTCGTCCAGGTCGTAGTCGCGCAGGTCGCGGCCGTCGAGCAGGATCCGGCCCTCGTCGGGGTCGTACAGCCGCGCCAGCAGCTTGACCAGGGTGGTCTTGCCGGCGCCGTTCTCGCCCACCAGCGCCAGCACCTCGCCCGCGCGCAGTTCGAAATCCAGGTTCCGCAGCGCCCAGCGCTCCGCGTCCGGATAGCGGAAGCCCACGTTCTCGAATACGAAGCCCTCGCGCACCGGCTTCGGGAATGGAATCGGGTTCTTGGGCGAGCGGATCTCCGGCTCGATCGCGAAGAACGAGAACAGGTCGTCCAGGTACAGCGCCTGGCTGGCCACCTGCGAAAAGCCCACCAGCAGCCCCTCCAGCAACTGGCGCAGGCGCCGGAAGCTGCCGGCCAGGAAGGTCAGGTCGCCGATGGTGAAGTCGCCGCGCACCGTGCGCCAGGCGATGTAGGCGTAGGCGATGTAGTAGCCCAGCGTGCCCAGCGCCGCCAGCAGCGTGCCCCAGAACGCGCGGCGGCGGGCGAGGGCGCGGTTGGCCCGGTAGAAGCCTTCGGCCAGGGTCCGGTAGCGCTCCACCAGGAACCGGTGGAGGTTGAAGATTTTGACCTCCTTGGCGCTCTCCACGCTGGCCCCGGTCTGGCGCACGTACTCCAGCTGGCGGCGCTCGGGGGTCCACTGGAAGTTGAGCGAATAGCCCAGCGCGTTGAAGTGCGACTCGCCGATGAAGGCCGGGATCAGCGCCACCGCCAGCAGCAGGATCAGCCACGGCGCGTACACCAGCAGGCCGATGGCGAAGCTGACCACGGTGATCGCGTCCTGCAGCTGGCCGAACAGCTGGGTCATCAGGTTGCTGCGGCCCATGGTCTGGCGGCGGGCGCGGTCCAGCTTGTCCTGCAGCTCCGGGTCCTCGAAGTCCTCCAGGTCCAGCGTGGCCGCGTGCTCCATCAGGCGGATGCTGGTGGCGTTGGTGAACAGTTCCGACAGCAGCGACTCGGCGTAGCTGACCAGCCGTCCGATCAGGTCGGACAGGATCGCCAGCGCGAACTCCGCCACCAGCAGCCACATCAGCGGCTGCAGCAGCCCGCCGCGCCAGGCGCCGCCCAGCGAATCGAACGTCACGCCCAGCCCGACCAGCCGAACCACCTCGTCGATGATCAGCTTGCCGATGTAGAGCATCACCACCGGCAGGAACGCGCGCACCAGGCGCAGGCCCAGGCTGGTGATGCTCAGCGCCGGGCTGGCGGCCCAGATCTGGCGCAGGAACGGCGGCACGTTGCGCATCGCGTTGAAGCGATCGCGCAGGCTGGGATTGGGACGCGGGCCGGAGGCGGTGGCGGGAGGCGCTGCAGGCATCGGCCGATTGTGCACCAAACCCGTGGAAGCGCCGGGAGGAGCGGGCCCCGCGGGCACTGATCTGTAAGGGCACCGGGCCGGCCGGTATACTGGCCGATGCCGCGCGCTTTGCTGCGTGGAGAAATTACCGCTGGATCAGCTGGTTATGGGCTGATCCTCACCTTGTTTCTATCCGAATGCGCGGCATCCGGCACCGCCGGCCGCCGCCCGAGGCATACCGACCGCCGCATGCGCCTGTCCACCATCAAGCTGTCCGGCTTCAAGTCCTTCGTCGACCCGACCACGCTGCACCTGCCGACCAACATGACCGGCGTGGTCGGCCCCAACGGCTGCGGCAAGTCGAACATCATCGACGCCGTGCGCTGGGTGATGGGCGAGAGCACCGCCAGCCGCCTGCGCGGCGACTCGCTCACCGACGTGATCTTCTCCGGCTCCTCGGCGCGCAAGCCGGTCTCGCAGGCGATGGTGGAGCTGATCTTCGACAACTCCGACCACGCGATCACCGGCGAATACGCCTCGTTCAACGAGATCTCGGTCAAGCGCACCGTCAGCCGCGACGGCCAGAGCAACTACTACCTCAACGGCACCCGCTGCCGCCGCCGCGACATCACCGACCTGTTCCTGGGCACCGGCCTGGGCCCGCGCAGCTACTCGATCATCGAGCAGGGCATGATCAGCCAGATCATCGACGCCCGGCCCGAAGACCTGCGCGTGTACCTGGAGGAGGCCGCCGGCATCTCCAAGTACAAGGAGCGGCGCAAGGAGACCGAGACCCGCATCCGCCACACCCGCGAGAACCTGGATCGCCTCAACGACCTGCGCGAGGAGGTGGGCAAGCAGCTGCAGCACCTGGCCCGGCAGGCGAAGCAGGCCGAGCAGTACACCGCCATCCAGGCCGAGCGGAAAACCCGCGACGCGGAGTGGAAGGCCCTCGAGTACCGCGAGCTGGACAGGAAGCTGGGCCGGATGCGCGAGGACCTGGCGCGCGAGGAGACCCGGCTGGAGCAGCTGGTGGCCGAACAGCGCGATGCCGAGCGCCGGATCGAGACCGGCCGGGTGCGTCGCCACGAGGCCGGCGAGGCGCTGGGCAAGGCCCAGGCCGAGGTGTACGAGGTCGGCGGCACGCTGGCCCGGCTGGAGCAGCAGATCGCCCACCAGAAGGAGCTGGGCGAGCGCCTGGTGCGCGCCCGCGAGGAGGCCGAGGGCGCGCTGGCCGAGATCGGCGAGCACATCAGCGGCGACCGGGAGCGCCTGGAGACCCTGCAGGAAGCGATCGTGGAGTCCGAGCCGCAGCTGGAAGAGCTGCGCCTGCAGGACGAGCAGCGCCAGGAGACCCTGGCCGAGGCCGAGGCGCGGCTGGCCGACTGGCAGCAGCGCTGGGACGCGCACGGGCGCGAGGCGTCCGAGGCCGCTCGCGCCGCGGACGTGGAGCGCACGCGCGTCGACTACCTGGACAAGCAGTCGCTGGACGCCGACCGGCGCCGCGAGCAGCTGGCCAGCGAGCGCCTGGGCCTGGACCTGGACGCGCTGGCCGAGCGCTTCAGCGCGGCGGCCGAGCAGCACGAGGAGCAGAAGGCCGCGCTGGAAACGCTCAACGAAGACCTTGAGGCGCGCAAGCAGTCGGCACTGGCCTTGCAGGAGGAGCAGCGCGACGCCCAGAACGAGGTTTCCGAGCTGCGCAAGCGGCTGCAGGAGCAGCGCGGCCGGCTGTCGTCGCTGGAAACCCTGCAGCACGCCGCCCTGGGCCAGGAGCAGGGGGCTGCGGTGGAATGGCTGCAGCGCCAGGGCCTGGACTCGGCCGCCCGCGTGGGCGAGCGCCTGCAGGTGGAAAGCGGCTGGGAGAACGCGGTCGAGGGCGCGCTTGGCCAGCTGATCGAAGGCGTGCTGGTGGACCAGCCGGAGGCGCTGGTCGCCGCCCTGGGTGACCTGGGTGAAGGCCGGCTGGCGCTGGTGTCGGCGGAGGAGGGCGAGGGCGACTTCGCCCCCACTTCACTGGCGGCCAGGGTGCGCGGGCCGCTGGCGATCCGGCGCCTGCTCGGCCGCCTGCACGTGGCCGAAACCCTGGAAGAGGCGCGCGCGCTGCAGGCCGGGCTGGGCGAGGGCGACTCCGTGATCACCCGCGCAGGCGAGCGCCTGGGCGCCGGCTGGGTACGGGTGCTGCGCTCGGGCGCGGCCAAGCAGGGCGCCCTGCTGCGCGAGCGCGAGATCCAGTCCCTGCGCGCCAGTATCGCCCAGCTGCAGGAGCGCGAGGCGCAGCTGGAGGAAGAAGCCGGCGCCCGCCGCGGCCAGCTGCTGGCCGCCGAGCAGCAGCGCGAGGAAGCGCAGCGGGCGCTGTACCTGGCCCACCGCAGCGTGTCCGAGCTGGCCGGCCAGCTGCAGAGCCAGCAGGGCCGGCTGGACTCGGCCCGCGACCGCCTGGCCCGGATCGATGCCGAACTGGCCCAGCTGGTGGAGACCATCGACGGCAGCGGCGCGCAGGCGCGCGAATCGCGTTCGCAGCTGGAAGACCTGGTCGCCCGCATGGCCGAACTGGAGTCCGGCCGCCAGGCGCTGGAAGCCGAGCGCCGCGGCCTGGTCGAAGCCCGTGACGCTGCCCGCGACGCCGCCCGCGGCTCGCGCGAGGCCGCGCACGCGCTGGCCCTGTCGCTGGAATCCCGGCGCGCCCAGGTCGTGGCCCTGACCCAGGCGCTGGAGCGCATGGGCGGCCAGCGCGGCCAGCTCGATTCGCGCCTGGAGCAGATCAGCGCCCAGCTCGCCCAGGGCGACGACCCGGTCAAGGGCCTGGAATCCGAGCGCCAGGCCGCGCTGGAACAGCGGGTGGTGGTGGACAGCGCGCTCAACCAGGCCCGCACCACGCTGGAGGGCATCGACAACGAACTGCGCGAGTTCGAACAGGTGCGCCAGCAGCGCGACGAACAGTCGCTGGCCCGGCGCGAGGCGATCTCCCAGCGGCGGGTGGATCAGCAGTCGCTGGTGGTGCGCGCCGAACAGCTGGCCCACGAAGTGGCCGCCGGCGGGCACGAGCTGGACGTGGTGCTCTCCAACCTGGATGACGACGCGAAGCCGGCCGACTGGGAAAAGATGGTCACCGACTTCGACGCAAAGCTGCGCCGGCTGGAGCCGGTCAACCTGGCGGCGATCTCCGAACATGCCGAGGCCGCCCAGCGCAAGGAATACCTGGACGCCCAGGACGCCGACCTCAACTCCGCGCTGGAGACGCTGGAAGACGCCATCCGCAAGATCGACCGCGAGACCCGCGGCCGCTTCAAGGACACCTTCGACCGGATCAACGCCGGCGTGCAGGAGATCTACCCGCGCCTGTTCGGCGGCGGCCACGCCTACCTGGAACTGACCGGCGACGACCTGCTCGACACCGGCGTGGCGATCATGGCCCGGCCGCCAGGCAAGCGCGTGTCCAACATCTCGCTGCTCTCCGGCGGCGAGAAGGCGATGACCGCGGTGGCCCTGGTGTTCGCCATCTTCCAGCTCAACCCAGCCCCGTTCTGCCTGCTCGACGAGGTCGACGCGCCGCTGGACGAAGCCAACGTGGGCCGCTTCACCGCCATGGTCAGCGAGATGAGCGAGAAGGTGCAGTTCCTGTTCGTCACCCACAACAAGGCGACGATGGAGGCCGCGCAGCAGCTTTCCGGCGTTACCATGCGCGAGCCGGGCGTCAGCCGCCTGGTGTCGGTCGACCTGGCCGAGGCCGCGCGCCTGGCCGGCGCCGCCTGATCCACCGCCCGCCGCCCCGCGTTACCCTGTCACTCCCCCGTCCCCGAACCCCCGCTGGAGGAACCCGATGTCCGACGTCAGGCTGATGCAGATCGCGATCGCGGTGGCCGGCATCATCCTCCTCGCCGCCATCTGGTATTTCGGCACCCGCCCGCAGCGCAATGCGCAGGGCCGCCGGATCACCCCCGAGCCGCGCAGCGACGAGCGCGTCGAACCGACCCTGGGCGCGCAGATCGAACAGGATCTGGCCGAAGCGGTGGACGATGAACCGGTGGAAGAACAGGCCGAGATGGATCTGTTCGACAGCGCCGTCGGTGACCCCGCCACCCCCAACGCCGAACTCGGACGCCGGGTCAGCAGCGAATTCGACAAGATCGTCACCCTCTACATCGCCGCCCGCGCCGGCCAGGTGCTGCGCGGCCCCGACATCCTCGTCGCCGCGGAAAAGGCCGGCCTCACCTACGGCCACATGAACGTCTTCCACCGCCTGGTGGAAGGGCGCCCCGAGCAGGGCCCGATCTTCAGCGTGGCCAACATCAAGAAGCCGGGCAGCTTCGAACTGGGCGAGATCCAGGAACTGGAAACCCCGGCCATCGCCTTCTTCCTGACCCTGCCCGCACCGGTGCCGGCCCTGGACGCCTGGGAGGCCATGCACCCCACCGCCCAGCGCATGACCGAACTGCTCGACGGCGTCCTGCTCGACGAACAGCGCAACGCCCTGGGCCGCCAGCGCGTCGCCCACCTGCGCGACGAACTGCGCGCCTACGACCGCGAACAGGAATCCCCTCCCATCACCCGCAGCCCGCGCTGGTAGCTGCATCGCCGGGTTGCCTGGTGACCTGACGGGCCCCGCCGCGGGCGGGGTTGGATAGAATCATCCGATGCCCGCCACGCCCGCTGACCGCATCGCCGAACTGCGTCGCCTGATCGACGACGCCAACCACGCCTACCACGTCCTCGACGCGCCCCGCATCCCCGATGCGGAGTACGACGCGCTCATGCGCGAGCTGGAAGGACTTGAAGCCGAACACCCCGGGCTGGCGAGCGACGACTCCCCGACCCGCCGGGTCGGCGCGGCGCCCTCGGCGAAGTTCGCCCAGGTCCGCCACGCCATGCCGATGCTCTCGCTCGGCAACGCCTTTGAAGAGGACGAAGTGCGCGACTTCGTCCGCCGCATTACCCAGAAGCTCGACCGCGACAACCCCGTCTTCTCCGCCGAACCCAAGCTCGACGGCCTCGCCGTCAGCCTGCGTTACGAGGATGGGGCCTTCGTCCAGGGCGCCACCCGCGGCGATGGAGCCACCGGGGAGGACGTCACCGTGAACCTGCGCACCGTGCGCGCCATCCCGCTGCGCCTGCGCGGCAAGGGCTGGCCGAAAGTGCTGGAAGTGCGTGGCGAGGTCTACATGCCGATCGTCGACTTCGACGCCTACAACCAGCGTGCCCGCGAGCAGGGCGGCAAGGTGCTGGCCAATCCGCGCAACGGCGCGGCAGGTTCGCTGCGCCAGCTGGATCCAGGCATCACCGCGCAGCGGCCGCTGTCGTTCTACGCCTACGGCACCGGGCTCGTCGAAGGCGGTGAATTGCCGGACACCCATTCCGGATCGATGGATATCCTGCGCGAGTGGGGCTTCCCGGTCAGCACGCTGGGCGAGGTGGTGGAAGGCTTCGACGGCCTGCTGGACTACTACCGCCGCATCGGCGAACGCCGTGCGCAGCTGCCGTTCGAGATCGACGGCGTCGTCTACAAGCTCGATGACGCCGAAGGCCGCGAAGCGATGGGCTTCGTCTCGCGCGCGCCGCGGTGGGCGCTGGCGCACAAATATCCGGCGCAGGAGCAGGCCACCGTGGTGGAGTCGATCGAGGTCAACGTCGGCCGCACCGGTGCTGTGACGCCGTGGGTGCTGATGCAGCCGGTGCACGTGGGCGGCGTCACCGTCACCCGCGCCACCCTGCACAACGCCGACCAGGTGGCGCGCCTGGACGTGCGCGTGGGCGACGCGGTGATCGTGCGCCGCGCCGGCGATGTGATCCCGGAGGTGGTGCGGGTGATTGCCGAGCGCCGGCCGGACGGCACGGAGCCCTGGCGCATGCCCGAGCGCTGCCCGGTCTGCGATTCGGAGATCGTGCGCGAGGAGGGCGAGGTGGTGGCCCGCTGCAGCGGCGAGCTGGTGTGCCCGGCGCAGCGGGTGCAGGCGCTGTTCCACTTCGCCTCGCGCCGGGCGATGGACATCGAAGGCCTGGGCGAGCGGCTGATCCAGGCGCTGGTGGACTTCGGTTTCGCCACCAGCGTGGCCGACCTGTACCGGCTGGGCGTGGACGATTTCGTGGAGATGAAGCGCCGAGCCGACGAGCGCGACGGCACGACCCCGGAGACGGTCAAGGCCGGCAAGGTGGCGACCAAGTGGGCCGAAAACCTGGTCGAGGCAATCGAGCGCAGCCGCGACTCGAGCCTGGCGCGGTTCCTGTTCGCGCTGGGCATCCAGCACGTGGGCGAGAGCACGGCCAAGGCGCTGGCGGCGTGGTTCGGTGAACTGGAGCTGGTGCGGCGCACGCCGTGGCCGCTGTTCAAGCGCGTGCCCGACATCGGCGGCGAGGTGGCGCGTTCGCTCGGCCACTTCCTCGACCAGCCGGGCAACCAGCAGGTGATCGACGCGCTGCTCGAACGCGGCGTGCGCATCAGCGATCAACATCCACCGTCGCCGAAGCTTGCCGAGGGCCTGAACCCGGCGACGCTGCTGGTCGACCTGGAAATCCGCGGCATCACCCCGGCGCGCGCGGAGCGGCTGGTGGGCGCGTTCTCCACGGCGGAGGCGCTGGCGACGGCCAGGGCGCACCAGCTGGTTGCCGCCGGCCTGCCGGCCGACGCCGCCCAATCGCTTGAAGCATGGATGGCGGATGAAACCAACCGGGCGCTGTACCTGCGCTCGCTCGCGGCCCAGCGCGACCTGCTGGCCCGGCTGCCGAAGGCGGAGGAGGTCGAGGTCGGGCCGCTGGACGGGAAGACCGTGGTGCTCACCGGCACGCTGGAGGCGATGACCCGCGACGAGGCCAGGCAGCGGCTGGAAGCGCTGGGCGCCAAGGCGGCCGGAAGCGTGTCGAAGAAGACCTCGTTCCTGGTCGCTGGCGAGGCCGCCGGCTCCAAGCTCGCCAGGGCGGAGGAGCTGGGCATTGAGGTCTGGGACGAGGCCGCGCTGCTGAAGTTTCTCCAGGCCCATGAGTGAGGCCTGGAGGCCGTCGGCCGGGCCGGAGGCGCTGCGCCTGCGCGCCCGGCTCAACGCGGAGATCCGCGAGCTCTTCCGCGAACGCGGGGTGCTTGAGGTCGAGACGCCGATCCTCTCGCACGCCGGCAACACCGAGCCCAACATCGCCTCGTTCCACGTTGAGTTCACCGGCCACGTCGACGCCGGCCCGCGCCGTCGCTGGCTGCGCACCTCGCCCGAATATCCGCTCAAGCGCCTGCTCGCCGCCGGGCTCGGCGACTGCTATGAGCTGGGGCGCGTGTTCCGCGACGGCGAGGCGGGCGGGCGCCACAACCCCGAGTTCACGATGCTGGAGTGGTACCGGGTGGGCTGGGATCACCTGCGGCTGGCGGAAGAGGTGATCGAAGTGGTGCAGCTGGCGCTGGCCCTGGTGGGCCGCACGGCGACGCCGGTGCGCAGCAGCTATCGCGACCTGTTCCGCCAGCACCTCGACCTGGATCCGATGCGGGCGCCGGAGGACGAACTGCGCGCGGCGCTGGCGATCGACATCGATCCGCAGGGGCTGGGCCGCGACGACTGGCTCGACCTGCTGATGACCCACCGCATCCAGCCCCGGTTGGCGCAGGATTCGATCCTGGTGCTGCACGGCTACCCGGCCTCGCAGGCGATGCTGGCGCGGGTCGGCGAAGACGACGGCGAGCCCGATCCGGCACCCGTTGCCGAGCGCTTCGAGCTGTTCCTCGGCCCGCTGGAGCTGGCCAACGGCTACCACGAGCTGCGCGACGCGAACGAGCAGGCCGCGCGCTTCGAGCGCGACCGGGCGCGGCGCAGCGGGCGCGGGGACGTGGATCCCGGGGTCGACGGCAACCTGCTGGCAGCGCTGGAGCACGGGCTTCCAGGCTGCGCCGGAGTTGCCCTGGGCGTGGATCGCCTGCTGATGGCCATGCTCGGCACCGACCGCATCGCCGACGTACTGGCCTTCGACTTTGCCCGTGCCTGAATGGCGCAGCGGCGCCGGTCAACCCGTCGTCCGGCCCCCGCGTTGACGGTCATGAAGGTTCGCTAGGGTCGAGCCGGGAATCGCGGAGGCGGATGATGAACTGGATGCTGCGAATCGGTGTTGCCGCGCTGGCGCTGGCCGGCGCGGGCTGCGTCAGCTACGGCGCGATGCCTGGTGGCGGATACGGCCCGTCATCGGGTGTCTACGGCCCGCCGCGTGGAAATCAGCCCGCCCGCGGCGGCCCCGGTTACGGCGAACGCAACCTCGTGCGCTGCGAGTCGCGCGACAACCGCCGCCACTACTGCGCGGCCGATACCAGCAGGGGCATGCAGCTGGTACGTCAGCTGTCCTCGGCGCGCTGCGTCCAGGGCAGCACCTGGGGCTATGACGGGCGCGGCGTCTGGGTGGTGTCCGGCTGTCGCGGCGAGTTCGCACCGGCAACCGGCCGACGCCAGGCCGGCCCCGGCGGGCCGTGGCAGGGGCAGGGCCAGCGGCCCGGACAGCGCCGCGGGCAGGGGCGCGATGCCGGCCACATCGTGCGCTGTGAATCACAGGACAACCGCCAGCGTCGCTGCAACGCCCGGGTCGAGCGCGACGTGCAGCTGGTGCGCCAGCTCTCGCGCACGCGCTGCGTGCAGCGGCAGAACTGGGGCTGGGATCGCAACGGCGTCTGGGTCAGGGGCGGCTGCGCGGCCGAATTCCGGGTGCGCTGAGCGGGACGGGGCAGCCGTTAGAATCGGCGCATGACCGAGCCCGCCATCGACTACGCCCGCTACGACCGCATCCGCCCGATCCGCTGGGCCGGAGAGGCGCTGGAGCTGCTGGATCAGCGCCGGCTGCCGTTCGAAACCGTTTACACCACCTGCCGCGGCAGCGACGAAGTCGCCGACGCGATCCGCGACCTCGTGGTGCGCGGCGCCCCGGCGATCGGCATCGCCGCGGCCTGGGGCGTGGTGCTGGCAGCGCGCGATGTCGAAGCGGCCGACGGGGCGGAAGCCGCGCGCGCGCTGCAGCCGGCGATGGACAGGCTCAACGCCGCGCGCCCGACCGCGGTCAACCTGGCCTGGTCGCTGGCGCGCATGCGCAGGGTGCTGGCCAGTGCGGGCGACGACTGGCGTGGAGTGCTGGAGGCCGAAGCGCACGCGATCGAAGCCGAAGACCTGGCCGCCAACCGCCGCATGGGCGAGTTGGGCGCGGCGCTGATCGCCCCCGGCTCGGGGGTGCTGACCCACTGCAACACCGGCTCGCTGGCCACCGCCGGCTTCGGCACCGCGCTGGGGGTCATCCGCGCGGGCGTTGCCCAGCAGCGGATCGGCCGGGTGTTCGCCGGCGAGACCCGGCCCTGGAACCAGGGCGCCCGGCTCACGGTGTGGGAGCTGCAGCAGGACGGCATCGACGCCACCCTGATCGCCGACGCTGCCGCCTCGCACCTGCTCAACGAGGGCGGGGTGGAATGGGTGGTGGTCGGCGCCGACCGCATCTGCGCCAACGGCGACGTCGCCAACAAGATCGGCACCTACCAGCTGGCGATCTCGGCCCGCTTCCACGGCCGGAAGTTCATGGTGGTGGCGCCGTCGTCCACCGTGGACATGGACACCGCTTCGGGCGATCTGATCGAAATCGAGGAGCGCGATCCCGGCGAGTTGCTGGGCGCCGGCGGTGCGCGCACCGTGGCGGACGGCGTGCAGGCCTGGAACCCGGTATTCGACGTCACCCCGGCCAGCCTGATCGACGCCATCGTGACGGAAAAGGGCATTGTCGAGCGGCCTGACGAGGCCTCGATGCGGGCGCTGTTCGCGGCCCCTGCGCCCGACCGCCAGGAGCGCCACGCGCACCGGCGCCGGAAAACCGGGTAAATCGGCGCGCAAGTTATTGATTTAATGCTGGAAAGACCCGCCTCGAAGGCCCCCGGCGTGGTATACTTCGATGTCTTTTTCAACGCGCTTTCCCGCAGCAACGTGAATGCGCCCCGGCGATGCCGGGGGCGTGCAGCGCTGCCGGCAGCCGCCAGGATGCGAACAGCCTAGATGGTCGATTCCACGCAAGAAATCATCCCCGTCAACCTCGAAGACGAAATGCGCCGCAGCTACCTCGATTACGCCATGAGCGTGATCGTGGGACGCGCGCTGCCGGACGTGCGCGACGGCCTCAAGCCGGTGCACCGGCGCGTGCTGTACGCCATGAACGAGCTGGGCGCGCACAGCAACAAGCCGTACTACAAGTCGGCCCGCATTGTCGGTGACGTGATCGGCAAGTTCCACCCGCACGGCGATTCGGCGGTCTACGACACGATGGTGCGCATGGCCCAGCCGTTCTCGCTGCGCTACATGCAGATCGACGGCCAGGGCAACTTCGGCTCCATCGACGGCGACTCCGCCGCGGCCATGCGCTACACCGAGGCGCGCATGTCGCGCCTGTCGCACGAGCTGCTGGCCGATATCGACAAGGAAACCGTCGACTTCCAGCTCAACTACGACGAGAAGGAACTTGAGCCGACGGTGCTGCCGGCGCGGGTGCCCAACCTGCTGATCAACGGGTCGGCCGGCATCGCGGTGGGCATGGCCACCAACATCCCGCCGCACAACCTGTGCGAGGTGGTCGACGCCACCATCGCCCTCATCGATGACCCGGACCTGGACATCGACGGCCTGATGGAGCACATCCCCGGCCCGGACTTCCCCACCGCCGGCATCATCAACGGCGTCAGCGGCATCCAGCTGGCCTACCGCACCGGCCGCGGCCGCGTGCGCATCCGCGCCAAGGCGGATATCGAGGTGGCCGACAACGGCCGCGAGTCGATCATCGTCACCGAGATTCCCTACCAGGTGAACAAGGCGCGGCTGATCGAGAAGATCGCCGAGCTGGTGAAGGAAAAGAAGCTCGAGGGCATCAGCGAGCTGCGCGACGAGTCCGATAAGGACGGCATGCGCATCTACATCGAGGTCAAGCGCGGGGATTCGGCCGAGGTCGTGCTGAACAACCTGTACCAGCAGACCCAGTTGGAGTCGTTCTTCGGCATCAACATGGTGGCCCTGGTGGACGGCCGCCCGCAGCTGCTGAACCTCAAGCAGATCCTGGAGGCGTTCATCCGCCACCGGCGCGAGGTGGTCACCCGCCGCACGATCTTCGAACTGCGCAAGGCGCGCGCGCGTGCCCACGTGCTGGAAGGCCTGACCGTCGCGCTGGCCAACATCGACGAGATGATCGAGCTGATCAAGACGTCGGCCAACCCCAACGAGGCGCGCGAGCGCATGCTGTCCCGCACCTGGGAGCCGGGCCTGGTGGCCACGCTGCTGGAGGCCGCGGGCGCCGAGGCCTCGCGGCCGGAAGACCTGCCCAAGGGCGTCGGCCTGGTGGACGGTGCCTACCAGCTCACCGAAACCCAGGCCCAGCAGATCCTGGAGATGCGCCTGCACCGCCTGACCGGGCTGGAGCAGGACAAGCTCACCGACGAATACCGCCAGCTGCTGGAGACCATCCGCGGCCTGATCGAGATCCTGGAGGATCCGGACGTGCTGCTGGAGGTGATCCGCACCGAGCTGCGCGCGGTGAAGGAAGAGTTCGGCGACGAGCGCCGCAGCGAGATCCGCCAGAGCGAGGAAGACCTGGACATCCTCGACCTGATCGCGCCCGAGGACGTGGTGGTCACGCTGTCGCACTCCGGCTACGCCAAGCGCCAGCCGGTCAGCTCCTACCGCGCCCAGCGGCGCGGCGGCCGCGGCCGCAACGCCGCCACGACCAAGGACGAGGATTTCATCGACCAGCTGTGGCTGGTCAATACCCACGACACCCTGCTGACCTTCACCAGCGCCGGGCGCGTGTTCTGGCTGCCGGTGTACCAGCTGCCCGACGCCGGGCCGAACGCGCGCGGGCGGCCGATCGTCAACTGGCTCGCGCTGGAGGAGGACGAGAAGGTGCAAGCGGTGGTGCCGGTGCGCGAGTACACCGATGACCAGTACGTGTTCTTCGCCACCCGCAACGGGACGGTCAAGAAGACCCCGCTCAAGGAGTTCGAATACCGCCTGGCCCGCGGCAAGATCGCGATCAACCTCGACGAGGGCGATGCGCTGGTCAACGCCGACCTCACCGATGGAAGCAGCGACGTGATGCTGTTCGCCTCCAACGGCAAGGCGGTGCGCTTCGACGAGAACGAAGTGCGCGCGATGGGCCGCACCGCCACCGGCGTGCGCGGCATCCGCCTGGCCGATGGCGAGCAGGTGTGCAGCATGATCGTGGTGGTGGCCGACGGCGACGGCGACATCCTCACCGCCACCGAGCACGGCTACGGCAAGCGCACCCCGGTGTCCGACTACCCGCGCAAGGGCCGCGGCATCCAGGGCGTGATCGCGATCCAGACCAGCGAGCGCAACGGCAACCTGGTGGGCGCGGTGCAGATCGCCGACGAGCACGAGGTGCTGCTGATCTCCGATGGCGGCACCCTGGTGCGCACCCGCGCCTCGGAGATCGCCCAGGTCGGCCGCAACACCCAGGGCGTGACCCTGATGCGGCTGGGCGAGGGCGAGACCCTGCAGGCGATCGAGCGCATCGACATCTCGATCGAGGAGAACGGCAACGGCGACGATGCCGGCGAAGACGGGGACGACGACATGCCGGCGGCCCGCGCGGATGCGCCGGCTCCGGGCGACCAGCCGGTGCCGTAACCGGCACGGCGGTGCGGCCGGATCCTGCCGCACCGCCATGTGTTCCATGCCGCTGTCTATACTGCCCGGGAACCGAATGAGGGCAGGCCATGCGCGAGCGGATGCGATCCAGGGAACAGGTCTCGGCGCGGCTGTGCCGGCCGCGATGGCTGGCGCTGCTGGCGAGCGCGATGCTGCTGGCGGCCTGCGGTGGCGACCCCTCCGGGCAGCGTCCTGCGCCCAGCGGCGAGGCGATCCAGAGCGAGCGGGTTGAAATCGAAGGCTTCGGCCTGGCCCGGGCCTGGGCCGACGAGCGCGGCGACGGGCTGGCGCTGGTGCTGGAGTTCTCGCAGCCGCTGGTGGCCACCCAGGACTTCGACCGGCTCGTCACCCTGGACGGGCCCGCGGCGCAGGAGGGTGGCTGGTCGCTGGACGAGGACAACAGCACCCTGCGCTTCCCCAACGCCGAGGCCAACCGCCAGTACGCGGTCACCATTGCCGCCGGGCTGACCGCGGCCGACGGCAGCGAGCTGGGCGAGCAGATCCAGCGCACTATCCATACCGGCGACCTGGAGCCGCTGGCAGGCTTCGCCTCCCAGGGCAGCGTGCTGCCGGCGCGCGGCAGCCGCGGCCTGCCGGTGGTGTCGCTGAACGTGGCCGAGGTGGACGTCGAATTCCTCAGGGTGCGCGAGAACGACGTGCCGCGCTTCCTCAACCAGTACCAGCGCGGCGGCCGCCGCGGCAGCTGGGATCTGGAGGCGAGTTACGGCGGGCGCACGCCGCTCTCGCGCATGGCCGAGCCGGTGTACGTGAACCGCTTCGTGCTGGGCGGCGAGCGCAACGAGCGGCTGCTGACCTACCTGCCGGTGCAGGACATACCCGAGCTGCAGGAACCGGGCCTGTACTTCGCGGTGATGAAACGGGCCGGCGCGTTCGAAAGCGAGTTCGAGACCGCGTTCTTCACCGTCAGCGATATCGGGCTGCATGCCCGGGCCTACGGGGAGCGGCTGTTCGTGCACACCGCCTCGCTGGAAACCGGGGCGGCCAACGGCGGCGTCGCGCTGCGGGTGCTGGATGGCAAGGGCGAGACGGTGTACCGCGGCGAGACCGACGGCAACGGCAACGCGGTGTTCGACTACACCCTGGATGCCGCCCACGTGCTGGTGGCCAGCCGCGGCCGCGACGTGTCGCTGCTGCCGTTCAACCAGCCGGCGCTGGACCTGTCGGAGTTCGCGGTGGCCGGGCGGGGGCAGGCCGGGTTCGACGTGTTCGCCTGGTCGGGGCGCGATCTGTACCGGCCCGGCGAGACCGTGCGCGTGTCGGCGCTGCTGCGCGACCATGACGGCCGCCCGGTGACGGCGGGCGAGGGCGGCGGACAGCCCCTGTTCGCGCGGCTCAAGCAGCCGGACGGGCGCACCTTCTTCGAGACCCGGCTGGAGCCGGGGCCGCAGGGTTATTACCGGATGGAGCGGGAAGTTCCCGTCGATGCGCCGACCGGGCGCTGGCAGGTGGAGTTCCGCACCGACCCGGGCAGCCGCGAGGCGGTGCAGGGGATGACGCTGCGGATCGAGGAGTTCCTGCCCGAGCGGATGAAGCTGGAGCTGGACAGCGCGGCGCCGCGGCTGGCGCCGGGTGAACCGCTGCGGCTGCAGGTTGCCGGCGCGTACCTGTACGGCGCCCCGGCGGCGGGCAACCGCTTCAGCGCGACGATGGCCCTGTCCGTGGAGCAGCATCCGGTGGACAGCCTGCCGGATCACTTCTTCGGCGATCCGACGGTGGAGCTGCCGCGCGAGGCGCGCGACGTGGTCGAGGCCGAGCTGGACGACGAGGGCCGCCTGCAGCAGGACATCGCGCTGCCCGAGGAGGCGCGCCCGGTGACGCCGATTGCCGCGCTGGTGACCGGCAGCCTGTACGAAAGCGGCGGGCGCAGCGTCAACCGCAGCCTGGAGCGGGTGCTGTGGCCGGCCGATGCGCTGGTCGGGCTGCGGCCGCTGTTCGACGACGCCGAGGGGGCGGCCGCCAACGCCAGCGCCGGCTTCGAGCTGGTGCGCGTGGACGCGCAGGGCACGCCGCGGCCTGCCGACGGATTGAAGGTCACCCTGGTGCGCGAGCACCGCGACTACCACTGGCGGCACGACGACGAGGGCGGCTGGAACTACGACTTCACCCGTCGCTTCGAGAACGTCGAGACCCGCATGCTGGACGCGGGTGAAACCGCGGTGCGCTTCGACTTCCCCGTGGAGTGGGGCGAGTACCGGGTCGACGTGGAGGATCCGCAGACCGGGCTGGTGATGCGCTATCCGTTCCGCGCCGGCTGGAGCTGGAACGACCAGAACCGCGGCCTGGACGCGCGCCCGGACAAGGTCAAGCTGGCCCTGGACAAGACCGCCTATCGCGCGGGCGACACCCTGGAGGTGACGGTGACGCCGCCGCATCCGGGCAGGGGCCTGCTGCTGGTGGAGAGCGACGAGCTGCTGTACGTGCAGGCGATCGAGGCCGAGCCGGGCAGCACTTTCCGCATCCCGGTCACCGAAGACTGGGAGCGGCACGACGTGTATGTGACCGCGCTGGTGTTTCGCGGCGGCCGCGCCGTCGACGTGACCACGCCGGCACGGGCGGTGGGCGTGGCCCACGTGCCGATGGATCGAAGCGACCGCCGGGTTGCGGTGGGCCTGAGGGTGGCCGATCTGGTGCGGCCTGAGCAGCCGCTGCGGGTGACCCTGAGCGCGCCCCAGCTTGCGGGGAAGCAGGCGCACGCCACCGTGTCTGCGGTGGACGTGGGCATCCTCAACATCACCCGCTTCCCGGTGCCGGATGCGGTGGCGCACTTCTTCGGCCAGCGGCGCCTGGGCATCGACGCCTACGATGTCTACGGCCGGGTGATCGAAAGCCACGAGGGCGGCACCGCGCGCATCCGCTTCGGCGGCGACATGGCGCTGGACGCCCTGCCGCAGGCGCGGCGGCCGACGGCGCGGGTGCAGACAGTGGATCTGTTCTCCGGCCCGGTGCGGCTGGATGCGGACGGCAACGCCACCGTTGAGCTGCCGGTGCCGGACTTCAACGGCACCCTGCGGGTTTCCGCGCTGGTGTGGTCGGATGATGCCTACGGCAACCGCGATGCGGAAACCGTGGTGCGCGCGCCGATCGTGGCCGAGGCCAGCATGCCGCGGGTGCTTGCGCCGGGCGACCGCAGCACGCTGACCCTGGATCTGACCAACTTCACCGGCCGCGAGGGCGAGTTCCGCGTCCGCGTCGAGGGCGAGGGGCCGCTGGCGGTGGGCGAGGGCACGCGTACGGTCGGGATCGGCGTGGAAGACAGCGTCACCCTCAACTTCCCGCTGACCGCGGCCAACGACTACGCCACCGCCAGCGTGCGGGTGCGGGTGGAGGGCAACGGCGAGGACGTGGATCGCAGCTACGACCTGCCGGTACGCGCGGCGTGGCCGTCGGTGCTGCGGGCCGAAACGCGGGCGCTGGACACGCTGGCGCCGATCAGCCTGGGCGCGTCGTTCGCCGACGGACTGATGCCAGGCTCGGTGCAGGCGCAGATGAGCGTCAGCGCGTTTCCGCCGGTGCCGTTCGCGGCTGCGTTGAAGGGCGCGCTGGACTATCCCTACTGGTGCACGGAGCAGACCACCAGCCGCGGCTATGCGGCGCTGATGCTGGACGAGGCGACGGTGTCCATGCTCGGCCTGGAGGACGTGGACGCCGCGCGCCGCCAGCGCACGGTCGAGGCCGCGTTCGGGCGGCTGGCGTCGATGCAGGCGGCCAACGGCCACTTCTCGATGTGGGGCAGCAGCGGCCCGACCGACCCGATGCTCACGCCGTACGTGGCCGAGTTCCTGCTCGACGCCCGCGAGGCCGGCTTCGCGGTGCCCGAGGCGGTGCTGCAGAACGCGCTGGAGCGGCTGAACGAGGATCTGCTGGCCGGCGGCCAGGAGTTCTACGGACGCGACCACCGCCAGTACCTCAAGCTGACCTATCAGGCCCATGCCGGCTTCGTGCTGGCGCGGGTGAACCGTGCCCCGCTGGGCACGCTGCGGGCGCTGTTCGACAACCATGCCGAGGCCGCGCTGAGCGGCCTGCCGCTGGTGCGCCTGGGCCTGGCGCTGCGGCTGCAGGGCGATACGGCCCGCGGCGACAAGGCCATCGCCCAGGGCTTCTCGCTGCGGCGCGAGCGCCCGCGCTGGCTGGGTGACTGGTCGACCCCGCTGCGCGACGCGGCGCTGTCGATCGCGCTGGTGCACGAGCAGGACGCCGCCAAGCCCGAATACACCGCGCGCGCGATCGACGTCGGCCGCGAGCTGGACGCGCGGCGCAAGCAGCGCTGGATGTACCTGAGCACCCAGGAGCAGATCGCGGTGGCGCGGCTGGGCAAGGCGCTGGCGGCGGATGGATCGCGGCGCGTGTCCGGCGCGCTGCGCACGGGCGGCAGCGAGGAGGCGGTGACGGACGTGCGCGTGTTCGGTCGCCGGTTCGACCACGCCGAACTGGTGGCCGGGGTGCGCTTCGAGCCCGCGGGCGAGCCGCCGCTGTACGCCAGCCTGGAAGTGGCCGGCGTGCCGCGCAGCGCGCCGGAGGCGGACTTCACCCATCTCAAGGTCGAGCGCAGGCTGTACCGCATGGACGGCACGCCGTGGGAGCCGGGGCCGCTGGCCGAGGGCGAGGCGCTGATCGTGGCGGTGTCGATCACCGCCGACCAGGCCATGCCGGACGCGCTGCTGACCGACCTGCTGCCGGCCGGCCTGGAGATCGAGAACTTCAACCTGGCCGACAGCGAGCAGTGGGGCGAGGTGACGGTGCAGGGGGTGAACCTGGCCGAGCGCGGCGGCGCCGCCGACCTGCGCCACGAGGAGTTCCGCGACGACCGCTACGTGGCCGCGGTCAACCTGTCCCGCGGCGGCACCGCGCGCCTGTTCTACATGGTGCGTGCGGTCACCCCCGGCACCTACACCGTGCCGCCGCCGATGGTGGAGGACATGTACCGGCCGGAGCTGCGCGGGGTGGGGCGGGCCACGCCGGAAACCATCACGGTGGTGCAGCCGTGACCCGCCGCACCGGCTGAGGTGGGCGCGCAACGGCCGGCACGCCGGCGCCGCGCCCTTGCGTGGCTGCGCTGGGGCACGGTGGCGGCGCTGGTCTCGCTGCTGGCGCTGGATCTGCTGTTCCCGCCGCCGCTGCCGGCCGCGCGCGACACCAGCAGCGTGGTGGTGGCGCACGACGGCACGCCGCTGCGCGCGTTCGCCGATGCCGAAGGGGTGTGGCGGCATCCGGCGGACCTGGACGCGGTGTCGCCGCTGTACCTGGAGGCGCTGCTGACCTACGAGGACCGGTGGTTCCACCGGCACCCGGGAATCAACCCGATGGCGCTGGCGCGGGCGGGCTGGCAGTGGCTGCGGGCGGGCCGGATCGTGTCCGGCGGATCGACCTTGACCATGCAGGTGGCGCGGATCCTGGAGCCGCACTCGCGCACGCCCTGGGGCAAGGCGCGGCAGATGCTGCGCGCGCTGCAGCTCGAGGCGCACCTGTCCAAGCGCGCGATCCTCACCCTGTACCTGGAGCGGGCGCCGTTCGGCGGCACCATCGAAGGGGTCGAGGCGGCGAGCTGGGCTTACCTGGGAAAGCCGGCTTCGCGCCTGTCGCGGGCCGAGGCGGCGCTGCTGGCGGTGCTGCCGCAGGCACCGAGCCGGCTGCGGCCCGACCGGCATCCGCAGCGCGCCCGCGCCGCGCGCGACAAGCTGCTGGAGCGGATGGTGGCGCAGGGCGCATGGAGCCGCGCCGAGGTCGAGGACGCCCGCATCGAGCCGGTGGTCTCGCGTGCGCTGCGCCAGCCCATGCACGCGGCGCTGCTGGCGCAGCGGCTGCGCAGCGCGGATCCGGCCGCCGAGCGGATCGAGTCAACCATCGACGCCGGCCTGCAGCGGATGCTGGAGGCGCGGGTGGCCGGATACTTCGCCGGCCTGCCCGAGCGCACCTCGGCGGCGCTGCTGGTCATCGACAACGCGACCCTGCAGGCGCGCGCCTACATCGGCGCCGCCGAGTTCGGCGACCGCGCGCGGCTGGGGCACGTGGACATGGTGCAGGCGGTGCGCTCACCGGGCTCCACGCTCAAGCCGTTCCTGTACGGCATGGCGCTGGATGACGGCCTGATCCATTCGGCCAGCCTGATGGTGGATGCGCCGCAGTCGTTCCACGGCTACCGTCCGGGCAATTTCGGCATGGCGTACAGTGGGCCGGTGTCGGCGGCCGAGGCGCTGCGGCGTTCGCTCAACGTGCCGGCGGTGGACCTGCTGGACCGGGTCGGGCCGGGGCGCTTTGCGGCGCGCCTGGATCACGCCGGGATCCGCCTGCGTTTTCCGCGCGGCGCCGCGCCGGGCCTGCCGCTGATCCTGGGCGGCACCGGCGCGACCCTGGAAGACCTGGTGGGCGCGCATGCGGCGCTGGCGCGCGGGGGCCGCGCCGGGCGGGTGCGCCTGACCGCCGATGCGCCGCTGCTGGAGCGTCGCCTGATGTCGCCGGGCGCGGCCTGGATCGTGTCCGAAGCCCTGGCCTCCAACCCGCGGCCGGGCGAGCGCGCCGACACCTTCGACCAGCGCGACCGCCCGCGCGTGGCCTGGAAGACCGGCACCAGCTACGGCTTCCGCGACGCCTGGGCGCTGGGCGCGACCCGGCGCCATACCGTTGGGGTCTGGGTGGGCCGCCCGGACGGCACGCCGCTGCCCGGCCAGTACGGTGCCATCACCGCGCTGCCGCTTCTGTTCGAGGTCATCGACAGCCTGCCCCGGGCGCGGGCGGACGCGATCCGGATACCGCCGCCGGACGGCGTGGAGGAACGGGAAATCTGCTGGCCGCTGGGTCTGGCGGCCGCAGACCAGCCGGCATCGCTGTGCCGGCGCCGGCTGGACGCGTGGGTGCTGGACGGCGCGATCCCGCCGACCTTCGCCGAGCGCGATGCGCGGCTGTGGAGTGCGGGCCGGGTGCGCTACCGGGTGGATGCCGGTACGGGCAGGCGGCTGTCGTCCCAGTGCGCCCGGTCGCACGAGTCGCGCGAGGCGGAAATTGCGCGCTGGCCGGCGCTGCTGTCGCCGTGGCTGCCGGCCGCCGACCGCGCCGCGGCGCGGCTGCCGCTACTGGCCGAGGACTGCGCCGACGACGGCCGCGCGGCGCTGGGCGAGCTGCGGATCGAGGGCGTGCAGGACGGCGCGCGCCTGGCGCGGCCGCCGGGCAGCCCGCGCGGGGTGCGGCTTTCATTGCGCGCGCTGGGCGCGCAGGGCGGGGTGCAGTGGCTGCTGGACGGCCGCTGGCTGGCCGAGACCACGGGTGCGCGCCCCTTCATCCACCAGTTCGACCAGCCGGGCGCCTACACCCTGACCGCGCTGGCCGACAGCGGCGCCTGGGCGCGGGTGGAGTTCAGGGTGTTGCGCTAGGACTCCAGATCGGCGAGCACGTGCTCGGCGCTGGAGACCTTGAACTCGCCGGGCGCCTCCACGAACAGCTTCCTGACCACGCCGTCCTCGGCATACAGGGCGAAGCGCTTCGCGCGCAGGCCCATGCCGTAGGCGCTGCCGTCCATCTCCATGCCCAGCGCCCTGGTGAGGTCGCCGTTGCCGTCGGCGAGCATGCGCAGGCCCTGCGGCACGTCCTGGCTTTCGCCCCAGGCCTTCATCACGAACGGGTCGTTGACCGACATGCAGGCCACCTCGACGCCGCGCGCGCGGAACTTCTCGAAGTGCTCGACGAAGCCGGGCAGGTGGCGTTCGGAACAGGTGGGCGTGAACGCGCCGGGAACCGCGAACAGCACCACGTTGCGGCCTTCGAACAGGGTCGGGGTGTCAATGGCCTGGATGCCGTCGTCGATATGCTTGAGGACGACTTCGGGAATGGGATCGCCGATCTGGATGGGCATGGCTGGCTCCGGGAGGGGGCGGGTTGGCGGAGTCTATCCGGTTCGGCGCGGGTGCTGCGTGCAGGGTTTGAAATCCCCGCGCGGAGCCGCCAGATAGCGGGCATCGGAGCCGGGGCGGGGAGCCGCGCCCGGGAGGCTTCGGCGCTGGGGTCTAGACTACGTCCGGAAGGCCCGCTCGCAGACTATTCCAGTTGCCGCCGCCGCTGCAACATCGCGCATATATCCAATCAGGTGAACGATGCAGTTCAAGGACTACTACGACACGCTCGGGGTCGACCCGGGCGCCGGTGAAACCGAGATCAAGGCCGCCTACCGCCGGCTGGCGCGCAAGTACCACCCGGACGTGAGCAAGGAGGCGGGCGCCGAGGACAAGTTCAAGGCCGTCAACGAGGCCTACGAGGCGCTGCGCGACCCGGCCAAGCGCAAGGCCTACGACCAGCTGCGCGCCGGCGGCTACCGGCCCGGTGACGAGGTGCGGCCGCCGCACGGCGGGTTCCGGCACGGCGGGGCGGACGGGTTCGATTTCGAGGAGGTATTTGCTGGCGGCGGTGCCGGCGGGGGGTTCAGCGACTTCTTCGAGGAGCTGTTCGGTCGCCGCCGCGGCGGGCCGGGGCCGCAGGCGGGCCCCGGGCCTCATCCGCGTGGCGACACCCGGGCCAAGGTGGCGGTGCCGCTGGAGGCGGTGCACGCAGGCGATTCAGTCCGCATCGGCCTCAACGGCCGCACCCTGGAGGTGAAGGTGCCCCGGGGTGTGCGGCCGGGCCAGGTGATCCGGCTGAAGGGGCAGGGCGGCGGGCCGGCGGGGATGCCGGGCGACCTGCTGCTGGAGGTCGAGTACGCGGCCCATCCGCGGTTCGAGGTGGACGGCGACAACATCATCTACGTGCTGCCGGTGGCGCCGTGGGAAGCGGCGCTGGGGGCGACGGTGGAGGTGCCCACCCTGGGCGGCGCGGTCGGGCTGAAGGTGCCTGCGGATTCAGACTCCGGGCGCAAGCTGCGCCTGCGCGGACGCGGCCTGCCGGGCGTGCGCGGCGGCCGCGACGGCGACCAGATCGTGATCCTGGAGGTGATGGCCCCGCGCGCGGGGGATGAAGCGCAGCGGCAGGCCTACCGCGACCTGCAGCAGGCGTTCGGGGAAGGCTGGCGCCGGGTCTGAAGCCCCGGCGCCTCAGCCGGCCGCGGGCGCGGCCGGGTCGCCGCTGGCCGAAGGCCCCAGCAGGCCGGCGATGACCTCCGACAGCTCCTTCTCGCTGAAGGGCTTGGTGAGGTAGCCGCGTGCGCCTTGGCGCATGCCCCAGACGCGGTCGGTTTCCTGATCCTTGGTGGTCACCAGGATCACCGGGATGTGGCTGGTGGATGCGTTGCGGGAGATCGAACGGGTGGCCTGGAAACCGTTGAGGTTGGGCATCACCACGTCCATCAGGATCAGGTCGGGCAGTTCGCGCGCGGCCGTGTCCACCCCGGCCTGGCCGTCTTCGGCGGTGAGCGTTTCGTGGCCGAGCTTTTCGACGATGCGGCGGATCCCGGCGAGCTGGGAGGGCGAGTCGTCGACGATCAGGATGCGGGCCATGGAATTCCCCAAAAGTGAACGGCGATTGTATCGGCGGCAGGCGTCGCCGCAAGCCGCGCCGGAGGTCGGCGCGGTGGGGCTGATCAGGAAAGTGTGACCACCGTCCGGCCGAGTGAGCCGCCCGCGAGCATGCTGTCGAAGACGTCCGGGAGCTGTTCCAGCGTCGCCTCGCGGGTGCAGATGCGGTCGAGGTGGCGCGGCCTCCAGTCGCCCGACAGGCGCTGCCAGACCTCATCGCGCAGCTCGGCTGGCGGCTCGGTGGAGGCCACGCCCAGCAGCGACACGCCGCGCAGGATCAGCGGCATCACCGTGGCGTCCAGGCGGTGGTCGGCGGCCAGGCCGGCGCTGCCGACGTTGCCGTAGGGGCAGGTCTGCGCCAGCAGGCTGGCGAGCATGGGCCCGCCCACGTTGTCGATGCCGCCGCCGAAGCGCGCTGTTTCCAGCGGACGGCTGGTCTGGAGCGCGTCGCGGCCGAGCACCTGGCTTGCGCCCAGTTCCTTCAGGTAGCCGGCCCGGTCGGCCTTGCCGCTGACGGCGTGCACCTCGAAGCCGGCGGCGGTGTAGATGTCCACGGCCAGCGAGCCGACCCCGCCGGTGGCGCCGGTGACCGCCAGCGGGCCCATTTCCGGCACCTGCCCGTTGCGGGTCATGCGCACCAGCGCCAGCGCGGCGGTGAAGCCGGCGGTGCCCAGGATCATGCCCTCGCGCAGATCCAGGCCCGACGGCAGCGGAACCGCCATGTCGGCGTCCACGCGCACGTACTGCGCGTAGCCGCCGTCGCGGGTTTCGCCCAGTCCGCGGCCGGTGACCAGCACGGCGTCTCCCTCGCGAAAGCGCGGGTCGGTGGAAGCCGCTACGTGCCCGGCCACGTCGATGCCGCCCACGAGCGGGAAGCTGCGCAGGATCTTTCCCTTGCCGGTGCCCGCAAGGGCGTCCTTGTAGTTGACCGAGGAGTGGGTGGCGCGGATGACCACTTCGCCCGGCGAAAGCTGGTCGAGTGAAACCGGCTCGATGCCGGCGCGGTAGCCGGCGTCATCGCTGTGGATGCGGAAGGCGGGAAACGTAGCGGGAATGGCAGTCATGGCAGCATCCTATCGCAGGGCATTGTTGCGGGCTTCGTGGGGACGCCGCGCCCTGCCGGTGGGGGTGTCGCTTTCCGCGCGGCGGGACATCCTGTCCCGACGCGCGCGCAATACATCCATGTATTGCTTGGCGCGACACCCCCACCGGCAGGGCGCGACTCACCGGCGCGTCATTGGCGGCTCTTCGACAGCTCGGGGTTACGCTTCCGAAGCTCTGCTATCGCAGGGCATTTCGGTGCTTCTCGTCCAGCCACTTCGACGCCTGGACGGGCTCGTACGCGTTCATCCAGCCCAGCATGGTGTCGATGTCGTCGCCGATCCACAGATCCCGGCGCTGATCCGGGTGGAGGAAGCGGTCGGCGACCATCCGATCCATCATCGCCGCCACGGCAGACCAGTAGCCGGCCACGTCCAGGAACGCGCAGGGCTTGTTGCCGATGCCCAGCTGGCGCCAGGTGAGCATCTCGATGATTTCCTCCAGGGTGCCGAAGCCGCCGGGCAGGGCGACGAAGCCGTCGGCCAGTTCGAACATGCGCGACTTGCGCTCGTGCATCGAGCCCACGACCTCCAGCCTGGTCAGCCCGCGGTGGCCGACTTCCCATTCCATGAGCTGCTCGGGGATGACCCCGGTGACCTCGCCGCCGGCCTGCATCACCGCGTCGGCCACGGCGCCCATCAGGCCGATGTTGCCGCCGCCGTAGACCAGGCCGATGCCGTCCTTTGCCAGCCGGGTGCCCAGCGCGATCGCCTGTTCCAGGTAGATCGGCTGGCTGCCGGTGTTGGAGCCGCAGTAGACGCAGAGGTTCTTCATCGATCGTCCTTCGAAGGCCCGGATTCCCGGGCTGGAAACGGCGACGCCGGGCGCTGGGGCCCGGCGTCGCAACGGCTGCCCGGCAGGAGCCGGGCGGCAGGCCTCAGTTGGCCTTGTGGATGGCGCGCTTGTGCACCGCCATGGCGGCGTCGTGGACGGCCTCCGACAGGCTCGGATGGGCGTGGCAGATCCGTGCCAGGTCGTCGGCCGAGCCGCTGAACTCCATGGTCAGCACGCCCTCGTGCACCAGCTCGGAGACGTTGGCACCGACCAGGTGCATGCCCAGCACGCGGTCGGTTTCCGCGTGCGCCAGCACCTTCACGAAGCCCGCCGGCTCGACCATCGCCACCGCGCGGCCGTTGGCGGCGAACGGGAAGCTGCCGGCCTTGTACGGGATGCCTTCTTCCTTCAGCTGCTGCTCGGTCTTGCCGACCCAGGCCAGCTCCGGCTCGGTGTAGATCACCCAGGGGATGGTGTCCATGTTGACGTGGCCGGGCAGGCCGGCGATCAGCTCGGCCACGGCCAGGCCTTCCTCGAAGCCCTTGTGCGCCAGCATCGGCCCGCGCACGCAGTCGCCCACGGCCCACACGCCGTCCACGCCGGTGTGGCAGTGCTCGTCGACCTCGATCTGGCCGCGCTCGTTGAGCTTCACGCCGCTGTCGTCGGCCAGCAGGCCCTTGGACGCGGCCTTGCGGCCCACGGCGACCAGCAGCTTGTCGACGGTGATGGTCTCCTCGCCCTTCTTGTCCTCGAAGGTGACCTTCACTTCCTTCTTCTTGCCGCGGCCGGTGACTTCGGCCTTGGAGACCTTGGCGCCCAGGCGGATGTCCAGGCCCTGCTTCTTGAACTCGCGCGCGGCGACCTTGGACACCTCGGCGTCGGCCGCGGCCAGAAAGTCCGGCATGGCCTCCAGGATGGTGACCTCGGCGCCCAGGCGCTTCCACACGCTGCCCAGCTCCAGGCCGATCACGCCGGCGCCGATCACGGCCAGGCGCTTGGGAACCTCGGCGAAGTCCAGCGCGCCGACGTTGTCGACGATGTTCTCGCCGTCGAACTTGGCGAACGGCAGCTCGATCGAATCCGAGCCGGCGGCGATGATCACGTTGGTGCCGGACAGCTCGACCTCGGTGTCGTCATGCTGCTTGACCTTGACCACGCGGTTGGCGTGCAGGGTGGCGAAGCCGTAGTACGGCTTGACCTTGTTGGCCTTGAACAGCTGCGCGATGCCGCCGGTGAACTGCTGCACGATCTTGTCCTTGCGGCCGACCATCGTGCCGACGTCGATCTTGGGATCCTTCGCCGAGATGCCGTGCTGCTCGAACACGTGCTGCAGGTTGTGGAACTGGCGCGAGGAGTCCAGCAGCGCCTTGGACGGGATGCAGCCCACGCGCAGGCAGGTGCCGCCCAGGGCGGGCTTGCCGTCCTTGCCCAGGCCGGCGTCGATGCAGGCCACGCTCATGCCCAGCTGGGCGGCGCGGATGGCGGCGTGATAGCCGGCGGGGCCGGCACCGATGACGACGACGTCGAATTGTTCAGCCATGTCGGTTTCCTTGTTGCTCACAGGCCCAGCAGCATGCGGCCGGGGTTCTCGAGCTGGTTCTTGATGTCGACCAGGAACAGCACCGCGTCCTTGCCGTCGATGATGCGGTGGTCATAGGACAGCGCGATGTACATCATCGGCGCGGCCACGACCTGGCCGTTCTCGACGACCGGGCGCTCCTTGATGGTGTGCATGCCCAGGATCGCGGACTGCGGCGGGTTGACGATCGGCGTGGACATCAGCGAGCCGAAGGTGCCGCCGTTGGTGACGGTGAAGGTGCCGCCCTGCATGTCCTCCAGCTTGAGCTTGCCGTCGCGCGCGGCCACCGCGTAGTCGGCGATGCCCTGTTCGATCTCGGCGAAGCCCATGCGCTCCACGTTGCGCAGCACCGGGGTGACCAGGCCGCGGTCGGTGGAGATGGCCACCGAGATGTCGGCGTAGCCGTGGTAGATGATGTCGTCGCCGTCGACCGAGGCGTTGACCACCGGGTACTTCTGCAGCGCGTTGGCGGCGGCCTTGGCGAAGAAGCTCATGAAGCCGAGCTTGATGCCGTGCTCCTTCATGAACTGCTCGCCCATCTCCTTGCGCATGGCCATCACCTTGCCCAGGTTGACCTCGTTGAACGAGGTCAGCATGGCGATGGACTCCTTGGAGTGCATCAGCCGCTCGGCGATGCGCTTGCGGATGCGGGTCATCGGCACGCGCTCTTCCGGGCGGGCGCCGCCGGACACGCCGGAGGTCTTGCCGGCGGCGTAGTTGACCAGATCTTCCTTGGTCACCGCGCCGCGGCGGCCGGTGCCTTCCACCTGCGACGGGTCGATGCCCTCGCTGCGGGCGGTGAAGCGCGCGCCCGGCGGCAGGTCGGCGCTGGAGGAGACGGCCGGCTGCGGCTTGGTCGAGGCCGGGGCCTTGTCGTCGGCGGCCTTGGCGCTGTCCTTGGACTGGACTTCCTCGGCGCCGGCGGCGGGCGCCTTGCTGTCCTGGCTGCCCGATTCGGCCTTCGGCGCCTCGGCGGCCGCGCCTTCCTCGATGATCGCCAGCAGCTGCTGGCTGGTGACGGTGTCGCCCTCGGCGAACTTGAGCTCCTTGATCACGCCGTCGACGGTCGAGGGCACCTCGAGCACGACCTTGTCGGTTTCCAGGTCGACGATGTTCTCGTCGCGGCTGACGGCGTCACCCACCTGCTTGTGCCAGGCGGCGATGGTCGCGTCGGCGACGGATTCGGGGAGGACGGGAACCTTGATTTCAGTGGCCATGTTGCGGCTTCCTGGCAGTAAATTCGGAATGGGGAGGGGTTATTCGGCAGCCATGCCCTTGGGCGGGTTGACCAGGGCATCGGCGATCAGCGCCGTCTGCTCCTCGACGTGCCCGTTGAAGTGGCCCACGGCGGGCGAGGGCGAGCGCGCACGGCCGGCGTAGCTGAGCTTCTGGCCGTCGGCCAGGCAGAACTCCAGGTGGTGCTTGATCTGGTACCACGCACCCTGGTTCTGCGGCTCTTCCTGGCACCAGATCACGTCGGTGTCCTTGCCGAAGCGGGCCAGTTCGGCCGCCAGCAGCTTGCGCGGGAACGGGTACAGCTGCTCCACGCGGATCAGGGCGACGCTGTCGTCCAGCTCCTGCTTGCCGCGCTCTTCCAGCAGGTCGTAGTAGACCTTGCCCGAGCACACCACCACGCGCTTGCTCTTGGCCGGCTTCACGCCGGCGTCGGGGATCAGGTGCAGGAACTCGCCGTTGGCCAGCTCGTCCAGGGTCGACACCGCCAGCTTGTGGCGCAGCAGCGACTTGGGCGTCATCACCACCAGCGGCTTGCGGGTGGTCATGCACAGCTGGCGGCGGATCATGTGGAACGCCTGGGCCGGGGTGGTCGGCACGCAGACCATCATGTTGTCCAGCGCGCACAGCTGCAGGAAGCGCTCCAGGCGCGCCGAGCTGTGCTCGGGGCCCTGGCCTTCGTAGCCGTGCGGCAGGAACAGCGCCAGCCCGGACAGTCGGCCCCACTTGGCCTCGCCCGAGGACACGAACTGGTCGATCACCACCTGGGCGCCGTTGGCGAAGTCGCCGAACTGGCCTTCCCAGATGCACAGGGTGTTGGGCTCGGAGGTGGAGTAGCCGTACTCGAAGGCCATCACCGCCTCCTCGCTGAGCAGCGAGTCGATGATGGTGGCGTCCTCGGGATTGTCCACCAGCTGGCGCAGCGGCAGCACGTCTTCGCCGGTCTTCTGGTCGTGCATCACCGCGTGGCGGTGGAAGAAGGTGCCGCGGCCGGAGTCCTGGCCCACCAGGCGCAGGCGGTTGCCGGCGTCGAGCAGGGTGGCGTAGGCCAGGTTCTCGGCGAAGCCCCAGTCGCCCGGGATCTCGCCGGCGGCCATCTTCTGCCGATCCTGGTAGATCCGCGCGACCCGCGAATGCAACTGCATGCCCTCGGGCACGGTGGTGATGGTGGCGGCCAGCTCCCGCAGCTTCCTGCCGTCGACGGTGGTATCGACCTCGTCGGCCAGGGTGCCCTTGAGGTAGGTGTCCCAGTCGATGGTCAGGTCGTAGTCGTCCGGGGCGGCGTCGACCAGGTCGGTGGTGACCTCGCCGGCGTCGAGCTTGTCGCGGTAGCCGTCCACCAGCGCCTTGGCGCCGGCCTCGTCGATGGTGCCGTCGGCGACCAGCTGCGCGGCGTACAGCTCGCGCGGGGTCTTGTGCTTGCGGATGACCTGGTACATCAGCGGCTGGGTCGCGGCCGGCTCGTCGGCCTCGTTGTGGCCGTGGCGGCGGTAGCAGACCAGGTCGATCACCACGTCCTTGCCGAACTTCTGGCGGAAGTCGAACGCCATCTGCATGCAGAACACCACCGCGTCGGGATCATCGGCGTTCACGTGCAGCACGGGCGCGGCGACCATCTTGGCCACGTCGGTGCAGTACAGGGTGGAGCGGGCGTCCTGCTGGTCGCTGGTGGTGAAGCCGACCTGGTTATTGATCACGATGTGCACGGTGCCGCCAACGGCGAAGCCGCGCGCCTGCGACATCTGCATCAGCTCCATCACCACGCCCTGGCCGGCGAAGGCGGCGTCGCCATGCAGCAGCACCGGCAGCACGCCGGTGCGGTCGTCGTCGCGGCGGCGGTGCTGGCGCGAGCGCGCGCTGCCGGCCACCACGGGCCCGACGATCTCCAGGTGCGAGGGGTTGAACGCCAGCGCCAAGTGAACCGGGCCGCCGTCGGTGCGCACGTCGGCCGAGAAGCCCATGTGGTACTTCACGTCGCCGGTGTGGGCGCGGTCGGTGGGCTGGTCGAACTTGCCCTCGAACTCGTCGAACAGCTTGCGCGGGCTCTTGCCCAGGGTGTTGACCAGCACGTTGAGGCGGCCGCGGTGGGCCATGCCGATCACGATGTCCTTGACCCCGTTGCTGCCGGCGCGCTGGACCATGGCGTCAAGCGCCGGGATCAGCGAGTCGCCGCCTTCCAGCGAGAACCGCTTCTGGCCCACGTACTTGGTGTGCAGGTAGCGCTCCAGGCCCTCGGCGGCGGTCAGCCGCTCCAGGGTGCGCAGCTTTTCCTCGGCGCTGCGGTGGAAGTTGCCGCCGGCGTCCTCCATGCGCTGGTACAGCCACTGGCGCTGGGTGGCGTCGGGGATGTGCATGAACTCCGCGCCGATGCTGCCGCAGTAGGTGCTCTGCAGCAGGCCGAGCAGGTCGCGCAGGCGCATGTGCTCGGGGCCGCCGAAGGTGCTGGTGCTGCCGCCGCCCGGGCCGGTGCGGAACTGCTCGTCCAGGTCGCCGTCGGACAGGCCGTGGAAGGGCAGGCCCAGGTCGGGCGCGTCCAGCTTCTCGAGCATGCCCAGCGGGTCGATGTCGGCCTGCAGGTGGCCGCGCGAGCGGTAGGCGGTGATCAGCTTGAGCACCGAGCCCTGCTTGCGCGAGGTCTCGCTGTCGGCGACTTCGGTGGCGGCGCCGTCGCGCGCGGCGCGGCCGGCGGCGGCGACGCGATCCATGATCGCCGAGTGCGGGACATCGCCCGCCTCGCGTCCCTGGAAACCGTCGAACCAGCTTTTCCACCTGGCGTCGACGCTGTCGGGGTTGACCAGGTACTGCTCATACAGGTCTTCGATGTAGGCAGCGTTGGCGCCGAGCTGCGAAGACTGGGCAAACTTCTTCAGGAGACTATCCACGTCTGGGTCGGGACTCGGAAAGAATGTGGGGGTGGGGGGCCGCGACGGGCGTTGTGCCGCCATCGGCATGGATCGCCGGAGTTGCGTGACGAAACCTGTTCAATTATAGCCCTTGCCGCTGAACAGGGCGACCGGCCCGGGCATCGCGCAGGCCCGCGATGGCGGCCGTCGGGATCGGACCGGGCCCGGCCTCACAGGCCCAGTGCGCGCAGCTCGCTGCAGGCGCGCGAGCGCTCCCAGACCGGCTTGAAGGCCTCGGCGAGCTGGCGCGCGCGGCCGGGGTCGGTGGGATCCCATTCACCGTCGAAGCGGTGGCCCAGTCGACGAAAGTAGTAGCCGCCCGAATCGCTGGCCAGGAACGCCGACGAGTACGCATGGTCGACCGGGTCGTCGACGGTGCGGAACTGGAACACGCTTGGCAGCCGCTGGGCCAGGCCGAGGAGGGGCGCATGGGCACGCTGCGGCGCCGCAGGGTCGTGGAGGATGATCCGCACTTCGCGCCCGCGGCCGCCGGTGGCGAACGCGCGCAGCGCTTCCAGGACGGGCTCGGTGTCGTACAGGCCCGGGTCCAGCTCGCGGCTGTGGATCCAGACCCGGCTGCGGGCGCCGGCGATGACCGCGGCGGTGGCGGCGACCGCGGCGTCACGCGTTTCCACCGCGCCGGGGCGGGGCGGCTCGGAGGATGGAGGGGAGGTGCTCATGGCGGTTCGGGCTCCATGTCGTCGTCGGCAAGCTGCAGCCGGTAGTGGCCCTGCGCGAGCAGGGACATCAGCAGATCCCGGCCGGCGTCGGAAAGGCCCTGGTACAGCCCGCCGTCGATGGCGGGCGCGGCGCAGATGCGGCTGGCGTCGGCGGCCGGCAGCGGGTGATCCGCGCCGGCCACGTACAGCCTGGCCTGGCCGGCATCGGCATCGGCCGCCTGGCGCCAGGCCATCCGCGTCCACGGGTGGCGCTGCAGGGTGCCGCCCTGCTGCAGGTCCCACTCGATCTCGATCCGCGAACGGGTCTCGTTGCCGGGCGCCGCGGTGGCGCCGACGCGGTAGGTGGTGATGAAGCGCCCGAACCAGTCGCCCAGCCGATCCGGATCGCGCATGCGCAGCAGGTTGAGCGCTTCCACCACCCGGTTCATCGCGGCCACGTCGATCTCGTTGGCGTCGGCCGGCAGGCCGAGATCCGGGTCGCGGTAGCGCAGATCCTCGTCGGCGCCGGTGATCATCGCCTCCACCCAGTCGCCCATCAGCTCGGCCGCCGAGGGCGCGCGCATGCCGACCGAGAAGGTCAGGCAGGCGTCCTCGGCCACGCCGTGGTGGGGCACGCCCGGCGGCAGGTAGAGCATGTCGCCGGGGCCCAGCACCCATTCATGGGTCGGGTCGAAGCGCTGCAGCAGCCGCAGCTCGGTGTCCAGGCGGTAGTGCACCGGCGGGTCGGCGCGGTCGTCGATCTGCCAGCGGCGGCGGCCCCGGGCCTGGAGCAGGAACACGTCGTACTGGTCCACGTGGGCGCCGACCGAGCCGCCCGGGGCGGCAAAGCTCACCATGACGTCGTCGATCCGCCAGCGCGGGATGAAGTCGAAGTGCGGCAGCAGGGCGGCGATGTCGGCATCCCACTTGTCCACGTCCTGCACCAGCAGCGTCCAGTCGTGGTCGGGCAGTTCGGGGAACATTTCCTCCGGGAACGGCCCGTGGCGCAGCATCCATTTGTCCTGCGCGCGCTCGTGCGCCACGATCCTGGCCAGCACGCCGTCTTCGCAGGCCAGGCCGGCCAGGTCCTCGGGGGCGATCGGCGATTCAAACCCCGGGAAGGCGTTGCGGATCAGCAGCGGCCGCTTCTGCCAGTAGTCGCGCAGGAAGGTCTCGGGCGGCATGCCCAGCGGCGGCAGGCCGCTGGCGTCGATTTCGATGGCGGGGGCACTCATGGGCAGAGCCTAGCGCGATCCGGTGCCGCCGTGCCGTCAGATGTCGCGGGCCAGCCGCTCCGCCAGCCCGGTATAGCCGGCCGGCGTCAGTTCCAGCAGCCTCTGCCGGTCGGCCTCCGGCAGCTCCAGCGATTCGATGAACCCGCGCATCGATTCGGCGGTGATGCCCTGGCCGCGGGTCAGCGCCTTGAGCTGCTCGTAGGGGCTGGGCAGGCCGTGGCGGCGCATGACCGTCTGTACCGCCTCGGCCAGCACCTCCCAGGCCGCGTCCAGATCCGCCTGCAGGCGGTCGGGATTGACGCTGAGCTTGTCCAGCCCGCGCTGCAGGGCATCGAAACCGACCAGGGCGTGGCCGAAGGCGGTGCCCAGGCCGCGCAGCACGGTGGAGTCGGTGAGGTCGCGCTGCCAGCGGCTGATCGGCAGCTTGGCGGAGAAGTGGCCGAACAGGGCGTTGGCCACGCCGAAATTGCCCTCGGCGTTCTCGAAGTCGATCGGGTTGACCTTGTGCGGCATGGTCGAGCTGCCGACCTCGCCCTCCTTCAGCGCCTGGCGGAAGTAGCCCAGCGAGATGTAGCCCCAGACGTCGCGGCACAGGTCGATGCAGATGGTGCCGATGCGCGCCTGCGCGTCGCAGGCCTCGGCGATGCCGTCGTGCGGCTCGATCTGGGTGGTGTAGGGCTGCCAGTCCAGGCCCAGCGAGCGCACGAAGCGCTCGGAGAACGCCGGCCAGTCCACGTCCGGGTAGGAAACGGCGTGGGCGTTGTAGTTGCCCACCGCGCCGTTGATCTTGCCCGGCATCGGCAGCCCGGCCAGCACCTCGCGCTGGCGCGCCAGGCGCGCGACCACGTTGGCCAGCTCCTTGCCCAGGGTGGTGGGCGAGGCGGTCTGGCCGTGGGTGCGCGAGAGCATCGGCAGGGCGGCGTGCTCGTGGGCCATGCCGCGCAGCCGGTCGACCAGGGCGTCGAGGCGGGGAACCATCACCTCGTCGCGCGCCTGGCGCAGCATCAGCGCATAGGACAGGTTGTTGATGTCCTCGCTGGTGCAGGCGAAGTGGACGAACTCCAGCGCCCCGGCGAGCTTCGCGTCGTCGCCCAGGCGTTCCTTGATGAAGTACTCCACCGCCTTGACGTCGTGGTTGGTGGTGCGCTCGATCTCCTTCACCCGCGCGGCGTCCTCGACGCTGAACCCGTCGGCCAGCCCGCGCAGAGTGGTCACCGCGTCCTCGTCGAAGGCCGGCAGCTCCGCGATCCCGGGCTCGGCCGCCAGCGCCAGCAGCCATTCGATCTCCACCCGCACCCGGGCGTGGATCAGCCCGAACTCGGAGAACACCGGACGCAGCGGATCGACCTTGCCGGCGTAGCGGCCGTCGAGCGGGGACAGGGCGAGGAGGGTGGCTTGGGACATGGCAGGCGGGACAGGACGGCGGACGCGCATTCTAGCGTTCCACGGGCGGCACCGGTGGGGCGCGACTGCTGGCGTATCCTTCCAGCAGTGTCGGCACCGTCGCGCCGCGGGCCGGCCGCCTCCCCCTTCTTCCAGGAGCCGGTGATGTCAGGATCCTTCCGTATCGAACACGACAGCATGGGCGAGCTGCAGGTTCCCGCCGACGCCCTGTGGGGCGCGCAGACCCAGCGCGCGGTGCAGAACTTCCCGATTTCCGGCCGGCCGATGCCGCGCGGCTTCATCCGCGCGCTGGGCCTGGTCAAGGCCTCGGCGGCCGAGGCCAATGCCGGCCTGGGCCTGCTCCCCGAAGCGCTGGCCAAGGCCGTGCGCCGGGCCGCGCTGGAGGTGGCCGAGGGCCGCCTGGACGACCAGTTCCCGATCGACGTCTACCAGACCGGCTCGGGCACCTCGTCGAACATGAACGCCAACGAGGTGATCGCCGCGCTGGCCTCCACCGCGCGCCGCCGGGTGCACCCCAACGACCACGTCAACCTGGGCCAGAGCTCCAACGACGTCATCCCGACCACGCTGCGGGTGTCGGCGCAGCTGGCCGTGGTCGAAGACCTGCTGCCGGCGCTCAAACACCTGCGCAAGACCATCGACCATCGTGCGCGCGGGCTGAAGAAGGTGGTCAAGACCGGCCGCACCCACCTGATGGACGCGATGCCGCTGACCTTCGCCCAGGAGTTCGGCGCCTGGTCGTCGCAGCTGGCCTCGGCCCAGCAGCGGATCGAGGACAGCCTGAAGCGCCTGCGCCGGCTGCCGCTGGGCGGTACCGCGATCGGCACCGGCATCAACGCCGATCCGCGCTTCGGCGCCAGGGTGGCCAAGCTGCTGTCGGCGTGTACGAAGGTGAAATTCGAGAGCGCCAAGGACAAGTTCGAGGGCATCGCCTCGCAGGACGACGCGGTGGAGCTGTCCGGCCAGCTCAACGCGCTGGCGGTGGCGCTGATGAAGATCGCCAACGACCTGCGCTGGATGAACTCCGGGCCGCTGGCCGGGCTGGGCGAGGTGGAACTGCCGGCGCTGCAGCCGGGCAGCTCGATCATGCCGGGCAAGGTCAACCCGGTGATGCCCGAGGCCGTGTGCATGGTCTGCGCCCAGGTCATGGGCCATAACACCGCGATCACCGTGGCCGGGCAGAGCGGCAACTTCCAGCTCAACGTGATGCTGCCGCTGGTGGCGGCCAACCTGCTCGATTCCATCCAGCTGCTGGCCAACGGCATGCGCCTGCTGGCCGACGACAGCATCGCCGGGCTGAAGGTGCGCAGGGACAACGTGGCCGCGGCGCTGGATCGCAACCCGATCCTGGTGACCGCGCTCAACCCGGTGATCGGCTATGAGAAGGGCGCGGCGATCGCCAAGCGCGCGTATGCGGAGGGCCGGCCGGTGTTCGAGGTGGCGCTGGAGGACAGCGGGCTGGAGGAAGGCGAGCTCAGGCGCCTGCTGGATCCGGCCGCCCTGACCCGGGGCGGGATCCACGGCAGGGGTGGCTGAAGCAGGGCCCCGATCCTGACCGCGCCATCACGGGCCCCCAGTAAGCTTCGTGACGCCGCCAGCCGGCGGCGTGCACGAGGAGATCCAAGATGCGGGTAGCTTTCTTTGTCATCGGCGCCATCCTGGCGATCGCGGGCGTGCTCATGTTCACCGGCATGTTCCAGATCGGCAGCGCCGATGAAGTGCTGCAGATCGGCGACGCCGCGGTCGAGATCGGCGAGGGCGGCATCCAGGTGACGGACAAGGGCGAGAACAATCGCGTCCTTGGCATCGCACTGATGGTGATTGGCGGCATCGGCATCGCGGCCGGCGCGTTCTTGAAGAAGTGATCGCAGCAGCCGGGCCGTTCGCGGCCCGGCTGCAACTGCGGGTGGGGCCGTCAGCGGCGCCGGGGCACGTCGACCTGGCCGGTGACGCCTTCGTGGCGCACGTCGCCGCTGCCTTTGCCAAGCACCGTGAGGTCGCCGCCGACGCCGCGCACCTCCAGGTCGCCCGAGCCGATGCCGTTGACGGTGACGCTGCCGCCCACTTCGCGCAGCTCGACGTCTCCCGAACCGATCGATCCGATCGATACGCTGCCCTGCACGTGGTGCAGGCTGGCGTCGCCCGAGCCGACCGATTGGATGCCGGCGTTGCCGCCGATGGCGTGGATCTCCAGGTCGCCCGAGCCGATGCTGCCGATTTCCACGTCACCGCGTACGTTGCCGGCCTCGACGTCGCCGGAGCCGACCGAAAGCACGTGCAGCGTGCCGATGTCGTCCAGGTCGATGTCGCCCGATGCGACCTTGGCGGTGACCAGGCCGGCGATCCGCCGCGCTTCGACGTCGCCCGAGCCGACGTCGGCGCTCATCGACGAGGCGCCGGTGAGCCATGCATCGCCGGCCCCGACCTGCAGCTGGACGAGCACGTCATCCGGGATGCTGCCCGACAGATCCAGCCGGGCGTAGTTGCGGCCCAGGGAGAGGCCGCGGATCGTGCGGTCGTAGTAGAGGCGTACGTGCAGGCGGTCGCCATCGCGCCGCTGCTCGACCTTCAGGTCTTCCAGCCAGTCGGCATCGGAGGCGCAGGCCCGGCCCTGCAGGGCACCGGTGGCGCCGGGCGAAGCATCCAGCCGCAGCTTGTGGGGCCCGACGTCGAACATCACCCGGCTCACGCCGTCCATGTCCAGGGTGAGCTGGCGCGGGTCGGAGTGCCGGCAGTTGGCGTTGTCGGCGTCGTCGGCGTGGGCCGAAAGCGGCAGCGCCAGGGCGCAGGCGAGCAACAGGAATCGGGTCATGGGAAGTTCCTTTCGGTGCCTGGTATTCAGGTGAGGATCGAGGGTTCGGGGTTGGCGTCCGTGTCCTTGCCGCAGTCGTCGATGTCCTCACGGGTCATCGTCGCGTAGGGTTCGAACTCCGGCAGCGCGGCGGCCAGCGCCTGCTGGCTGTCGTACAGGCCCGGCAGCAGGGCGCACAGCTTCATCGCCTCGTCCTCGATCCGGGCGGCTTCGGCCTCGATGCGCTCTTCGTAGGCCTTGCGGCCTTCCTCGCCGCCGAAGATGGCGTGGCCGATCCCGGTCAGCGCCACCCCGGCGATGTCGGCGCCCTGGATGCCGAGCGCCATGCCGGCGTGGGCAATGCCGATCAGCTGTTGCCGGTGCTGGAGCAGCAGTTCGCGCTGGGCATCGGTCACCGGGACCGCCTCGCCCTGGATCAGGAAGTCGCCCTGCGGGCTGATTTCGGCCCGGGGCAGGTCGTCGGGCTTGCTGGTGCCATAGCTGCGCCCGTTGATGTTGAAGCCGGAGCCCTCGCCAACGGGAATGTTCTCCGTCTCCAGCTCACGCTGCGCCGCGGCGATGCCGGCGGCGGCCTGGCGCCCGATCCAGGAGCGCTCCGTCGTCGTGTCCGCGGACTCGGCGGAAGGCTGCGCCGCCGGTGGTTCGGAGCCGCTGCAGCCGGCGGCGAGCAGTGCGGCCAGCACGAGGCCGGACGCGGTGGAGAAGAGGGTGCTGTTGTTCATGGACGGTCTCCCCGGGAAGTCGATGGGTCAGCCTTCGTCGCGCCAGCGGCGCAGGCGCACGGCGACCAGCAGCATCACCACGCCCGCCGCGGCGCCGATCCAGGTCGCGGGCTGGAGCAGGTTGGAGTACACGCCAGCCGGCTCGATGAGCGGCAGGATCCCTGCGCTTTCGATGCTGGCACCACCCATGCGCTCGGTGTCATGCGCCGATATCGGCACGGTACCCAGCAGCATCCGGCCCACGATGTTCGTCCAGAACCAGCTGGCATCGAGGTTGAACAGCCTCATCACGCTGAACATGGAGACGAACACCCCGGACAGCACCGGAACCAGCACCGCCCACAGGAACGGCACGCTGCGCGCCCAGGCCGAGCACAGCATCAGCCAGCCGACGGTGGGCAGGGCCCAGATGGCGTAGACCGGGATCGCCGCCAGCACCGAGAGCGAGATCGCCAGCGGGTTGCCCGGGCCCCAGATCAGCTCCCAGGGATTGCCGCCGTGAACCATCACGCCCAGGCTCAGCATGAGCAGGAACCCGAACATCGTGGCGATGGCCGCGAGCGTCGCCAGCAGTGGAATCGTGACCACGGCGCTGACCACCTTGGACAGCACGGTCTGGCCATCGGAAACCGGCATCGATTTCCAGAACAGCACGCTGCGATCCTTGCGCTCGTCGTACAGCGCGCCCAGGCAGTAGAAGAACATCACGAAGACCATGACGATGTAGGGCCAGGCCGAGGCCAGCAGCATGGTCAGGTCGATGCCGGAGGCGAGCTGGGCCTTGTCCTCGGCGCTCATCTGCGCGGCAAGCACGCCCAGGTCGAGGCCGTTGATGGACATGCTGCTGCCATCGTTGAGGTGAACCCTGGCGTCGTCGTCGGCGTTGCGCATGCCGACCAGGGCGATCACGAAGAACACCGCCGTCAGCAGCAGCGAGATCGCACCGGCGACCAGCGGCGTCCACAGGAAGCCGCCGCGGTGCTCCCAGTACTCGCGCCTGAGCAGCATCGCGAAGCGGCGGGGGAATGTCACCGGTGCCTTCGCCACCGGCAGGTTTTCGGCTGTGGCGTTCATCAGTAGGTTCCCTTCATGGTGGCGACGAAGAGGTCGGCGAGGCCCGGGGTGCGGGTTTCGCCGAGCGGGGCGAGGGTGGCCCGCTCGACGCCGTCGAACAGCATCACGGTCTTGCCGAAGGGCAGGCTGCGCTCGTCGATCGGGCCCAGGGCGCGCGCGGCGTCGGCCTGGCCGGCGTCGACCAGCAGTTCGGTGAAGCGCTCCGCCAGCTCGTCCATCGGCGCGTCCACCACGATCTGTCCGTCGCGGATGAACAGGGCGTCGGTGAGGATGTGCTCCACCTCTTCCACCTGGTGGGTGGTGATGATGATGGTCTTGTCCTCGTCGAAGTAGTCCTCCAGCAGGCGCTGGTAGAACTGCTTGCGATACAGCACGTCCAGGCCCAGGGTGGGTTCGTCGAGTACCAGCAGGCGGGCGTCGATGGCCATCACCAGGGCCAGGTGCAGCTGCACGATCATGCCCTTGGACATCTGCCGCACCCGCATCTTCGGCGTCAGCTTGGTGTTGGCCAGGAAGCGCTCGCAGCGGGCGCGGTCGAAGCGCGGATGCACGCCTTCCACATAGGCGATCGCCTCGCGCACCCGCATCCAGCGCGGCAGCACCGCCACGTCGGCGATGAAGCACACGTCGGTCATCAGCTCGTCGCGGCGCCGGCGCGGGTCGCGCCCGAGCACGTCCAGGTCGCCCTGGAACGGCACCAGGCCCAGGATCGCCTTGAGCGCGGTGGTCTTGCCGGCGCCGTTGGGGCCGATCAGGCCGACGATACGGCCGGGCTGGATCTGGAAGTCGGCGCCGCCCAGGGCCACCGTCCTGCCGTAGGCCTTGCGCAGCCCGCGGGCGCGCACGACCGGCCCCTGGATGTCCGGGGCCTGCATGTCAGCAATCATTTCGAATCTCCGGTCGGTGCGGATGACAGAAGCTCTTCGGGCGTCAGGCCCAGCAGGCGGATGCGCTCGAGCACCTGCGGCCACTCTTCGGTGAGGAAGCGCTCGCGCTCGCTGCCCAGCAGCTTGCGCGAGGCCTCCTCGGTCACGAACATCCCGAGGCCGCGGCGCTTTTCCACCAGCGCCTCGTCCACCAGCTCCTGGTAGGCGCGCGAGACGGTGATCGGGTTGAGCTGGAAGTCGGCGGCGACCTGGCGCACCGAGGGCAGCGCGTCGCCGGGCTTGAGTTCGCCGTCGAGCATCATCGCGATCACGCGCTCCTTCAGCTGGCGGTAGATGGGAGCGTTGTCGCTCCACTGGACGGGGCTCATGGCTTACTCCCCATAGGCGCGGGCCGTGCCGCTGGCGGTTGAGAAATAGGGCATCGCCATCGCGCTGCGGCTGCGGGCCGCGATGTCGGCCTTCGGGACGTCCTCGGCGCGGGCGGCCGGGATGGCTGCCTGGTGGCTTCCGAGCCCGTCGAGCACAGCGGCCAGGGTGGCCTCCATGACCGAGCTGGCCATCGCGGCGGAGGCGATGGCCAGGGCCTCGCCCGCGGGGCCGGCGGCGGCCATGTCCGATTCGAACCGGCGCGCGCGCCGATCCAGGTCGTGGGACAGATCCCGGCGCAGGCCGCCGACGATCTGGCCCGGGGCCGCGAAGACCACGGGGCCTGCCTGCACGTCGTGGCCATGGGAGGCCGGTTCAGCGAGCAGCAGCATGCCCAGCAGTGCCGTTGCCGTGATCGCGCCCGCCAGCGTGGTGTTCTGGAGCTTCTGGCTCATGGTGAACCTCCTGCCCTGGGTAGTCGGTGTTGTATGTGACTATAACACCAGAACACGGGCGGTCAAGTCCGTCATAACCCAACTGAAGTCACAGAAGCGGCATCGGCCGACGCCAGCGCCCGATTGCCCGCACACCGCGATGCCGCGACAATAGGCGGCTTGCGTCGCGTGTCGGCGCCCATCCAAGCCGGAGTCCCCCATGTCCAAAGCGATGCGTGGCGCGGTCGCGCTGTGTCTTGCTGTCGCCAGTCTTTTCGCCCTGCCCGCGATTGCCCAGCAGCTGCAGGGCGAGCGTGAGCGGGTCAGCTACATGATCGGCATGGACGTGGGCCAGTCGCTGGAGCCGATCGGCCCGGATCTGGACTACGAGGCCTTCGAGCGCGCCCTGGCCAACGCCTTCCAGGGCGGCGAGCCGCTGCTGGACGCGGAGGCCGCCCAGGCCGTGGGCATGGTGCTGATGCTGCGTGCGGCCGAGCGCGCCGGCCAGCCGCTGCAGGGCCTGCCGCCCGGCACCCCTGCGCCGGAAGTGGATCGTGAACAGGTCGGCCTGATGGTCGGTGCCGACGTGGGCCGTTCGCTGAGCGCGGTCGGCGATGAAATCGAGCTGCCGGTGATGATGCGCGCGCTGCGGACCCGGATCGAGGGCGGCCAGCTGCTGCTCGACGAGCAGGAAGCCGAGGCGCTGCGCACCGCGTTTTCCGCCCGTATCCAGGAGCGTACGCGCGCCGAGGCCGCCCAGCTGGGCGAGCGCAACCGCGCCGAGGGCGAGGCGTTCCTGGCTGAAAACCGCGCCAACAAGGGCGTGATCACCACCGCGTCCGGCCTGCAGTACATGGTCATCCGCCAGGGCTCGGGCCAGCGCCCGCTGCCCAGCAGCCGGGTGCGCGTGCATTACCATGGCACGCTGCTGGACGGCACCGTGTTCGACAGCTCCTACGAGCGTGGCGAACCCACCGAGTTCGGGCTGAACCAGGTTATTCCGGGCTGGACGGAAGGCGTGGCGCTGATGCCCGTTGGCGCCAAGTACCGGTTCTGGATCCCCGGCTCGCTGGCCTACGGCGCGGCCGGCACCCGCGGCGGGCCGATCGGCCCCAATGCCACCCTGATCTTCGACGTCGAGCTGCTGGACGTCCTCTGAGGAGTTGCCAATGAAGTTCTTCCCGTTGACCGGAACCACCGTCGCACTGGCCGCCGCACTCGCGCTGGCCGCCTGCAAGCCCATCGGTGACGACGCCGCCAGCCAGCGCTCGGCCGGCGATCCCGAAGTGGCTTCCACCCCCGGCATCGAAGGCATCGAGGGCCTGGACACCGCCCAGCAGCAGGCCGGCTACGTAATCGGCCTGGAGCTTGGCGGCACCCTGGTGCCGGTGCGCGGCGAGGTGGATCTGGACACCATGATGGAAGGCATCCGCGACAGCCTCGCCGGGCGCGAGCCGAAGGTGAACGAACAGCAGTTCATGCAGGTCATGCAGGACCTGGGCGAGCGCATGCAGGCGGCGCGCGCCGAAGCCGGCGCGCGCGCGGCCGAGGAGGGCGCGGCCTTCCTGGCGGAGAACGCCGGGCGCGAAGAGGTGCAGGTGACCGAATCGGGCCTGCAGTACGAGGTGCTGGAGCAGGGCGAGGGCGACGACCGGCCCGGCCCGGGCGACCGGGTGCGGGTGCACTACGAGGGCAGCCTGCTTGATGGCGAGGTGTTCGACAGCTCGCGCGAGCGCGGCGAGCCGGCCGAGTTCACCCTCGACCAGGTGGTGCCGGGCTGGCAGGAAGGCGTGCAGCTGATGGCGCGCGGCAGCCGCTACCGGCTGTGGATCCCGTCCGCGCTGGGCTACGGCGAGGAGGGCACCGTCGGTGGCCCGATCGGGCCCAACAGCACCCTGGTGTTCGACGTCGAGCTGCTCGACTTCGAGCCGGCCCAGTAGTCGCCGTGGACGGCACGGCCGCGGAGCTGGAGGCGCGCGTGGTGGAGCTGGAGACCCGGCTGGCCTTCCAGGACCACGCCCTGGCCGAGCTGAGCGACGCGCTGGCGGAGCTGCGCGCCGAATCCGCCCGCCACGCCGAAGCCCTGCGGCGCGGGCTGGAAGAACTCAGGCAGGGACGCGACGCCTTCTTTGCCGATCCCGCGCAAGAGCCACCGCCACCGCACTACTAGAAGACACATGACCGACTCACTGCGCGACCAGCTGCTGGGCCTGGGCTTCAAGGCCTCCAAACCCGAGCGCAAGCCGGACGCCCGGCGCCGCAAGGATGGCGCGCCGGCCAAGGGCGAGGGCGCCCGCAAGGGACAGGGCAAGCAGGGTGGCCAGCGCCAGGAGCGCAAGCCCGGGCGCAGCCGCGAGGACATCGACCTGGCCAAGGCCTATGCGATCCGCGCCCAGCGCGAGAAGCAGGAGCGGGTCGAGGCCGAGCGGCAGAAGCAGGAGGAAGCCCGCAGGCGCCGCGAGGCGCGGGCGAAGCTGGCGGCCATGCTGGAAGGCAAGGTGCTGAACGTGGAGGAGGCCGACATCGCCCGCCACTTCGAGTACGGCGGCAAGATCAAGCGCATCTACGTGACCGCCGACCAGCTCAAGGCGCTCAACGCCGGTGAGCTGGGCGTGCTGCAGCAGAACGGCCGCTACCTGCTGGTCACCGCGGCGGTGCTGGCCGAGGCCGAAGCCATCTTCGCCCCGGCCGTCGCGCTCAGGATCGATCCCGGCGCACCCGCCGAAGACGACCCCTACGCCGACCCCCGCTACCAGGTGCCCGACGACCTGGTCTGGTGACCCGCCGCGCCTAGCGGGCGGCGTAGTCGCTGACGGGGCCGGAGACCTGTTGGCCGGCCTGCCACACGGCAACGATGCCGCGGGTGTTGCGGATGTCCAGCAGCGGGTTGGCCTCCAGCACGATGAAGTCCGCGCGCCGGCCCACGGCCAGGGTGCCGCGGTCGTCCAGGCCGAGCAGGCGCGCCGAGTCGCGGGTGGCGACTGCAAGCGCCTGTTCCGGGGTGAACCCGGCTTCGGTCATCAGCTCCAGCTCGCGATGCTCGGCGAAGCCGATCAGCCGTTGCGGCATCGCGCCCGAGTCGGTGCCGAAGCCGATGGCGACGCCGCCTTCGTGGGCCGCGCGCAGGTTGGCCAGGTTGGTGTCCACCGCCGCCTTTTCGCGGGCGATGGCGCCACCGGACAGCACCCCGTCGCGCCATGCGGGATCGGCGAACTGTTCGCGCAGCGCCGGCTGAAGGGCGTTGGCCACGAAGGGTTCGTCCAGGCGCTCCGCGTTCTCGGCGAACCAGTAGTTGGCCTCGTTGATGAACACCGTCGGCACGTACCAGGTGCCGGCGGCGGCCATGGCCTCCACCAGTTCCGGATCCAGCGGCCGGTCGCGCACGCCGTGGGCGATGACATCCACGCCCGCGTCCACCAGGCCGGCGGCCGGCGCCATGTCGTGGATGTGGGCGGCCACCTTGACCCCGTACCGGTGGGCCTCCTCGATCGCGGCGCGGTAGACCTCCGGCGCCATCTGCGGCGCGCTGCCGCCCAGGTCGTCCACCCACAGCTTGACCAGGTCGATGCCGGCGTCGACCTGGGCGCGGATCGCCTGGCGGGCCTCGTCGGCGTTCGCGGGGCGGGCCACCGGGTCGTTCTCCAGGCCCATGCCCGCTGCGGGCGGCGCGCCGTCGACCACGCCGATGCCGGGCCCGGCACCGTAAAGCTGCGCGCCCAGCTTCGGATCCGCGTTGACCTCGGCGCGGATATCGAAGAAGCCTTCGCCGTTGAGGCCGAGCGAGGTGACCGTGGTGACCCCGTAGGCCTGGAACTGGCGCAGGTTCCGCACCACGTGGTCGCGGGTGTAGAAGCGGTCGCCGTGCTCCGTGCCGTCGGTGTTGCCGACGTGGGAGTGGGCGCTGACCAGGCCGGGGATGATGTAGCGCCCGCCGTAGTCGACGCGCCCGGCATCGGCGGGCAGGCCGTCCTCGTCGCCGGCCTCGACGATCCGCGCGATCCGGCCGTCCTCGACCACCAGGCTGACCGAACCCAGCTCGCCGTGGCCGTCGAACACGCGCGCGCCTTCGATCACGATGGTCTCCGGCGTGGTCGCGGGTGAAGGGGCGGCGGCGGCCGTTTCCGGTTCGGCGGAAGGAGCGCAGCCGGCGGCGAGCGCGGCGGCGGCACACAACAGCAGCGGGCGAACAACCTGCATCCGGGCACCTGTTTGATGGGGAACGCGGCCAGCCTACCAGCCGCGCTGTGCACATCCTGCCAGCGCCTTTCGCCTCCGGCGTCGGACGCGCTCCTACGGGTGCCGTTACGTCGCAGTCAGATGGGTTATTCGGGGTCGTAGTCGAGGTTGGAGGCGAGCCAGCGTTCGGCCTGGGCCAGCTCGACGCCCTTGCGCCTGGCGTAGTCGGCCACCTGTTCCTTCGACACCCGGCCGACCACGAAGTACTGGCTGCGCGGATGGCTGAAGTAGTAGCCGGAGACCGCCGCGGTGGGCAGCATCGCGAAGCCTTCGGTCAGCTCCATGCCGGCGTTGCCTTCCGCGTCGAGCAGGTCGAACAGCCTGCGCTTCTCGCTGTGCTCGGGGCAGGCCGGGTAGCCGGGGGCGGGGCGGATGCCGCGGTACTTCTCGGCGATCAGGGCGTCGTTGTCCAGCGCCTCGTCGGCGGCGTAGCCCCAGTACTGCGTACGTACCCGCCGGTGCAGGTGTTCGGCCAGGGCCTCGGCCAGGCGGTCGGCCAGGGCCTTGAGCAGGATCGCGCTGTAGTCGTCGTGGTCGGCCTGGAAGCGGGCCACGTGTTCGTCGATGCCGATCCCGGCGGTGACCGCGAACGCACCGATCCAGTCCTGGCGCCCCGAATCCTGCGGCGCGATGAAGTCGGCCAGGCAGAAGTCCGGCCGCTCCGGCGGCTTGTCGGCCTGCTGGCGCAGGAAGTGCAGGCGCCGTTTCTCACCGTCCGTGGTCACCAGCTCCACGTCGTCGCCGATGCTGTTGGCCGGCCAGATGCCGAACACCGCCTTCGCCCGCAGCCACTTCTCCCCGATGATCCGGTCGAGCATCGCCCGCGCGTCGGCGTACAGCTCGGTCGCCTGCTTGCCGACCACCTCGTCGTCGAGGATCTTCGGGAACCGGCCCGCCAGCTCCCAGGCCTGGAAGAACGGCGTCCAGTCGATGACCTCCAGCAGGTCGGCGAGCGGGTAGTCGTCGAACACGACCAGGCCGGTGGTGTTCGGCCGCGGCGGCACGTAGTCCTCCCAGCCGCCGTCGAAGCGCTGGCCGCGCGCCTTCGCCAGCGGCACCAGCCGCTTGCCATCGCCGCGGTTGCGGTGGCGCTGGCGGATCTCGGCGAAGTCGGCGTCGTTGGCGGCAATGAACTTGCCGCGCAGCTCCGGGCTCACCAGCGACTGGGCCACGCCCACCGCGCGCGAGGCGTCCTTCACCCACACCGTCGGCGCGTCGTAGTGGGGCGCGATCCGCAGCGCGGTGTGCGCGCGCGAGGTGGTGGCGCCGCCGATCAGCAGCGGGGTGCTGAAGCCCTGGCGCTTCATCTCCCCGGCAACGCTGCCCATTTCCTCCAGCGACGGCGTGATCAGCCCGGACAGGCCGATCAGGTCGGCGTCGATCTCGCGCGCCTTGTCCAGGATCTTCTGCGCCGGAACCATCACCCCGAGATCCACCACCTCGAAGTTGTTGCAGGCCAGCACCACGCCGACGATGTTCTTGCCGATGTCGTGCACGTCGCCCTTGACCGTGGCCAGCACCACCCGGCCGTTGGACTGGCTGGCGTCGCCGCTCTTTTCCTTCTCGGCCTCGATGAAGGGCAGCAGGTGGGCGACCGCCTTCTTCATCACCCGCGCCGACTTGACCACCTGGGGCAGGAACATCTTGCCCGAGCCGAACAGGTCGCCGACCACGTTCATGCCGTCCATCAGCGGGCCTTCGATCACCTCCAGCGGGCGGTCGAACTGCAGCCGCGCCTCCTCGGTGTCCTCGACCGCGTACTGGTCGATGCCGTGCACCAGCGCGTGGCTCAGGCGCTGGGCCACCGGCGCCTGGCGCCAGGCCAGGTCTTCGGTCTTTTCCGCGCCCTTGCCGCCGCGGTAGCGCTCGGCGATCTCCAGCAGCCGCTCGGTGGCGTCGGCGCGACGGTTGAGCACCACGTCCTCGACCCGCTCGCGCAGCTCCGCGTCCAGGTCGTCCATGATCACCAGCGCGCCGGCGTTGACGATGCCCATGTCCAGGCCTGCGCGGATGGCGTGGTAGAGGAATACCGCGTGGATCGCCTGGCGCACCGTCTCGTTGCCGCGGAAGGAGAACGAGACGTTGGAGATGCCGCCCGACACGTGGCAGTGGGGCAGGGTGCGGCGGATCTCGCGGGTGGCCTCGATGAAGTCGACCGCGTAGTTGTTGTGCTCCTCGATCCCGGTGGCGATGGCGAACACGTTGGGGTCGAAGATGATGTCCTCGGGCGGGAAGCCGACCTCTTCGGTCAGCAACCTGTAGGCCCGCTGGCAGATCTCGACCTTGCGTTCCTTCGTGTCCGCCTGGCCGGTCTCGTCGAAGGCCATCACCACCACGGCCGCGCCGTAGCGCAGCACGGTGCGGGCGTGCTCCAGGAACTCCGCCTCGCCCTCCTTGAGCGAGATCGAGTTGACCACGCCCTTGCCCTGCAGGCATTTCAGGCCGGCCTCGATCACCGTCCACTTGGACGAGTCCACCATCACCGGGATCCGGGCGATGTCGGGCTCGGCGGCGATCAGGTTCAGGAACCGGGTCATCGCCTTTTCCGAATCGATCAGGCCCTCGTCCATGTTGACGTCGAGGATCTGGGCGCCGTTGGCCACCTGCTGGCGGGCGACCTCGACCGCCTCGTCGAAGCGATCGTCCTTGATCAGCTTCTTGAACCTGGCGCTGCCGGTGACGTTGGTGCGCTCGCCGACGTTGATGAAGTTCAGCTCCGGCGTGATCACCAGCGGCTCAAGGCCGGACAGGCGGGTGTGGCGGGGCAGGCTCATGCGGCCTCCCCTGCGACCGCGCGCGGAACCCGCGGCGGCAGGCCGTCCACCGCGGTGGCGATGGCCTGGATGTGTTCGGGCGTGGTGCCGCAGCAGCCGCCGACGATGTTGAGCAGGCCGGAACCGGCGAACTCGGCCAGCACCGGAGCCATCTCCTCCGGCGTTTCGTCGTATTCGCCGAACGCATTGGGCAGGCCGGCGTTGGGGTGCGCGCTGACCGCGCAGTCGGCCACCTCGGCCAGCGCCTGCACGTGCGGACGCAGGTCGCGCGCGCCCAGCGCGCAGTTCAGGCCGATCGCCATCGGCCGCGCGTGGCGCACCGAGTACCAGAACGCCTCCGCGGTCTGGCCCGACAGGGTGCGGCCGGAAGCGTCGGTGATCGTGCCCGACACCATCACCGGCAGCCGCGCGCCCAGGGCGTCGAAGCACTCGGTGATGGCGAACAGCGCCGCCTTGGCGTTGAGGGTGTCGAACACCGTTTCCACCATCAGCACGTCGGCGCCGCCTTCCACCAGGCCATCGGTGGCCTCGCGGTAGTCGCGGACAAGATCGTCGAAGGTCACCGCGCGAAAGCCCGGGTCGCTCACGTCGGGGCTGATCGAGGCGGTGCGGCTGGTCGGCCCGATCACGCCAACCGCGAACCGGGGCCGCCCGGGCGTGCGCTGCCCGGCGGCGTCGCAGGCGGCCCGGGCCAGGCGCGCGCCTTCGCGGTTGAGTTCGCGGGCCAGGTGCTGCAGGCCGTAGTCGGACTGGGAGACCGCGGTGGAGTTGAAGGTGTTGGTTTCCACCAGATCCGCGCCGGCGTCCAGATAGGCGGCGTGGATGGCGCCGATCAGCTCCGGGCGGGTCAGGCTGAGCAGGTCGTTGTTGCCTTTGAGGTCGCGGGGCTCGCGCGGCGCGGCGTCGTGCGCCGAGTCGAAGCCTTGCGCGAAGCGCTCGCCGCGGTACTCGCCTTCGCCCAGCCGCTCGCGCTGGATCATGGTGCCCATCGCGCCGTCGAGCACCAGGATGCGCTGCTCCAGCGCCTCGGTCAGGGCGCGGACGCGGTCGGGCGCGTGCCAGGGCAGGGCGCTCATGCCGGCTTCCCGGCGATCAGCGAAATCACCTCGAAGTGGGGCGGGCGCTTTTCCCGGGTCACGGTTTCGATGTGCTGCAGCTCCAGGCCGGCCTTGTCGACGAAGCGGCGCAGCTCGCGCGGGGTGAAGCCCAGGTTCACGTGGCCGTAGGACTCCACGATGCTGCGGTGTTCGTGCCGGGCCAGGCTGGTCAGCAGCAGGCGGCCGCCGGGGCGCAGCACGCGCGCGGCCTCGGCCACCGCCTGGGCCGGGCGTTCGGAATAGGTGAGCGCGTGCATCATCGCCACCAGGTCGAAGCTCCCGTCCTCCAGCGCCAGCGCATGCATGTCGCCCTCGCGCACCTCCACGTTGCGGTGCCGGCGCAGGCGCTCGGTGGCGGCATTGACCACCCGCCGGCTGGCGTCGATGCACACGTAGCGGTGGGCGTGCGGGGCCAGCAGCTCGGCCAGCACGCCGTCGCCCGAGGCGATGTCGAGCACGTCGCCGGTTTCGAACAGCGGCAGCACGCTGCGGGCCATGGCTTCCCAGGTGCGGCCCGGCGAATAGTGCCGCTCCATGTCGCCGGCCACCGAGTCGGCCCAGTTCTGGTCGGCCGCACGCATCGCCAGCACCTCGGACAGGCGCTCGGCATCCTGGCGCAGCAGCGGGTCGTCGCTGCCGTCACGCAGGGTGCGCCACAGTTCGCGCAGGGCGGGGTCGAGCGGATCCTCTTCGAAGCGGTAGTAGGCGGAGACGCCCGCGCGCCGGTCGCGCACCAGGCCGACCTCCTTCAGCCGCGCCAGGTGGGTGGAGACCCGGGGCTGGGCCAGGCGCGTCACCGCCGACAGTTCGGCCACGGTCAGCTCCTCGCGTTCGAGCAGGGCGAGCAGGCGCACGCGCGTGGCGTCGGCCAGGACCTTGAGCCGCACCGACCAGGATTCCAGATCCACAAATATCTCCGCATCGCGATATAGAGATAATGATGGAGGCCGCTCCGGGTGGCGTCAAGCAAGCGCCGGTGTTGATGCGGCCGATGCCTGCCCCCGGCTACAATGGGCGCCTTGTCCAATTCATCCCGGGAGCAGTGGAGCGTGGAGTTCGGATTCAGCGAAGAACAGTTGATGATCCAGGACGTGGCCAGGCGGATCGCGCAGGAAAAGATCGCGCCCAGCGCCGAGAAATTCGACCGCTCCGGCGAGTTCCCGCTCGACAACATCCGCCTGCTCGGCGAGAACGGCCTGATGGGCATCGAAGTGCCGGAAGCGTACGGCGGCGCGGGCATGGATCCGGTGGCCTACGTGCTGGCCATGATCGAGGTGGCCGCCGGCGACGCCGCCCACTCGACCATCATGTCGGTCAACAACTCCCTGTTCTGCAACGGCATCCTCACCCACGGCACCGAGGAGCAGAAGCAGAAGTACGTGCGGGCGATCGCCGAGGGTGCCGAAATCGGCGCCTTCGCGCTGACCGAGCCGCAGTCCGGCTCCGACGCCACCGCCATGCGCTGCCGCGCGGTGAAGCAGGATGACGGCAGCTATGTCATCAACGGCAAGAAGAGCTGGATCACCTCTGGCCCGGTGGCCAAGTACTTCGTGCTGTTTGCCATGACCGAGCCGAACAAGGGCGCGCGCGGGATCACCGCGTTCCTTGTGGACGGCGAGCGCGCCGGTTTCCACCGCGGCAAGACCGAGCCCAAGCTGGGCATCCGCGCCTCGGCCACCTGCGAGATCGAGTTCCAGGACTACGTGGCGCAGGCCGACGAGGTGCTGGGCGAGGAAGGGCAGGGCTTCAAGATCGCCATGGGCGTGCTCGACGCCGGTCGCATCGGCATCGCCAGCCAGGCCATCGGCATCGCCCGCGCCGCCTACGAGGCCACCCTGGAATACGTGAAGGAGCGCAAGGCCTTCGGCCAGCCGATCGGCGCGTTCCAGATGACCCAGGCCAAGATCGCCGACATGAAGTGCAAGCTCGACGCCTCGCTGCTGCTCACGCTGCGCGCGGCGTGGACGAAGGGCCAGGGCAAGCGCTTCACCAGCGAGGCCGCGATCGCCAAGCTCACCGCCTCCGAGGCGGCGATGTGGATCACCCACCAGGCGGTGCAGATCCACGCCGGCATGGGCTATTCGAAGGAAATGCCGATCGAGCGCTATTTCCGCGACGCCAAGATCACCGAGATCTACGAGGGCACCAGCGAGATCCAGCGGCTGGTGATCGCCCGCAACGAGACCGGGCTGCGCTGACGGAGCAGCCGCTGCACGCCCTCATCCTACCCCCGACCCACTGGCCCGCGCCCTGCGCGGGCCTCATTGCATCCGAAGACCCGACATGACCACATCCCGCAAGAACGCCGCCCGCAAATCCACCGCCGCCAAGGCCAGCAAGGCCGCCAAGAAGCCTGTGCGCAAGAGCGCCGCGGTGGCCAAGGCCGCCAGTGGCGAGAAGGCCCGGCGCAGCGCGCTGCTCGCGCCGATCTTCAGCGCCATCCGCGCGCTGGCCGGCAAGGAGGGGCAGGAGGACGCCAACCTGTTCGCCAAGGCGTTCTACCACCGCCTGACCGAGGACGAGCTGCCGCTGCACACCCCGGAGGCCTGGGCCGCGCTGGCCAACGACTTCCTCGACTTCGCCCGCAAGCGCAAGCCGGGCACGGCCATCGTGCGGCTGTTCAACCCGGCGATGAAGACCCACGGCTGGGAGTCCAGCCACACCGTGCTGCAGGTGGTCAACGACGACATGCCGTTCCTGGTCGATTCGGTGACCATGGCGCTGGCCGACCTGGGCATCGGCGTGCACGTGCTCGGCCACCCGGTGGTGGCGATCAGCCGCGGCCGCGGCGGCAAGCTGGAGGCGGTGGGCGAGGGCGAGCCGGAATCACTGATCCACATGGAGATCGACCGCCAGTCCGGCGACGCGCTCAAGGGCATCCAGGAGGCGGTGTCGTCGGTGCTCGACGACGTGCGCCTGGCGGTGACCGACTGGCCGGCGATGCGCGACAAGATGATGCAGGTGGCCTCCGACCTGGCCACCAGCGAGCTGCCGGTGCCCGACAGCGAGCGCCACGAGGCGCAGGAGTTCCTGCGCTGGCTGGCCGACGACCACTTCACCTTTCTGGGCCATCGCGAGTACAAGGTGCGCAGCCAGCGCGGCGAGCGCGTGCTGGCGCCGGTGGACGGCAGCGGCCTGGGCCTGATGCGCGGCCGCGAGGCCGGGGCGGCGCGCCCGCTGACCACGCTGTCCGCGCACGAGGTGCGCAAGACCGGCCGCATCGATTCGCTGATCCTGACCAAGACCAACTCGCGCTCCACCGTGCACCGTCCCGGCTACATGGACTATGTGGGCATCATCGAGTTCGATGCCGACGGCAACGCCGTCAGCGAGCGGCGTTTCATCGGCCTGTACGCCTCCAGCGCCTACAACCGCCGACCGTGGGACATCCCGCTGGTGCGCGAGCGCTTCGGCCAGGTGATGGCCAGCTCCGGCCTGCCCGAGACCGGGCACAGCGGCAAGGCGCTCAAGCACATCCTGGAGACCCTGCCGCGCGACGAGCTGTTCCAGTCCACCGGCGAGGAGCTGGCGCGGCTGGGCGTGGGCGTGCTGCAGCTGCAGGAGCGCACCCGCAGCCGGCTGTTCATCCGCCGCGACCGCTACGGGCACTTCTACTCGATCCTCGCCTACGTGCCGCGCGAGCGCTTCAATACCGAGGTCAGGCTGAAGCTGGAGGCCATGCTCAAGCAGGAGCTGGAGGCCGACCGGGTCGATTCCAGCGTGCGCCTGGACGAGTCGCCGCTGGCCCAGGTGCACCTGATCGCGCGTCCGCGCCCCGGCGCCCAGGTGCAGGCCGACGAGGCCCGCCTGGAGAAGATGCTGGCCGCCCTGGTGCGCAACTGGCTGGACGACCTGCGCGACGAGCTGGTCGTGGTGCACGGCGAGGCCGACGGCATGGCCCTGTACGAGGAGTTCGGCCGTCCGCTGGGCACCGCCTACATCCAGGACGCCACTCCGGCGGTGGCCGCGGCCGACGTGTCGCACCTGGCGGCGCTGCGTTCGGCTGACGACCTGCGGCCGCGCCTGTACCGCGCGCCGGCCGACGGCCAGGGCGCCGGCAAGCTGCGCCTGAAGCTGTTCACCGCCGACCATGACCTGCCGCTGTCGGACGTGCTGCCGATGATGGAGAACATGGGCCTGCGGGTGATCGCCGAGCATCTCAACCGGATCACCGCCGACGGCCGCGCGCTGTTCATCCAGGACTTCGAAGTGGAGGCGGCGGGCGAGATCGACCTGGACAGCCTGGCGCCGGTGTTCGAGGAGGCCTTCGCGCGCCTGTGGCGCGGCGACGCCGAGAACGACGGCTTCAACCGCCTGATCCTGGCGGCCAGCCTGGACTGGCGCCAGGTCTCGATGCTGCGCGCCTACTGCAAGTACCTGCTGCAGATCGATTCGCCGTTCTCGCAGGCGTACATGGAGGAGACCCTCAACCGCTATCCGCTGCTGGCGCGGCTGCTGGTGGAGCTGTTCGAGGCCCGCTTTGCGCCCGAGGGCCGCGACACCGACGTGGCGCGCCTGCGCGCCCAGTTCGAGCTGCTCGCCGGTGGCGATGCCGCGGCGGCGACGGCCCTCAAGCCGGTGGCCGATGGCCGCAGGCTGGCCCGCGAAGGCCGCCAGGGCAGGGTGCATGAGGCGCTCAAGGTGCTGCTCGACCGGGTGGCGAGCCTGGATGAAGACCGCATCCTGCGCAGCTTCATCGGCGTGATCGACGCGACCCTGCGCACCAGCTTCTACCAGCGCGGCAAGGACGGCAACGACAAGGACTACGCCGCGTTCAAGCTCGACTGCGCGAAGGTGCCGGATCTGCCCAAGCCGCATCCGTACCGGGAGGTGTTCGTGTACGGCCCGCACGTGGAAGGCGTGCACCTGCGCTACGGCATGGTCGCCCGCGGCGGCCTGCGCTGGTCGGACCGGCGCGAGGACTTCCGCACCGAGGTGCTGGGCCTGGTGAAGGCGCAGGCGGTGAAGAACACGGTGATCGTGCCGGTCGGCGCCAAGGGCGGCTTCATCGCCAAGCGCCTGCCCGCCGGCGGCGACCGCGACGCGATCCAGGCCGAGGGCATCGCCTGCTACAAGCGCTTCATCAGCGGCCTGCTGGACGTGACCGACAACATCGTCGACGGCAAGGTGGTGCCGCCGGCGGAGGTGGTGCGCCACGACGACGTGGACACCTACATGGTGGTCGCCGCCGACAAGGGCACGGCCACGTTCTCCGACATCGCCAACGGCATCTCCGCCGACTACAACTTCTGGCTCGGCGACGCCTTCGCCTCCGGCGGCTCGGTGGGCTACGACCACAAGGGCATGGGCATCACCGCCAAGGGCGCGTGGGAGTCGGTCAAGCGCCACTTCCGCGCGCTGGGCATCGACTGCCAGAAGCAGGACTTCACCGCGGTGGGCATCGGCGACATGTCCGGCGACGTGTTCGGCAACGGCATGCTGCTGTCGAAGCACATCCGCCTGGTCGGCGCGTTCGACCACCGCCACGTGTTCATCGATCCCGATCCGGACGCGGCCAGCTCGTACAAGGAGCGCGACCGCCTGTTCAAGACCCCGCGCTCGAGCTGGGACGACTACGACCGCAAGCTCATCAGCAAGGGTGGCGGCGTGTGGCCGCGCAGCGCCAAGTCGATCCCGGTCTCGGCGCAGATGCGCCAGGCGCTGGGCCTTGAGGACGGCGTGACCTCGCTCAGCCCCAACGAGCTGATCAGCGCGGTGCTGCGCGCGCCGGTCGACCTGCTGTGGAACGGCGGCATCGGCACCTACGTCAAGGGCGCCAACGAGACCCACGCCGAGGTCGGCGACCGCGCCAACAACGCGATCCGCATCAGCGGCAATGAGCTGCGCTGCCGGATCGTGGGCGAGGGCGGCAACCTGGGCTTCACCCAGCGCGGCCGCATCGACGCGGCGCTGTGCGGGGTGATCCTCAACGCCGACTTCATCGACAACTCCGGCGGCGTGGGCACCTCCGACCGCGAGGTCAACATCAAGATCCTGCTCAACGCCCAGGTGCGCGAGAAGAAGCTCGCCCTCAAGGCGCGCAACAAGCTGCTGCTGGACATGACCGGCGAGGTCGAGAACCTGGTGCTGTGGGACAACATCCGCCAGAACCAGGCGCTGAGCCTGATGGAGCGGATGAGCGTGCCGCGGCTGGGCTCCAAGCAGCACTTCATCCGTACCCTGGAGGCGCAGGGGCTGCTGGACCGGCAGATCGAGTTCCTGCCGTCCGACGCCGAGATCGCCAACCGCAAGACGCGCGAGCAGGGCCTGACCCGGCCGGAGCTGTCGGTGCTGCTGTCCTACTCCAAGCAGGTGGTCTACCAGCAGCTGCTGGATTCGGACATCCCGGAGGATCCGTACCTGTCCAAGGAGCTGCAGCGCTACTTCCCCACGCCGCTGCAGAAGAAGTACGCCAAGGCGATGGAGTCGCACCCGCTCAAGCGCGAGATCATCGCCACCGCGGTGACCAACGCCACCATCAACCGCATGGGCGCGACCTTCATCATGCGCATGCAGGAGGACACCGGCCGCAGCGCGGCGGACGTGGCCAAGGCCTATACGATCGGCCGCGAGGTGCTCAACGCCCGCACCCTGTGGAGCCAGCTGGAGGAGCTGGACGGCAAGGTGCCCGAGGCGGTGCAGATCGACGCCCTGCTGGAGATCTGGAACCTGCAGCGCTCGTTCGTGCGCTGGCTGCTCAACCGCCCCGGCCCGATGCCCGGCATCACCGATGCGGTCGCCCGCTACAGTGACGGCTTCAACGCCATCCGCAGCGCCGGCGGGGTGCTGCCGGATTCGCAGCGTCCGGGCTACGACGCACGCCGCAGCAGCTGGCGCGAGCGCGGCATGTCGGCGCAGCTGGCCGAGGATCTGGCCGAGCTGCCGTACCTGGAGCCGGTGTTCGACATCATCGAGGTGGCGGCGTCGCGCAAGCTCAAGCCGGTGGACGTGGCCAAGGTGCACTACCGGGTCGGCGACGCGCTGCGCCTGCCGTGGCTGTTCGACCAGATCGACGCGCTGGAAGTGCAGGGCCGCTGGCACGCGGTGGCCCGCGGCGTGCTGCGCGACGACCTGGCCACCAGGCAGATCGAGCTGACCCGCCAGGCGCTGTCGGCCCGCGGCGGTGATGCCGATGCCAAGGTGCAGGCGTGGCTTGGCCGCGACGATGCCTCGCTGCGCTTCACCCTGGCGATGCTGGACGAGATGTTCTCGCAGAAGTCGCTGGACTACCCGACCGCTTCGGTCGCCGTCAGCCGGCTGTCGCAGATCACCGGCTGACCGCAGCGGCGGCGCGCTCCTGCGCAGGGGCGTGCCGCCTGGCATAAGGTGTCAACGCCGTGCATCCAACCGGATGCACGGCTGCGCTATGCTCCGGCCATGAGCTCCGATCAGCCCCGCATCGCATTTCTCGCCGCGCCCACCGAACCGGCGCAGCAGGCCCTGGCATCGCTGACCAAGGCGCATGGACAGGTCGAGCCGGACGAGGCCGACATCCTGTGCACGCTTGGCGGCGACGGCTTCATGTTGCAGACCCTGCATCGCCATGGCGGGCTGGGCAAGCCGGTGTTCGGCATGAAGCTGGGCACCGTCGGCTTCCTGATGAACCATTTCCACGGCGACGACCTGCTGCAGCGGATCCACGCCGCCGAGCCGGCCGTGCTCAAGCCGCTGGAAATGATCGTGCAGACCGAGTCGGGCGCCAGCGTCGGCTCGGTGGCCTACAACGAGGTCTCGCTGCTGCGCCAGACCCGCCAGGCCGCCCACCTGAGCATCGACCTCAACGGCCAGACCCGGCTGGAGGAACTGATCTGCGACGGCGTGCTGGTGGCCACCGCCGCCGGCAGCACCGCCTACAACTATTCCGCCAACGGGCCGATCCTGCCGTTCGGCTCGGACATCGTGGCGCTGACTCCCATCGCACCGTTCCGGCCGCGGCGCTGGCGCGGGGCGCTGCTCAAGACCGAGACCGAGGTGTGCTTCCGGGTGCTGGATCCGTACAAGCGCCCGGTCAGCGCCACCGCCGATTCGCACGAGGTGCGCGACGTGGTGGAGGTGCGGGTGCGCGAATCCAGGGATCGTAAGGTGACGCTGCTGTTCGACCCCGAGCACAACCTGGAAGAACGGATCGTCAGCGAGCAGTTCATGGCCTGAGCGCGCACCGCGTCTCGCCGGGTGCGATTGCCCTGGCGCATACTTGCCGCCATGGCCCAGGACTCCACACCACCGCCGCTGGTCGTCGCGATCTCCTCGCGCGCCCTGTTCGACCTTGAAGACAGCCACGCGCTGTTTGAAAGCGAAGGCATCCAGGCCTACGCCGAGCACCAGCGCGCGCACGAGGACGACGTGCTGGAGCCGGGCATCGCGTTTCCGCTGGTGCGCAAGCTGCTGGCGCTCAACGAAGGGGCGGCCGCAGAGGCGCCACGGGTCGAGGTCATCCTGCTGTCGCGCAATTCGGCCGATACCGGGCTGCGGATCTTCAACTCCATCGAGCACCACCGGCTTGCCGTTTCACGCGCGGCGTTCACCTCCGGCGAGCCGACCTGGCCGTATACGCGCCCGTTCGGGGCCCAGCTGTTCCTGTCGGCCAATCCCGACTCGGTGCGCGCGGCGCTTGAGAACGGCGTGGCCGCGGCCACGATCCTGCCGGCCAAGGCGCCGCAGCACCGCCACGACCAGCTGCGCATCGCCTTTGACGGTGACGCGGTGATCTTCGGCGACGAGAGCGAGCGGGTGTCCCAGCTGGAGGGCATCGACGCCTTCCACGAGCACGAGCGCACGCGGGCACGTGAGGCGCTCTCGGGCGGCCCGTTCCGGGGCTTCCTGTCCGCCTTGCACGACCTGCAGGCGGCGTATCCGCCCGGCGACGCGTCGCCGATCCGCACCGCGCTGGTCACCGCGCGCTCGGCGCCGGCCCACGAGCGGGTGATCCGCACCCTGCGCGAGTGGGGCGTGCGCCTGGACGAGGCCCTGTTCCTGGGCGGGCGGGCCAAGGGGCCGTTCCTGGACGCCTTCGGCGCCGACATCTTCTTCGACGATTCGCTGCACAACATCGATTCGGCCCGCCTGCACGTGGCCACCGGGCACGTGCCGCACGGGATCTCCAACTCGGGCTGAGAAGCTCAGAACTCCAGATCCAGCGCCGCGCAGAGGTAGTCCATGAACGGCGCGGTGGCCTTCAGGTCGCGGGCCAGCGCCTGGCGCAGGCGCGGGCCGGTGACCACGTCGTCGTCCAGGTCGCGCAGGGCGATGAAGTTCCTGTGCCGCAGGTCGTCGATGAAGGCGAAGTCGGCCGGGAATCCGCGCGGCGGCCGCACCAGCATGTCGTCCGTGCCCATCCGGTAGCGGCGGCGGAAGGCGGGGGCATGGGCGGCGGCCTTCCAGCCGGCCGGGTTGTCGACGATGAACTGCCGGATCCGGCGCAGCGCCGGGGATTCGGGCCGCCAGATGCCGGCGGCGACGAAGCAGTTGCCGGGCTGCAGGTGCAGGTACCACAGCGGCGCAATGGTCTCGCGGAAGCGCTCGTGGAACAGGCGCATGCCCTGCCAGGTCTTGTAGGGCGTCTTGTTGCGCGAGAAGCGGATGTCGCGATGGATCCGGTACAGCGAGCCGCCCACGGCCTTCGGATCGGCCCGGTAGTGCAGGCTCACCGTGGCCAGGTCCGGCTGCAGGTCGCTGACCAGCCGCTGCATCGGGTCGCGCACGTGCGCCTCGTAATCCGCCTTGTGGGCGTGGAACCACTCGCGCTCGTTGTTGCGCGCCAGCGCGCGCAGGAAGCGGAAGGTCTTGTCGGTGAAGTAGGAGGCCATCGCGGTCAGCCGGTTGCGGTGGGTTCGGCCAGGTCGGCCTGCAGCTCGCGGCCCCAGGCCTCCAGGCGGTCGAGCAGGGCGAGGCGGCGGCCGTCGCCGGCGTGGGCGGCGCGCAGGGCGTCCAGCTCGGGGAAGAAGGCGGGCAGGGACACCTCCGAGAGCCCGCTGCCCTCGGCCAGCCTGTGCCGCCGGAACCCGTCCCAGCGGGCGCGCTCGGCCGCGTCCAGCGAGTCCGGCCAGTTGCGCGCCCGATAGCGGAACAGCAGCTCGGCCAGGCGCGGATCCTCGAAGCCGAAGTCACGCGCGCCCAGCGCCTCGGGCGGGGTAGCGCGCACGTCGGCGATGCGGCGCCGGTCGGCGTCGGGTACGAAGCCGTCGTAGAGCGAGCCGTCGGCGTCTCCCGGCGTCAGCGGCGGCCGCTGGGCGAATACCCGGCGCACCTTCTCCGGCAGCTCCGGGCCCGCCTCGCGCAGCCGCGCCGCGCGTGCCTTCACCGCATCCGCGTCGATCCGCAGGCGCTCGAAATCGGGCCCGCGCAGGTGCCGCCAGGGCACCAGCGCGGGGCAGCGGTTGGCCTGAACTTCCTTCAGCGGAATGCGGGCCTCGCCCTCGGGCAGGTCGCGGGCGGGGACGAACAGGCGATCGGCGATGTCGTCCACATCCAGCGCCAGCAGCGCGTCCGGCTCGCTGTCCAGGTCGAACACGATCACCCGGCTGCCGATCTTCGGGTGTTCGGCCAGCGGCAGCACCGGCGCCGCGCACAGCCGCGTGGCCGGGTAACGCTGGGAGACGTGCAGCACCGGCTCGCCGCCGACGATGTCCAGCAGGCCGGCGGCAAAGCGCTTGTCGCGCAGGCGCAGGGCGTAGTCCCAGAGCTTGGGCTGTGCGCTGCGGAACAGCCGGCACATGCCGATCAGCGCGCGCACGTCCGACAGCGCTTCGTGGGCGTCGCCCTCGCGCACGTCGTTGGCCTCGGCCAGGTGTTCGAGCTTGAACGAGGTGCCCTTGCCGTCCTCGCGCTGTGGCCACTGGATGCCTTCGGGTCGCAGCGCGTGCGCCAGCCGCATCACGTCCAGCAGATCCCAGCGCGAATTGCCGCTGCGCCACTCGCGCTCGTAGGGATCGAAGAAATTGCGGAACAGCCCGTGGCGGACGAACTCGTCGTCGAAGCGCAGCGAGTTGTAGCCGGCCACGCAGGTGCGCGGGCGGGACATCTCGTCCTGGATGCGGGCGAAGGCCCCGGCCTCGGACACGCCATCGCGCAGCGCGTCCCAGGGATCGATGCCGGTGACCATGCTCGCCCCGGGCGAGGGCAGCAGGTCGCTGGCGGGGCGCACCAGGAAGTCGATCGGCTCGTCGACCTGCCGCAGCTCCAGGTCGGTACGGATGGCGGCGAACTGGGCGATGCGGGTCAGGCGCGGGTCGCGGCCCCAGGTTTCGAGATCGTAGAACAGGAAGCTCCCGCTCACTTGCGCTTGCCCGCCTGCTGCTCCTCCGTCAGCGGCTCCAGGCGATCCTTGATCTTCCCGTCCAACGCTTCCCAGTCCATCGTCTCGAGTGATTCGAGGCCCTCGGTCGCCTCCACCAGCAATTCGTTCTGCACCCTGGCGCGCTCCAGCGCGACGGCGTAGGGGATCCGCATGAAGGTGACCATCGCGTAGCGCGGCACGAAGCGCTCGGGATGGCGCTGCTGCAGCCTGAGCTCCAGCTCGCGCTGGAGCAGGTAGTCGGCATCGTCCACCCGGTCGCGCATTTCGCGGTAGTTTTCCAGCGCCATGAGCTGGATCGCCTCGGCGTTGGGGCGGCGCTCGTTCTCGTAGGCGGTGAAGGCGGCGGCCAGGTCGGGCGCCTCGTCGATGTGCCGGGCCAGGGAGACGCAGTCTTCCAGCGCGCAGTTCATGCCCTGGCCGTGGAAGGGCACCATCGCGTGCGCCGCGTCGCCCACCAGCACCGCGCGGCCGTACAGGCGCCAGCGCTCCAGGTACAGGCTGCCCAGCGGGCTGACCGGGTTGCGCCCCCAGTCCTCGGTGAAGCCGGGCATCAGCTCCAGCGCATCGGGGAACTCGCGCTCGAACAGCGCCCGCGCCTCCTGCGCCGTGCGCACGGTATCGAAGCCCGGCCGGCCCTCGTTGGGCATGAACAGGGTGACGGTGAAGTTGCCGCTGTCGTTGGGCAGGGCGATGCACATGTAGTCGTCGCGCGGCCAGATGTGCAGGGCGTTGGGCTCGATCCGGAACTGGCCGTCGTCGCCGGGCGGAATCTCCAGCTCCTTGTAGGAATGCCCGAGCGGCTCGAAGCGTTCGCCAAGCTTCGTTTCCCGCGCCATCTGCGCGCGCACCGCCGAGCCGGCGCCGTCCGCGCCGATGACGACCTCGAACGCGGCCTCGTGTGCCTTCCCGCCGTCGGCATCATCGATGAAGCGCGCCGTGCCCGCCTCGAAGTCCAGCCGCTCCAGGCGGCGGTTGAAATGCAGCGTCGCCCCGCAGGCCTCGGCGTGGTCGAGCAGGGTGACGTTGAGGTTGCCCCGGTGCACCGACCAGATCACCTCCGAGTCGTCGCGGCCGTAGCGCTGCAGCTGCTGGCTGCCGTCGGAGAAGTGCACCATGCGCCCGCGCATCATCACTGCACGGGCCATCACCGGCTCCTCGCAGCCGGCCTGCTGCAGGGCATGGCGGCCACGTTCGGCCAGGGCCATGTTGATCGAACGTCCGCCCTCGTAGCCCTGTTCGCGCGGGTCGTTGCGGCGCTCGTAGATGTCCACCTTCCAGCCCTGGCGGGCCAGCAGCGCGCCCAGCAGGGCGCCGGCCAGGCCGGCGCCGACGATGGTGATGTGGCGGTTCCTATCGCTCATCTGGCTGACCTGTGCTGGATGCCCACGCCAGGGTTTCCCGTGCGAAGCGCAGCACGTCGGCGTGGTTGTTGTAGAGCGGGGCGGGGGAGATGCGGATCACGTCCGGCTCGCGCCAGTCGCCGACCACGCCGTGCGCGGCCAGGTGTTCGAACAGGCTGCGCCCGGCCTCGCGCCCGGCGCGCACCCGCAGCGAAAGCTGGGCGCCGCGGCGGGAAGGATCGGCCGGCGTCACCACCTGCAGCACCTGCGACAGGCGGGCGTCGATCAGCGCTTCCAGGTATCCGGTCACGCGTTCGGACTTGGCCCGCAGCGCGTCCATGCCGGCGCGGTTGAACAGCTCCAGCGAGGCACGCAGCGGCGCCAGCCCCAGGATCGGCGGATTGCTCAGCTGCCAGCCCTCAGCGCCCGGCGTGGGCACGAACTGCGGGCCCATGCGGAAGCGGCTGTCCTGCTCGTGCCCCCACCAGCCGGCGAAGCGCGGGCGGTCGGTGTGCGCGTGGCGCTCGTGCACGAAGCAGCCGGCCACCGCGCCCGGCCCGGAGTTCATGTACTTGTAGTGGCACCAGACCGCGAAATCCGCGCCGTCGTCGTGCAGGCGCAGCGGCAGGTTGCCGGCGGCGTGGGCGTGGTCGAAGCCGACGACCGCGCCTGCGGCGTGGCCCAGGCGCACGATTTCCGCGGTATCGAAAGCCTGCCCGGTGCGGTACTGCACGCCCGGCCACAGCACCAGCGCCAGGCGCGGGCCGTGCTCCTCGATGGCACGCGCGATTGCCTCCATCGAGAAGGTGCCGCCGGGTTCATCCGGCTCCAGCTCGATCAGGTCGGTGGCCGGATCGAAGCCGTGGAAACGCACCTGCGACTCCAGCGCATAGCGGTCGGACGGAAACGCCCCGGCCTCCATCAGGATCGCCGGCCGCTCCGGCGTGGGCCGGTAGAAGCTGACCATCATCAGGTGCAGGTTGGCGGTGAGCGAGTTCATCGCCACCACCTCGCCGGGCAGCGCGCCCACGGTCGCCGCCAGGCCGTCGCGCACCAGCGCGTGGTAGGGCATCCACTGGCCGGAGCCGGTGAAGTGGCCTTCCACCGCCTCCACCTTCCACTTGTCCAGCACTTCTTCCACGTACTCGCGCGCGCCGCGCGGCTGAAGGCCCAGCGAGTTGCCGCACAGGTAGGCCTGTTCGTGGCCGTCGTGGGCCGGGATGTGGAACTCGGCGCGAAGCCCACGCAGCGGGTCGTCGGCGTCGCGGGCCCGGGCGTACTGGTCGGAGTAGAGGTCGGTCATTGGCAAGCCTTGTTACGCGAACCGGGTTTTCGGCAGGCCCAGCCATTCCAGCGCGGTGCCATGGTAAAGGCGCGCCCTGGCCGGGTCGTCCAGCTGCACGCCCTCGATCACCGCGCCCGGCTCCTGTTCGCCGAGCGGGAACGGATAGTCGGTGCCCAGCATCACCCGATCCGCGCCGGCCACGTCGATGAGGTACTGCAGCGCCTTCGGATCGGCCACCCAGGAGTCGAAGTACAGCCGCTGCAGGTACTCGCGCGGATTGCGCGGGTTGTCGGTGGCCACCAGGTCGGGGCGCATGTTGAAGCCGTGCTCGATGCGGCCGATCGTGTAGGGAAAGCTGCCGCCGCCGTGGGCCATGCAGATCTTCAGCTTCGGCAGCCGCTCCAGCACCCCGCCGAACACCAGCGAGCAGGCCGCGCGCGACTGCTCGGCCGGCATGCCCACCAGCCACGGCAGCCAGTACTTTGGCATGGTCTCGGTGCCCATCATGTCCCAGGGGTGCACCAGCACCGCCGCGCCCAGGTCGGCCGCGGCCTCGAAGAACGGGAACAGCTCCGGCGCGTCCAGGTTCCAGTGCGTGTCCTTCGACACCTGGATGTGCGAGCCGATCTGCACCCCCTGCAGCCCGAGCTGGTCCACGCAGCGCTCCAGCTCCTGCACCGCCAGCCGCGGCGACTGCAGCGGCACCGTGCCGATGCCGGCGTAGTGGCGCGGATGCGCGCGCACGGTCTCGGCCATGTGGTCGTTGAGCGCCTGGTGCAGCTCCAGCGCCTGGTTGGGTTTGGCCCAGTAGCTGAACATCACTGGCACGGTGCTGATCACCTGCACCTGCACCCCGAACTTGGCGTAGTCGTCGATGCGTTCCTGCGCGTCCCAGGTGTTCGACCAGATCTCGCGGAAGAACCTGCCATTGCGGTAGATGCGATGGCGGCCGTCGTCGGTGTGGTGGATCACCGGGAATCGCTCGTCGCCGTACTTGCGCGCCAGATCCGGCCAGTCGCGGGGAAGGTAGTGGGCGTGGATGTCGATTTTCAGCATCCGCGCAGGATACCGCGAGCAGCCGCAGGAGCGGGGTCAGGTGGTTTCGTAGCGGGCAGGGCGGGGGTTGAGGTGGCCGCAGGCGCTGCAGGTGCGCTTGTCTTCCGAGGCGTAGAAGCGGTCGAAGACGGGCGGGAAGTCGTTTTCGATGTCCCGGAGGTGGAAGTACTCCTCGTACAGCTTGTGGTTGCACTGCTCGCAGAACCACAGCAGGCCGTCCTTTTCGTGCTCCAGGCGCTTGCGTTCGATGACCAGGCCGATCGAGCCTTCGGCGCGCTGCGGGGAGTGGGGCACCTTCGGCGGCAGCAGGAAGGTCTCGCCGGCGCGGATCGGGATGTCGCGGACCTTCCCGTCTTCCTGGATGCGCAGGGTCATCTCGCCTTCAAGCTGGTAGAACCACTCCGGGCCTTCCTCCCAGTGGTAGTCGGTGCGCGCGTTCGGGCCGCCCACCACCATCACGATGAAGTCGCCGTCGTACAGGCACTTGTTGCCCACCGGCGGCTTGAGCAGGTGACGGTTGTCTTCGATCCACTTCTGCAGGTTGAGCGGTGCGGGAAGCATGGGTTCCTCCTGGCGGTTCAGCCGCGCCGGGGTGGCAGGGTGGCAACGCATTTCAACTCTATCGCGATCGGGGTGGGCAGGGCGTCGATGCCCAGGGTGGTGCGGCAGGGCGCGGTGGCGATGTCGGGGAAGTACTCGGCCCACACCGCGTTGTAGGCCTTGAAGTCGCCGGCCATGTCGGTCAGGTAGACGGTCACGTCCACCAGGTCTTCCCAGCGCGCGCCGCTGGCCTCGAGTACGGCGCGCACGTTGGCGAACACGGCGTGGGTCTGGGCGGTGATGTCGTGGGCGACGAGGTTCCCATCATCGTCATACCGGTTGCCGGGGATGGCGTTGCTGGCGGCGTCGCGCGGGCCGATGCCGGACAGGAACAGCAGCTCGCCCACGCGCCTGGCGTGTGGATAGGTGCCCACGGGCTTCGGGGCGGTGCCGGTGCGGATGGTGTCGGTCATTCAGCGGTCCTCGCGGTCTTCACTGATGCGCTGCAGCGCCGGCTCGTACTGCTGGGGTAGGGCGTCGGGGCAGTCGATCGCCAGGCCCAGGTCGTGTACCCGGCCGTTGCGCAGCGAGTACACCCAGGCATGCACGCTGACCTTCTGCCCGCGCGTCCAGGCCTCGCGCACCACGGTCGATTCACACACGTTGATCATCTGCTCCAGCGCATTGAGCTCGCACAGGCGGTCGTGGCGCAGCACCGGGTCTTCGAGTGATTCAATGAACGTGCGGTGCTTGTGCTTGACGTCCTTGACGTGGCGGATCCAGTTGTCGGCCAGGCCCACGCGGGTGCCGTCCAGCGCCGCGCCGACGCCGCCGCAGCCGTAGTGGCCCACCACCAGGATGTGCTCGACCTTGAGCACGTCGATGGCGAACTGGATCACCGACAGGCAGTTGAGGTCGGTGTGCACCACCACGTTGGCCACGTTGCGGTGCACGAACACTTCGCCCGGGTTGACGTCGATGACCTGGTTGGCCGGCACCCGCGAGTCGGAGCAGCCGATCCACAGGTATTTGGGCGTCTGGATGTTGGACAGCCGGCTGAAGAACTCCGGATCCTCGGCCTGGACGCGGTCAGACCAGTCGCGGTTGCGTTCGAGCAGTTCGTGAAGTCGGTACATGGAGATCCTGGAAAGAAAGGGCCCGGCTCAGGTGGCGATGCAGACGTTGCGCGGTTCGGTGAAGAAGCGCATGGCTTCCAGCCCGCCCTCGCGGCCCATGCCGGAGTGGCCGCTGCCGCCGAAGGGGGTGCGCAGGTCGCGCATGAGCCAGGTGTTGATCCAGACGATGCCGGCGCGCAGCTGCGCGCCCAGGCGGTGGGCGCGGGCGAGGTCGCGCGTCCAGACGCTGGCGGACAGGCCGTAGTGGCCGGCGTTGGCCAGCGCCAGCGCCTGCTCGTCGCCGTCGAACGGCTGCAGGGTGGCGACCGGGCCGAAGATCTCCTCCATGTTGGTGGCGCACTCCGGGCCGAGGCCTTCGATCACGGTCGGGGCGATGAACCAGCCGGGGCGATCCAGCGCCTGGCCGCCGCACAGGATCGAGCCGCCTTCCTCGCGGGCGCGGGCGATGGCCGCGGTGACCTTGTCGAAATGCGCCTGCGACACCAGCGGGCCGAGCCGCGCGTCGCTGTCCATCGGGTCGCCGGCGCGCAGCGCGCCCGCGCGCTCGACGAAGGCGTCGCGGAACTCGGCGTACACGCTGCGCTCGACGAGGATGCGCGAGCCGCACAGGCAGATCTGGCCGGAGTTCTGGAACGCCGAGCGGACGATGAGGTCGAGGCTGGCCTTCCAGTCCGAATCGGCGAACACCAGGGTCGGGTTCTTGCCGCCCAGCTCCAGCGACACCTTCTTCAGCAGCGGCCCGGCGATGCCGGCGATGCGCCGGCCCACCGCCGTGCTGCCGGTGAAGGAGACCGCGCGCACCGCGTCGTGCTGCACGATCGCCTCGCCGGCCTCGACGCCGCCGCCGTGGATCACGTTGAGCACGCCCGCCGGCAGCCCGGCCTCGTGCGCCAGTTCGGCCAGCATGGTGGCGGTGGCCGGCGTGACTTCCGACGGCTTGGCAACCACCGTGTTGCCCGCTGCCAGCGCCGGGGCGATCTTCCAGGTGAACAGGTACAGCGGCAGGTTCCAGGGCGAGATGGTGCCGACCACGCCCAGCGGCTGGCGCAGGGTGTAGTTGAGGCCGGCCTCGCCGTGGTGGGATTCGCTGGCGAACTGGGTGGCGGCGTGGGCGAAGAAGCGCAGGTTGGAGACCGCGCGCGGGATCTCGGCCTCGCGGGCGAGCGCGTACGGCTTGCCGCCGTCGCGGGCCTCGGCGTGGGCGAAGTCGTCGATGCGGGCTTCCAGCGCGGCGGCCAGCGTTTCCAGGTGCCGCGAGCGCTCGCTGTTGCGCAGCGCCGACCACGCCGGGAAGGCGGCGCCGGCGGCATTGACCGCGTCGTCGACGTCGCGCGCGTCACCCGCGGCCACCTCGGCCCAGGGCTCGCCGCGCGCGGGATCGAACACCTGCAGCCAGCCGCCGCCGGCCGGCTCGCGGGCGCTGCCATCGATGAAGTGTGCGAACCGGCGCATGCCGCGATTCTACCCGGGCTGGCAGGCGGGGCAGAGGTAGAGGCGGCGGGAGCCGGACATCATGCGTTCCACGGGCGTGCCGCAGGCGGGGCAGGGCTCGCCTGCGCGGGCGAAGACCTGGAAGCGGAAGCCGTCCGGGGTGTCGGCCAGGTAGTCGCTGCGCATGCCGCCGGCCTGGACGATGCCGCGGGTCGAATAGCTCAGGCGCGGGATGTCGAGCAGGATCCGGGCCAGCCGAGCGAGCTGCCTGTCATCCAGATCCTTCGGCCGCTGCTTCGGATGCAGGCCGGCGGCGAACAGGACTTCCGAGCGCAGGTAGTTGCCCATCCCGGCCAGGAAGCGCTGGTCGAGCAGCAGGCTGCCCAGCGCGCGGCCGCGGAAGGCCGGCGCGCGCAGCCGTTCGGCCACGGCGCCCGCCTCCAGCTCCGGATCCAGCACGTCCGGCCCCAGGGTGAGCAGGAACGGGTGCGACTCAACCTCGTCGCTGGGCCACATCGACACGTCGGAGGCCGAGTACAGCAGGATCGCGCTGCGCGCGGTTTCCAGCGCCACCCGTAGCGAGCGCGTGGTGGCGGGCCGCTCGCCCGGCGCGGCGGTCTTCCATACGCCGTAGAGCTGGTTGTGGCTGTACATCGTCCAGCCGTGGTCGAAGCGGGTCAGCAGCGCCTTGCCGCGCGGGGTGATCGATTCGATCCGGCGCCCGGCCAGCTCGCGCTCGAAGCGCTTGAGGGCGGGGAACGCGAACTGCGCGCGTACCAGCGGCTCGCCTGCCACCGCTTCGGCCAGGCGATCGGCGGCGCGGCGGATTTCGGGACCTTCGGGCATGGCCCTCAGATCGACTGCATGCGCCCGCCGTCGACCGCCAGGCTGACGCCGTTGACATAGGCCGCCGCCGGCGAGCACAGGAAGGCGATCACGCCGCCGGTCTCCCCGGGCTGGGCAAAGCGGCCCGCGGGCACGGTGGCCTCCATGGCGCGGCGCACTTCGGCCTCGCTGCGGCCTTCGCGGGCGGCGCGGTCGCTGACCAGCTGGCGGATGCGGCCGGTCTCGGTGAATCCGGGCAGCACGTTGTTGACGGTGATGCCGTCCGCGGCCAGCTCGCGGGCCAGGGTCTTGGCCCAGGACGCGACCGCGCCGCGGATGGTGTTGGACACGCCCAGGCCCGGGATCGGCTCGCGCACCGAGGTCGAGACCACGTTGATGATCCGGCCCCAGCCCGCCTCGCGCATGCCCGGCAGCACCGCCTGCAGCAGCAGCTGGTTGGCGATGACGTGGCGGCGGAAGGCCTCTTCGAAGGCGTCCGTCGCGGCCGCATGCAGCGGCCCGCCGGCCGGACCGCCGGTGTTGTTGACCAGGATGTGCACCGGGCGGCGCGCCACCACGTCGGCCACCGTGCCGGCGAGCCCGTCGCTGTCGTTGCTGTCGGCGACCGCCACCGCGTGGCCGCGGTCGGCGCCGCCGGCCAGGCCGGCGGCCACTTCGCGCAGCACGCCCTCGCGGCGCGAGAGCACGGTGACCGTGGCGCCCAGGCCGGCGAGCTCCTCGGCGGTGGCGCGGCCGATGCCTTCGGAGGCGCCGCATACCAGCGCGTGGCGGCCGGAAAGGTTCAGATCCATGCGTGTTCTCCCGTGTCAGGCGGATCTCAGGCGCGTCCGCCGAGCTTGCGCATCATCCGTGGGCGCAGCGCCTCGTCGGTTTCGCCCTGCGGCGGGGCCAGCTCGTCGAGGCTGAAGCCGCGCGCCAGCGCGTCGTCCTCGTCCAACCCGTCGAAGCCGACGAACTCGGCGTCCAGCAGGGCGGCGCGGGCGCTGTCCTCGCTGTCGTAGGACAGGGTGTTGCCATCGCTGTCGAAGACCTCGGCGGTGCCCGCTTCGCGCACCCGCAGGCGGGCCCACACCACGGTGCGGCCCAGGGTGGCCAGCCACCATTCCGTCCAGGTGCCGCCCGCGGCCGGGTCGCGCGGGGCGCTCATGCCAGCGCCCACAGCAGCGACACGGCGGTGGCCAGCAGCGCGCCCAGGGTGACGATCAGGGCGACGCGCGCGGGCGTGGCCAGGCCGGTGAAGGCCCGGTCCGGAACCTCCCGGTAGCCGCCCGACAGCAGCCAGCGCAGCGCGGAGGGCTTCAGGAACGCGCCCTCGCCAAGCCGGTCGCGCAGGGCCGGGTTGTTGTCGCGCAGGTGCACCAGCGACAGCGGCCAGAAGATCACGAACGCGCAGATCCCGCCGATGGTCACGCCGGTGAAGCACAGGGCAATGAACAGCAGCATCGCTCAGAACTCCGCGTGGCCCGGCGCGCGCGGGTAGGGGATCGCGTCGCGGATGTTGGACAGCCCGCACACGTACACCACCAGCCGCTCGAAGCCCAGGCCGAAGCCGGCGTGCGGCACCGTGCCGTAGCGGCGGAAGTCGCGGTACCAGCCGTAGGTCTCGCGATCCAGGCCGAACTGGTCCATGCGCGCGTCCAGCACGTCCAGCCGCTCCTCGCGCTGGCTGCCGCCGATGATCTCGCCGATGCCCGGCGCCAGCACGTCCAGCGCAGCCACGGTGCGACCGTCGTCGTTCAGGCGCATGTAGAAGGCCTTGATCTGCTCGGGGTAGTTGGTCACCACCACCGGCCGGCCCACGTGCTGCTCGGTCAGCCAGCGCTCGTGCTCGGTCTGCAGATCCAGGCCCCATTCCACCGGGAAGTCGAACTTGTGGCCGGACTTCTGCAGCAGATCCACCGCATCGGAATACTCGATCCGCTCGAACGGCGCGTTGGTGAACGCCTCCAGCCGGGTCACCGCGTCCTTCTGCACCCGCTCGGCGATGAACGCCATGTCGTCCGCGCGCTCGTCCAGCACCGCCCGGAACAGGTACTTGAGGAACTCCTCGGAAATCCGCGCGATCTCGTCCAGGTCGGCGAAGGCGATCTCCGGCTCGATCATCCAGAACTCGGCCAGGTGGCGGGTGGTGTGGCTGTTCTCGGCGCGGAAGGTCGGGCCGAAGGTGTAGACCTTGCTCATCGCCAGCGCGAACGCCTCCACGTTGAGCTGGCCGGACACGGTGAGGAAGGTCTCCTGGCCGAAGAAGTCGCGGCTGAAGTCCACCTTGCCGTCCTTGAGCGGCAGGTTTGCCAGGTCGAGCGTGGAGACCCGGAACATTTGCCCGGCGCCCTCGGCGTCGGAGGTGGTGATGATCGGGGTGTTGATCCAGTAGTAGCCGTTTTCGTGGAAATACCGGTGTGCGGCCTGGGCCAGGCAGTGGCGGATGCGGGTGACCGCGCCGAACAGGTTGGTGCGCGGGCGCAGGTGCGCCACCTCGCGCAGGAACTCCAGCGAGTGCGGCTTGGGCTGGATGGGATAGGTCTCCGGATCCTCGACCCAGCCGACCACTTCGATCGATTCGGCCTGGATCTCGAAGCTCTGGCCCTTGCCCTGGGACTGGCTGAGGATGCCGCGGGCGATCACCGCGCAGCCGCTGCTCAGCCGCTGCACCTCGTCGGTGTAGTTGGGCAGCGACTGCGGCGCCACCACCTGGATCGGCGCGAAGCCCGACCCGTCGCTGACGTTGACGAAGCTCAGCCCCGCCTTGGAATCGCGCCGGGTGCGTACCCAGCCGCGAACCGTCACCTCTCCCCCCACGGGGATCCGTCCCCCGAGTGCCTGCGCCACGCTCACGGTCGTCATGCCTTGAATCCCGGTATTGATGAACAGAAAACTGGACTGCGCAGTGTACCGGAGCCCCAACGGGTAGAATGCGCCCATGGACATCCAACTTTCCCCCGCCGCGCTGGAACGCGTCCAGCGCTTCCTCGCCTCCAACCCCGACGCCCTGGGCATGCGCTTCGGCGTCGAGAAGACCGGCTGTTCGGGCTGGGGCTACGTGGTGGACCTGGCCCGCGAGCAGCGCGATGGCGACCAGGTGGTGGAGCAGGGCGGCGTGCGCGTCTACGTGGACGCGCAGAGCGCGCCGCTGGTGGCCGGCACCCGGATCGACTTCGCCCGCCAGGGGCTGAACGAGCAGTTCACCTTCTCCAACCCCAATACGGCCGCCGAGTGCGGCTGCGGCGAGAGTTTCACCACCGACGCCGACCGCGCGGGCTGATTTCGCGCCGGCAATTGCCGGCAACCCCCTGATTCGTCATAATGTGCGGCTCGCTCCGGCCCTGGCCGGGGCGAGCCCTTGCTCCACCGCGCCCGTTCCGGGCCAGCGGGGGGCTGTCCGGCCCGGCGGGCATCAGCGCCCGGGGCCGATAACCGAAAGGAAAAACGCATGCGTCACTACGAAATCGTGTTCCTGGTCCACCCGGACCAGAGCGAGCAGGTGCCGGCGATGATCGAGCGCTACACCACCCTCATCGAGGGCGGCGAGGGCAAGATCCACCGTCTGGAAGACTGGGGCCGCCGCCAGCTGGCGTACCCGATCAACAACCTGGTCAAGGCCCACTACGTGCTGCTCAACATCGAGGCCGGCCAGGCCGTGCTCGACGAGCTGGTCGAGACCTTCCGCTTCAACGACGCGATCCTGCGCCACATGGTGATCCGCCGCGAAGAGGCCGTCACCGAGCAGTCGCTGATCATGAAGAACAAGGACGACAAGGGCGACAAGGGCGGCGACCGCCCGGAGCGCGGCGAGCGCCGCCGCCGTGACGACGACGAAGGCGACGATGCCAAGGCCGATGACGCCAAGGCCGATGCCGACGACACCGAAGAAGCCGCCTGAGGAGCCCTGACATGTCCAAATTCTTCCGCCGCCGCAAGTTCTGCAAGTTCACCGCCGAGGGCGTGGTCGAGATCGACTACAAGGATCTCAACACCCTGCGCCAGAACATCACCGAGACCGGCAAGATCGTCCCGGCCCGGATCACCGGCACCAAGTCGCGCTACCAGCGCCAGCTGGCCACCGCGGTCAAGCGCGCGCGCTACCTGGCCCTGATCCCGTACACCGACAATCACAACGTCTGATCCTGAATCCCGATTCGGACAGCATCCAGTTGCGGCGCCCTGCGCGCCGCTAACGAACCCGGAGCATTCCAATGGAAGTCATCCTGCTGCAGAAAGTCCAGAAGCTCGGCGGCCTTGGCGACAAGGTCACCGTGAAGCCCGGCTACGGCCGCAACTACCTGGTGCCCCAGGGCAAGGCCGTGCCGGCCACCGAGGCCGCGCTGGCCGAGTTCGAGTCGCGCCGCGCCGAGTACGAGGCCCAGGCCCAGGCCGCCCACGACGAGGCCGCCGGGCGCCTGGCCAAACTGGAGGACGTGACCGTCACCATCCACGCCAACGCGTCGCCGGAAGGCAAGCTGTACGGCTCGATCGGCCCGCGCGACATCGCCGATGCGCTCACCGCGCAGACCGGGGTGGAGTTCGGCAAGTCCGAGGTGGTGATGGGCGAGGGCCCGTTCCGCCTGGTCGGCGAGTACGAGGTGGTGCTGCACCTGCACGCCGACGTCGAAACCACCGTGCCGGTGGTGGTGGAGCCGGAAGCGGCCGTCTGATCCCGGTCAGCCACGCTTGATCCACGGAACGGGCGCCCTGGTGGCGCCCGTTTCCGTTCCGGCGCACCCGCGCGCCGGCTCCGGTCGCAGGGCCTGAGACGGCCGGCCGGTATCAACAGGGCGATTTATCCACAGGTTGTTCCGTCGCGGCTCCACAGGCGGACGGCCTAGCATGGCTTGGCACGCATCCAGGCCGGCCCGGCTTGTCGAGCAGTCATCGCAGGAGTGCGACCCACACATGTCCGCCCGTTTCGATCACCCGCCCTTCGGGCATGCCTCCCACGGCGATGGCCGCATCGAGCAGCTCCGGGTTCCGCCGCAGTCGGTGGAAGCCGAGCAGGCGGTGCTCGGCGGGCTGATGCTCGCGCCGGAGGCCTACGACCGGGTCGCCGACGTGCTGGTGGTGAAAGATTTTTACCGCCACGACCACCAGCTGATCTACAGCGCCATCCGCGACCTGGCCGAGAAGAACCAGCCGTTCGACGCGGTGACCCTGGGCGAGTGGTTCGAGTCGCACGGCAAGTCCGGCGAGATCGGCGGCGGCGCCTACCTGGTGGAGCTGGCCAGCACCACCGCCTCGGCCGCCAACATCAAGGCCTACGCCGACATCGTGCGCGACAAGGCGGTGCTGCGGCAGCTGATCGAGGTCGGCACCGGCATCGTAAACGACGGCTTCCAGCCGGAAGGCCGCTCGACCGAGGACGTGCTGTCCAAGGCCGAGCGCGACGTGTTCGCCATCGCCGAGGCCGGCGCGCGCGGGCGCCTGGACTTCGTGCCGGTGAACGACGCGATGAAGGAGGCCTTCGACGTCCTCCAGACCCGTTTCGCCAACGGCGGCAGCATCACCGGCCTGCCCACCGGCTACGAGGAATTCGACGAAATGACGGCCGGCCTGCAGCCGACCGACCTGCTGATCCTGGCCGCGCGCCCGGCCATGGGCAAGACCACCTTCGCCCTCAACATCGCCGAGTACGCGGCGCTGAAAACGAAGAAGGCGGTGGCGGTGTTCTCGATGGAAATGTCGGCCAGCCAGCTGGCGCTGCGCCTGATTTCCTCCAACGGCCGGATCAACGCCACCCGCCTGCGCACCGGGCAGCTGGAGGACGAGGACTGGAGCCGGGTGACCGGCGCGATCCGCATGCTCAAGGAGTCGAAGATCTTCATCGACGACACCCCGGGCCTGTCGCCGGACGTGCTGCGGGCCAAGGCCCGGCGGCTCAAGCGCGAGCACGACCTGGGCCTGATCGTGATCGACTACCTGCAGCTGATGGCGGTACCGGGCAACAGCGAGAACCGGGCCACCGAGATCTCCGAGATCTCCCGCTCGCTCAAGGGCCTGGCCAAGGAGCTGAACCTGCCGGTGATTGCGCTCTCCCAGCTCAACCGCTCGCTGGAGTCGCGTACCGACAAGCGCCCGGTGATGGCCGACCTGCGCGAATCGGGCGCGATCGAGCAGGACGCGGACATCATCGTGTTCATCTACCGCGACGAGTACTACAACAAGGAAAATTCGCCCGACAAGGGGCTGGCCGAGATCATCATCGGCAAGCAGCGAAACGGCCCCACCGGCTCGTTCAAGCTCAAGTTCTTCGGCGAATACACCCGCTTCGACAACCTCGCCCACGATTCGGTCGGCAGTTTCGAGCCCTGAGCCCGGGCGGGATTTCGCGAACCTGAATGCGAGCTTGCAGCCGCCGGCGGCCATCACCCGCCAGCCACGGAAGCGGGGCTAGGATTCCGTTATCACGGCACGCCGGAGTGCCGGGATTCCCCGAATTCCCTCCCAAGGAGCACGCAAATGAGCAAGTTCGCCACCGCAGGCCTGACCGCCGCGCTCGCAGGCGCCCTGATGCTGGGCGGCTGCGCTTCCTACACCGGCCAGACGTCCGATCCGAACGACCCCAACCGCACCCGCACCGGGGCGCTGGTGGGCGCCGGCATCGGTGCCGTGGCCGGCCTGCTCAGTGGTTCGGATGCCACCGAGCGCCGCCAGCACGCCATGATCGGCGCCGGCGCGGGCGCGCTGGCCGGTGGCGCGGTGGGCGCCTACCAGGATCGCCAGGAGGCCGAGCTGCGCAGGCAGATGGCCGGCACCGGCGTTGATGTGCACCGCGAAGGCGACAACATCACCCTGAACATGCCCGGCGCGATCACCTTCGGCTTCGACCGCGATGACGTGCAGTCGCAGTTCTACCCGGTGCTCAACAACCTGGCCCAGACCCTGAACCAGTACGACCAGACCATCATCGAGGTCGCCGGCCACACCGACAACGTCGGCGCCGCCGCCTACAACCAAGGCCTGTCCGAGCGCCGCGCCCAGTCGGTGGCCAACTACCTGTCCGGCCAGGGCGTGAACCAGCAGCGCATGATCGTGGTCGGCGCGGGCCTGACCCGTCCGATCGCCGACAACAGCACCGAGGCCGGCCGCGCGCAGAACCGCCGCGTCGAGATCACCCTGGTGCCGATCCAGTCCTGAGCGGATCTCCGGACTTGATCAGTGACAGGAAAAAGGCCGCGCAAGCGGCCTTTTTCCTGGTTCGTCTCCAGGCCCGGTGCTCCGGCAGGATCAGGATTCGCCGCTGGAACCCTCCGACTTGGCCAGCGCCTGGGACAGCGAATCGATCAGCTTGCCGACTTCGCTGCGGGGTATCCCGAAGAACCGGGTTTCCGCCGGCTGCTGCGTCTCCACGTCCATGTACTTGATCCGTATGGCGATCGCGTCGCGGCCGCTGATCGGGCCGGTGTCCCAGCCGGAGATCGGGTACACCGTGGTGTCGTGCTGTTTGGAAGTCATTGCGGGATCCTCATGAAAAAAGCCCCAGCCGGTTGTGGCTGGGGCCTGTTGTTGGTGGAGGTGGGCGGAATCGAACCGCCGTCCGAAGGCACTCCATCCCCGGTACTACATGCTTAGCCAGCCGTTGATTCTCGTCCCATGGCAGCACGGCTTGCAAAGCGCACCCTGGAACCAGCCTGTCAGTTCAACCGCGGAAGACAGGCAACCCCCGCGGCTGGTTCCCGTGATAATGACCCTACATCCACGAGCACGGGCACAAGTGGGTTCGGGGCTTACGCCTTAAGCGGCGAGAGCGTAGTTGTCGTCGTTGGCAACTATGAGTTTGCCGCTGGATTTACGAGGAAAGCTGCCCCCTCGGCATGCACCAGGTGATTTCGCAACCCCCGTCGAAGCCAATGCACCCCCGGGGAAAACGTTCACGCTGACGTTCCCAGTATAGGGGCGGAAGGCGCCATCACAAGGGCCGGCGCGTGCGCGTGCAGCGCCGGTTCACCGCGGCCCGGGCCGCCATCCGCGGTATGCTCCGGTGATGACCGCGGGGCAGACGCAATCGGCTTCAAGGGCGCGCGCCGGTGCGGCACGCCGCAGGCGCGGCTACCAGCTGGCGACGCTGGTGCTGGTCGGCTCGCTGCTGGCGGTCTGGTTCTACGCCCGCAGTGCGGGCGAGCGCGAACGGGCGCTGGCCAGCGCGGACTTCGTCGCCGAGGCCAACCACCGGGCCGACCTGCTCCGGCAGCGCCTGCTGACCTTCGAGCTGACCACCCTGGGCGCGGTTTCGCTGTTCGGCTCGGTCGAGCGGCCCAGCCGGGCGCAGTGGCAGGACTACGTGGCCGGGCTGCGGTTCCAGGAGCGCTCGCTCGGGCCGCTGGGGCTTGGCTACGCGGCCTGGCTGACTCCGCGAGAGCTGACCACGCTGCAGCTGGAGCAGCGCGCGGCAGGCGAGGGCATGTACGAGGTACGCCCGCGCGGGGTGCGCGAGCGCTATGGCCCGATCGTGTACCTGGCTCCCGGCGATGCCGCCGCTTCGGAGGCCATCGGCAACGACCTGTATGCGGATCCGGTGTTGCGGCCGGCGATGGACGCTTCGCTGGAGGGCGGGGATGCGCGACTGAGCGGGCCGGTGCTGCTGCCCGGCGACGCGGCTTCGGACGCGCCCGGCGGGCTGGTCATGTTCGCGCCGGTCTACGGCGGTCGCCGGCCGCCGGGGACGCAGATCGGGCGCCTGTCCGGCGCCAGCGGCTGGGTGTTCGTCCCGTTCCGGGCCCGGGCCCTGGTCGAGCAGGCGCTGCCGCGGGCGCACGGCGGCCTGCGGATGCGGGTGACCGACCAGCGCGCGGAGGCGCGGGTGTACGAGGACGCGGGTTACGCGGACGTGGCCGGCGAGGCCGGCTCGTTCTCCCACCGCGTCGAACTGGATGTGTACGGCCGCCGCTGGGCGGTGGAGTTCGCAGCGCCGCCGCAGCCGCTGGCGGGATTCGGGATGTCGGCGCAGCACGGCACCCTGGCCATCGGCGTGGTGCTGTCGCTGCTGCTGTTCGTGATGATCTGGGTACTGGCGCGCACCCAGGTGCGGGCCGAGCAGCTGGCCGACCGCATGAGCGAGTCCTGGCGCCGCAGCGAGATCCGCTTCCGCGCGGCCATGGAGTACTCGGGAATCGGCAAGGCGCTGCTCGACCATGGCGACAGGATCGTGGAAGCCAACCCGGCGCTGGCGCGGATCCTGGACCTGCCGGCGGAGGCGCTGAAGGGGCGGGTGTTCGACAGCTGGTTCGCCGACGTGACGCCGATCCCGGTCGCCGGGAACGGCAGCCTGACCGCGGTGGTGCGGGCCACGCGCGAGCTGCGGCGGCCGGACGGCGAACACCGCCACGTGCAGCTGACCTATGCGCCGGTGCCCGGCGAGATCGGCAGCGGGGTGGCGCGCCTGGTGCAGGTGGAGGACGTGACCGACCGGCTGCGCGCCGAGGCCCGGGTGCGCGAGCTCAACCGCACCCTGGAGGCGCGGGTGGCCGACCGGACGCGCGAGCTGGAGCACGCCAACCGCGAGCTGGAGACCTTCGCCTACAGCGTCTCGCACGACCTGCGCGCGCCGCTGCGCTCGATCGAGGGCTTCGGCCGGATGCTGGCCGAGCGCTGCGGCCAGGCCCTCGACACCACCGGCCGCGACCACCTGGGCCGGATCCGCGCGGCCGCCGCACGGATGGACGGGCTGATCGAAGCGCTGCTGACGATGTCCCGGCTCAGCCGCGCCGAACTGCGGCACGCGCCGCTGGATCTGTCCGCCATGGCCCGGGACATCGTCGCAGACCTTCGCCACGGCGAGCCCGGGCGCGAGGTGGAGGTGGTTGTGCAGCCGGGGCTGCGCGCGCGCGGCGACCCCGACCTGGTGCGCAACCTGCTGCAGAACCTGATCGGCAATGCGTGGAAGTTCACCGCGCGCACGCCCGCTGCGCGGATCGAGGTGGGCTGCACCTCGCATGAGGGGCACGAGTCGGTGTGCTTCGTGCGCGACAACGGGGCCGGCTTCAGCCAGGAATACGCGTCCAAGCTGTTCCGGCCGTTCCAGCGGCTGCACGCCCAGGAGGAATTCGCCGGCCACGGCGTCGGGCTGGCGTCGGTGCGGCGGGTGGTGGAACGCCACGGCGGCGAGGTCTGGGCCGAGGGCGAGCCGGGCAAGGGCGCGTGTTTCCGCTTCGTGCTGCCTGACGGGGCGCCGCCGGTGCCTGCCGAAACGGAGTGAGCCGGGCGCGGGTCAGGCGTCGCGGTTGTGGCGGCGCATCAGGCGCTGCTTTTCCCGGTTCCAGTCGCGCTCGCGCTCGGCGTCGCGCTTGTCGTGCTTCTGCTTGCCGCGGGCCAAGGCCAGTTCGGCCTTGACCTTGTTGCCCTTCCAGTACAGCGCGGTCGGCACCAGGGTGTAGCCCTCGCGCTCGACCTTGCCGATCAGCTGGTCGATCTCGCGCCGGTGCAGCAGCAGCTTGCGGGTGCGGGTGGCGTCGGCCACGTTGTGGCTGGAGGCGGAGATCAGCGGGGTGAACTGGGCGCCGAACAGGAACAGCTCGCCGCCGCGGATCACCGCGTAGGCCTCGGTGATGTTGGCGCGCCCGGCGCGGATCGACTTCAGCTCCCAGCCCTGCAGCGCCAGGCCGGCCTCGAAGCGCTCCTCCAGGTGGTACTCGTGGCGCGCGCGCTTGTTGAGCGCAATGGTGCCCCCGGCCTTTGCCTTATCCTTGCCTGCCTTCTTTGCCATGGCGGCAATTGTCCCATGATGCGCGGGCACAGTGACATGCCCGCGACACCCACCGACGGAAACGCCCATGCCCCAGATCCAGCGCAGCGCCCTCGTTGAACACTCCGCGGCGCGGATGTTCGAACTGGTCAACGATGTGGAGGCCTATCCGGCCCGCTTCGGCTGGTGCGAGGACGCGCAGGTGATCGAGCGCGGCGAGGATCGGATGGTGGCGAAGCTGGAGCTGGGGATCGGATCGTTCCGCACCTGGTTCACCACCGAGAACGTGCTGCAGCCGCCGGTGCGGATCGACATGCACCTGCGCGACGGGCCGTTCCGGCGCCTGGAGGGGCGCTGGCAGTTCCACGCCCTGGACGCGGCGGCCAGCCGGGTCGGGCTGACCCTGGATTTCGAGCCCCGCTCGCGCCTGCTGCTGGCGCCGCTGACCCTGGGCCTGCAGAAGCTGGCCGACCGCATGGTGGACGACTTCATCCGCGTGGCCGACGCCGACATCGGCGGGGCCGGGGAGTGATCGAGGTCGAAGTGGTGCTGGCGCTGCCGCGCGCGTGCCGATCGGTGCGGGTGCGGCTGGCGGCCGGCGCCACGGCCGGCGAGGCGGCGAGGGCTTCGGGGCTGCCGCTGGAAGGCATCGCGGGTTACGCGGTGTTCGGCGAACGGGTCAGCGCCGATGCGCCGGTTCACGGCGGCGACCGCCTGGAGCTGCTGCGGCCGCTGCTGCTGGATCCGAAGGAAGCCCGGCGCCGGCGCGCGGCGCGGGTGAAGTGACCCCCGGCGGTCAGCGCCTGCGCTGGTTGCGCTCGCGCGGCAGGTTGGGGCCGAATGCGCGGCGCACGTCGTTGACCAGTTCGGCGTCGCGCTCGGGGAAGTAGTCGCCCTCCCAGCGCGCGAGCGCGTCGTTCTCGAACCACAGGGTCAGGTTCTTCGTTTCCACCTGGCCGCGGCGGCCCAGGCGCTGGCTGGCGGTGTAGTCCCAGCGGTCGTGGTGGAACGGATCGGCGACCGAAGGGGTACCCAGCAGCCCCAGCACCTGCTGCTTGGCCATGCCGGCCTGCAGCTGTTCGACCGCCGATTCCTGCAGCAGGCTGCCCTGGTAGATGGGCTGGCGGTAGGCGATGCCGCAGCCGGTGACGAGCAGTGCGGCCAGGGCGGGAACGATGAGCTTGCGCATGCAGTGGAAGGCGGTTCGGGAATCCGCCGATGATACACTTCCCGGGCCGCCGCGACCTTGCACCGGTGGCAACCATTCAGCGCGATGGCGACCGCGCGATTGTTCTTGACGGAGAGGGCTGATGGAATCGCTGGATCTGCGCAAGGCCGGACTGAAGGTGACCCATCCGCGCGTGCGGATCCTGCAGCTGCTGGAACAGAATTCCCCCCACCACCACCTCAATGCCGAGGAAATCTACCGGCAGCTGCTGGATCAGGGGGACGAGATCGGGCTGGCCACGGTGTACCGGGTGCTGACCCAGTTCGAAGCGGCCGGCCTGGTGCTCAAGCACAACTTCGAGGGCGGCCACGCGGTCTACGAGCTGGATCGTGGCGGCCACCACTACCACATGGTGGACGTGGATACCGGCCGGATCGAGGAGTTCGAGAGCGAGGAGATCGAGCGCCTGCAGCACGAGGTCGCCCGCCAGCACGGCTTCCAGCTGGTGGATCACTCCCTGGTTCTGTACGTACGCAAGACGAAATAACGTCCCGGCAGCAGGAGCGCGCACGAAGCGCTCCCGCGGGTTTTTTCATTCGACGTCGGTGAGCAGCCGTTTGGCGGCGGCGCGGGCCTCGCGGCTGACTTCCACGCCGCCGAGCATCCGGGCCAGTTCCTCCTGGCGCTGTTTGGCGTCCAGCGTCGTGGCGGTGCTCTCGGTGGCGCCGTCCACTTCGGATTTGCTGACCAGGTAGTGGGCATGGCCCTGCGCGGCCACCTGGGGCAGGTGGGTCACGCACAGCACCTGGCGGGTGCGGCCCAGGGCGCGCAGCTTGCGGCCCACGATCCCGGCCACGGCGCCGCCGATGCCCGAATCCACTTCGTCGAAGACCATGGTCGGCACCGCGTCCAGGCCCAGCGCGGCGACCTCGATCGCCAGCGAGATCCGCGACAGCTCGCCGCCCGAGGCCACCCGGCGCAGCGGCCGCGGCGGCTGGCCGGCGTTGGCCGATACCAGAAACTCCACCCGCTCCGCGCCCTGCGGATCGGGCCGCTCGCGCTGCTGCTCCTGGAGCTCGACCTCGAAGCGGCCGCCGCCCATGCCCAGTTCGGCGATTAGCGCGGTGGTGTCGCGCGAGAGCGTTTTCGCGGCCCGGGCGCGGGCCTTGCCCAGGGCGTCGGCGGCGCTGCGCCAGCGGCCGGCGGCGGCCTGGATCTCCTGGTCGAGCGCCTGCAGGCGTTCATCGGCGTGTTCCAGCGCGTCCAGCTCGGCGGCCATCTCGTCGCGGCGCACGGCCAGGGCTTCCGGGGCGACCCGGTGCTTGCGGGCCAGGTCGTGCAGCTGGACAAGGCGCTGCTCCAGCTGCCGGTAGCTCTCCGGATCCACGTCCAGGTCGTCGCGCACCAGCTGCAGCAGGCTGGCGGCCTCTTCAAGCTGGATACCCGCCGATTCGAGCATGGCGTCGACTTCGGCCAGCCTCGGCTCGTGCTCCTGCATGCGGGCCAGCCCGGCGCGGATGCGCTGTACCTGGGCGTCCAGCGAATCGTCGCCGCCGATCCGCTCCAGCGCGCCGTCGCAGGCATCGATCAGTTCGGCCGAGTGGGCGTGGCGGCGATGGTCGGCCAGCAGTGTCTGGATGGCGTCCGGCTCCAGCGGCTGGCCTTCCAGCTCCTGCAGCTGGTGCCGCAGCCAGTCGCGCCGCTCGGCCGGGTCGCCGGTGCGCGAGAGCGCGTCGCGCTCCTGTTCCAGCGCCGTCCACGCGCGTGCCGCCGCGGCCACTTCGGACAGCTCGGCCGGGTGCCGGCCGTAGGCGTCCAGCAGCGCCAGCTGGCTGCCGCGCGAGAGCAGGGCCTGGTGCTCGTGCTGGCCGTGGATCTCGACCAGCAGGCCGGCCAGTTCACCCAGCTGGGCGAGGGTGGCCGGGCGGCCGTTGATCCACGCGCGCGAGCCGCCGTCGGCGCGCAGGGTGCGGCGCAGCTGGCAGGCGTCGTCCTCGTCGAATTCATGCTCGACCAGCCACGCCAGCGCCGCCGGGGTGTCGGCGAGGTCGAACAAGGCGCTCAGCTCGGCGCGGGCGGCGCCGTGGCGGACCATGCCGCTGTCCGCGCGCAGGCCCGAGAGGAAGCCCAGGGCGTCGACCAGCAGCGACTTGCCGGCGCCTGTTTCCCCGGAAATCACCGTCAGGCCGGGGCCGAACTCCATTTCGGTGGCGCTGGCGACGGCGAAATCGCGGATCGTGAGATGGGTCAGCATAGGGGCGTGATTGTGCAGCGCGGGGCCGGTGGCGGCCAAGCCCGTGGCGGGGGCCGCCAGCATCGGCCGTCCGCGTCGCACGGCCTGCGATACGGGCCCCCGGGGGCCGTGCCCGGTTGCGAAGCCGCCGTGCCGGCCGTATATCGTGGACATCATATGAGCCAGCCACAGGGCCCTTCCGGACACGATCTCGACCCGCGCGCGCGCCAGCTGCTGCGCACCCTGATCGGCCGCCACATCCAGGACGGCGAGCCGGTCGGGTCGCAGACCCTGGCCCGGCATTCGGGCCTGGAGGTCAGCCCGGCGACGATCCGCAACATCCTCGCCGACCTGGAGGAAAGCGGCTTCCTGTCCTCCCCGCACACCTCGGCCGGCCGGATCCCGACGGCACAGGGCTACCGGGTCTTCGTCGACTCGCTGCTCCAGCTCAAGCCGCTGCCCGAGGCGGAGATCGCGCGCGTGCGCGGTGGGCTGGCCCCCGGTGGCGGCACCCAGTCGCTGCTGGGCAGCGCCTCGGAGCTGGTGTCGGCGATGACCCACTTCGTCGGCGTGGTCAGCGTGCCCCGGCGCGAGCGCTTCGCCTTCCGCCACATCGATTTCGTGGCGGTGGATGCGCAGCGGGTGATGGCGATCCTGGTGTTCGCCGACAACGAAGTGCAGAACCGGCTCATCCAGACCCGCCGCGGCTACGGGCCGGCCGAGCTGGAGCGGGTGGCCAACTATCTCAACGCGCATTTCGCCGGCATGCCGCTGGGCGAGATCCGCGCGGCGCTGGTGCGCGACATGCGCACCGCCCGCAGCGAGATGGAAAGCCTGCTGGCGCAGACCGTGGAGCTGGCCGAACAGGCGCTGGGCGGTGACGACGACGACATGGTGGTGGCCGGCCAGAACCGCCTGATCGGCCTGCAGGACCTGTCGGATCTGGAGCGGCTGCGCGAGCTGTTCGAGGCGTTTTCGCGCAAACGCGAGATCCTGCAGCTGCTCGAGCGCACGGTGGACGCGCCCGGGGTGCGCATCTTCATTGGCGAGGAGACCGGGCTGGCGCCGCTGGAAGGGGTGTCGCTGGTGACCGCCAGCTACGGCACCGGTGGCCAGGTGCTGGGCGTGCTCGGCGCGATCGGGCCGACCCGGATGGCGTATGAGCGGGTGATCCCCGTCGTCCAGGCCACGGCCGGGGCGCTGGGGGCGGCGCTGGACGCGGCCGGAGAGGGCTGATTCCGCAGCGGGCTTGAATTGCCCCGGGGCGGGCCCCATTGCCGGTGCAACGGCGGCAGAACGACCGCTACGGGACCAGAAATGAACCACGAATCCGGACAGGACAAGGACCCCCGGCAGGAGCCGGGCGGGGCCCAGGAAACCGACGCCAGCCAGGTGCTGCACGAGCAGTTCGAGGCGCTGCAGGGCGAGCTGGAGCAGCTGCGGGCGCAGTCGCTGCTCGAGCGCGCCGACCTTGAGAACCAGCGCAAGCGCATGGCCCGCGACGTCGAGTCCGCGCGCCGCTTCGCCAACGAACGCCTGCTGGCGGATCTGCTGCCGGTGTTCGACAGCATCGAAGCCGGCCTGGCCAACGCCGCCAGTGACGATCCGCTGCGGGCGGGCCTGGAGGCCACCCTGCGCCAGCTGCTCAAGGTGACCGCGGCCAATGGCTTGCTGGAAGTCGCGCCCGCGCCGGGCGAGGCCTTCGACCCGCAGCACCACCAGGCCATGAGCGTGGCCGAGGCCCCCGGCGTCGCGCCGGGCGCGGTGGTGCAGCTGTTCCAGAAGGGCTACGTGCTCAACGAACGCCTGCTGCGTCCGGCCATGGTCGTGGTCGCCCCCTCGTAGCAGCGCAATTGGCCGGCGCGTGCTTGAACCCCCGCCAGCCGCCCCCAGATACAGCGTATCGGCGGCCCGGCCGCCCCCGAAACCAGTACAGAACCAGGATCCAGAGGAACCCACTCATGGCAAAGATCATCGGAATCGACCTCGGTACGACCAACTCGTGCGTGGCGATCATGGACGGCAGCAAGGCCAAGGTCATCGAGAACAGCGAGGGTGACCGCACCACGCCGTCGATCGTGGCCTACACCAAGGACGGCGAGGTGCTCGTGGGCGCCTCGGCCAAGCGCCAGGCCGTCACCAACCCGCACAACACCTTCTTCGCGGTCAAGCGCCTGATCGGCCGCAAGTTCAGCGACGCCGAAGTCCAGAAGGACATCGGCCTGGTGCCCTACAAGATCGTCGAGCACGACAACGGCGATGCCTGGGTGCAGTCCAGCGACGGCAAGAAGCTCTCCGCGCAGGAAGTGTCCGCGCGCATCCTGGAGAAGATGAAGAAGACCGCCGAGGACTACCTGGGCGAAAAGGTCACCGAGGCGGTCATCACCGTGCCGGCCTACTTCAACGACTCCCAGCGCCAGGCGACCAAGGACGCCGGCCGCATCGCCGGCCTGGACGTGAAGCGCATCATCAACGAGCCAACCGCGGCCGCGCTGGCGTACGGCCTGGACAAGAGCGGCGGCGACCGCAAGATCGCCGTGTACGACCTGGGCGGCGGCACCTTCGACGTGTCGATCATCGAGATCGCCGAGGTCGACGGCGAGAAGCAGTTCGAGGTGCTGGCCACCAACGGCGACACCTTCCTGGGCGGCGAGGACTTCGACGCGCGGGTCATCGACTATCTGGTCGAGGAGTTCCAGAAGGACCAGGGCATCGACCTGCGCAAGGATCCGCTTGCCCTGCAGCGCCTGAAGGACGCCGCCGAGCGGGCCAAGATCGAGCTTTCCAGCGCCCAGCAGACCGAGGTCAACCTGCCGTACGTGACCGCCGATGCTTCCGGCCCCAAGCACCTGAACATCAAGCTCACCCGGGCCAAGCTGGAAGCGCTGGTGGAAGACCTGGTGAAGAAGTCGATCGAGCCGTGCCGGATCGCGCTCAACGACGCCGGCCTGCGCGCCAGCGAGATCAGCGAGGTGATCCTGGTCGGCGGCCAGACCCGCATGCCCAAGGTGCAGCAGGCCGTGGCCGAGTTCTTCGGCAAGGAGCCGCGCAAGGACGTCAATCCCGACGAGGCGGTGGCCATCGGCGCCGCGGTGCAGGGCGGCGTGCTGGCCGGCGACGTCAAGGACGTGCTGCTGCTGGACGTGACCCCGCTGAGCCTGGGCATCGAGACCCTGGGCGGCGTGTTCACCAAGATCATCGAGAAGAACACCACGGTGCCGACCAAGGCCTCGCAGACGTTCAGCACCGCCGAGGACAACCAGTCCGCGGTGACCGTGCACGTGCTGCAGGGCGAGCGTGAGCAGGCCCGCTACAACAAGTCGCTGGCCAAGTTCGACCTGACCGGCATCGAGCCGGCCCCGCGCGGCATGCCGCAGGTGGAGGTGTCGTTCGACATCGACGCCAACGGCATCGTCCACGTGACCGCCAAGGACAAGAAGACCGGCAAGGAGCAGAAGGTCGAGATCAAGGCCGGCTCGGGCCTGTCGGACGATGAGATCCAGCGGATGGTCGCCGACGCCGAGGCCCACCGCGAGGACGACCGCAAGTTCCAGGAGCTGGTGCAGGCCCGCAACCAGGCCGACGCGCTGGTGCACAGCACCCGCAGCGCGATCAAGGACAACGGCGACAAGGTGCCGGGCGAGGTGATCGGCCAGGTCGAGTCGGCGATCGCCGAGGTCGAGACCGCGATGAAGGGCGACGACAAGGCCCAGATCGAGGGCAAGACCAAGGCGCTGGAGGAGGCCGCGCAGTCGCTGTTCGCAGCGGCCGCCGCCGCCGGCCAGGCCGGTGATGCCGGCGCCGCCGGTGCCGAGGCCCAGGGCGCCGGGGAGCCGGCCGACGACGTGGTCGACGCCGAGTTCACCGAGGTCAAGGACGACGAGAAGAAGGACTGACCTCCCGCCGTACCCGCGACGGGAACCGTGGGGCCATGCCTCCCGGTTCCCGTTGCATATGTGGACCACCTGTACCTGGTCCGCCCGCAAGACGGACCTGATCGATGAGCAAGCGCGACTACTACGAAGTCCTGGGCGTGTCCCGCACCGCCACCGAGGACGAGCTGAAGAAGGCCTATCGCCGCTGCGCGATGAAGTACCACCCGGATCGCAACCCGGGTGATGCCGCGGCCGAGGCGGCGTTCAAGGAGTGCAAGGAGGCCTACGAAGTGCTGTCGGACGGCGGCAGGCGCCGCATGTACGACCAGCACGGGCACGCCGCGTTCGAGCACGGCATGGGCGGCGGCAACGCCGGGCCGGGCTTCGGCGGCGCCGACATGGGCGACATCTTCGGCGACATCTTCGGCAACATCTTCGGCGGTGGCGCGCGCGGCGGGCCGCGGCGCGGCGCCGACGTGGGCTACGTGCTGGAGCTGGACCTGGAAGAGGCCGTTGCCGGGGTGGAAAAGCGGATCGAGCTGCCGACCCTCGCCAGCTGCGACGACTGCGAAGGCTCGGGCTCGGAGGACGGCAAGAAGGAAACCTGCACCACGTGCCATGGCCGTGGCCAGGTGCGCATGCAGCGCGGCATCTTCACCATGCAGCAGGGCTGCCCGCATTGCGGCGGGCGCGGCCAGGTCATCGCCAACCCCTGCGGCACCTGCCGCGGCGCGGGCCGGGTGGAAGAAGAGAAGACGCTGTCGGTGAAGATCCCGGCCGGGGTCGACAACGGCGACCGCATCCGCCTGGCGGGCGAGGGCGAGGCCGGGCCCGCCGGCTCGCCGCCGGGAGACCTGTACGTGGAGGTGCGGGTGCGCCCGCACGACATCTTCGAGCGCGACGGCGACGACCTGCACTGCGAGGTGCCCATCCGCATCTCCCAGGCCGCGCTGGGCGACACCGCGCGCGTGCCCACCCTCGGCGGCGAGGCCGAGATCCGCATTCCCGCCGAGACCCAGACCGGCAAGGTGTTCCGCCTGCGCGACAAGGGCGTGACCTCGGTGCGCAGCCGCCGTCCGGGCGACCTGTACTGCAAGGTGGTGGTGGAAACCCCGGTCAACCTGACGACCGAGCAGCGCGAGCTGCTGGAGAAGTTCGAGGCCACCTTCGTCGGCGAGAACGCGCGCCGGCACTCGCCCCGATCCAGCACCTTCGTCGACGGGGTCAAGGGTTTCTGGGAGCGCATGACCTCCTGACGGCATCCGCGCGGGTGGATGGGCGCCCCGCGCTTGTCGCCGGCGGCGGCGGCCGCTAGCCTGCCGCCATGGCTGATCCTGTCCGACTCCTGATCCACGGTGCCTCCGGGCGCATGGGGCGTGCGCTGCTGCGCCTGGCCGCAGATGACCCCGCGGTCCAGGTGGTGGCGGCGGTCGCACGCCGTATCGACCAGCGCGTGGTGGACGGGGTGGCGTGGTTCACGGCGGCCGAGATGCGCGGGGCGCCGGAGTTCGACGTGGCGGTGGATTTCAGCCTGGCGGATGCGTTTGATCCGGTGCTGGCGCTGTGCCACCAGCGCGGCAAGGCGCTGGTATCGGGGACCACCGGCCTGTCCGAAGGGCAGCAGGCTGCGCTGGAGCAGGCGGCGGGTGACATCCCGGTGCTGTGGGCGTCCAACTTCAGCCTCGGCGTGGCCCTGCTGCACGAGCTGGTGGAGCGCGCCGCGGCGGCGCTGCCGGGCTGGGACTGCGACATCGTGGAAAGCCACCATGTGAACAAGCAGGACGCCCCCTCCGGCACCGCCCTGACCCTGGGCGCGGCGGCGGAAGAGGGCGGGGCCACGGCGCGCTACGCGTCGCTGCGCGCCGGCGACATCATCGGCGAGCACCTGGTGCAGTTCACCACCGCCGGCGAGCGCATCGAGCTGGTTCATCGCGCGGGCAGCCGTGACATCTTCGCCCGCGGCGCGCTGCACGCGGCGGCGGCCCTGGCCCGGCTTGGGCCCGGAATGCATCGCCTGCGCGAACTGCTGTGAGACAAATTCCCACTGGCGCAGGGGGGGCCGCGCCGGTATCATTCCCGCTCGCCTGAACCCTCACGCCCGGACCCGAAATCGCTCGCGTCCGCGGTTTTCTGCAACCCGAAGTAGGCGATTCCCTTGACAGAACCCGCAATCCTGGTGCTTGAAGACGGGACGGTCTTCCGGGGCCTTTCCATTGGTGCGCCCGGCCTTTCGGTCGGCGAAGTGGTGTTCAACACTGCCATGACCGGCTACCAGGAGATCCTCACCGATCCCTCCTACGCGCGCCAGATCGTCACCCTGACCTATCCGCACGTGGGCAACACCGGCCTGACCGACGAAGACGACGAGGCCGGCAGGGTGTGGGCATCGGGACTGGTCGTGCGTGACGTGCCGCCGCGGCCGAGCAGCTGGCGCAGCCGCGCCGCGCTGCCGGAATGGCTGGCTGAACGGGGCGTGGTCGCGATTGCCGGCATTGATACCCGCCGCCTGACCAGGCTGCTGCGCGAGCGCGGCGCCCAGAACGGCGCGGTGATGGCCGGCGAAGTGGACCTGGACAAGGCGCTGGAGGCGGCGCGCAAGTTCCCCGGCCTGGCCGGCATGGATCTGGCGAAGGACGTCAGCACCGGCGAGCGCTATGTCTGGAACCAGGGCACCCTGGACCTGGACAGCGGCCGCTGGAACAGCCCGGCCCCCAGGCGCCGGGTGGTGGCCTGGGACTTCGGCGTCAAGCGCAACATCCTGCGCATGCTGGCCGACCGCGGCTGCGAGGTCACCGTGGTGCCGGCGCAGACCAGCGCCGATGAGGTGCTCGCGATGCAGCCCGACGGGGTGTTCCTGTCCAACGGGCCCGGCGACCCGGCGCCGTGCACCTATGCGATCGAGGCGATCCGCGCCTGCCTGGAGCGCAAGGTGCCGCTGTTCGGCATCTGCCTGGGCCACCAGCTGCTGGCGCTGGCGGTGGGCGCGCGCACCATGAAGATGGCCAACGGCCACCACGGTGCCAACCATCCTGTGCAGCAGCTGGAGTCGGGCCGGGTGATGATCACTTCGCAGAACCACGGCTTCGCGGTGGACGAGTCGAGCCTGCCCGCCAACGTGCGGGTCACCCACCGTTCGCTGTTCGACGGCACCAACCAGGGCATCGAACTGACCGACGCGCCGGCGTTCTCGTTCCAGGGGCACCCGGAGGCCTATCCGGGCCCGCACGACGTGGCGCCGCTGTTCGACCGGTTCATGACAATGATTGATTCAAACGGAGAGGGGAGCAGGACATGAAGCTTGGATTACGGATGATGCTGGCGGCCTTCCTGGCGGTCGGGCTGGGCGGTACGGCGCTGGCCCAGCAGGTGCCGGTTGAAGACTTCTTCAAGGATCCGGAGTTCTCCGCGGTCACCCTGTCGCCAACCGGTGAATACCTCACGGTGTCGGTACCGGAGGGCGATCGCACCGTGCTGGCGGCGTTCCGCGTCGCCGACATGGAACTGGTCGGCAAGTGGGATTACGGCCGCCAGATGCACGCCGATCGCGTGCGTTGGGTCAACGACGAGCGTTTCTTCGTCTATGTCTCGCGCAAGCTCGGCCGCTATGACTTCCGGGTCGGTACGCCCGACGTGCATGCCAGCAACGTGGACGGCAAGCGTCGCATCACGATCCCCAATGGCGGGACCTACCAGATCGTCGACACCCTGGAGAACGATCCCGACTGGATCCTGGTGCAGCGCTCGATCGACTCGGCCTACCTGTCGCGGCTCAATGTCAATGATGGCCGCGTGCGCACCGCCGCGATCGCGCCGCTCCGGTTCGGGAGCTTCCTGGTCGATCATGAGGGCGAGCTGCGCTATGCGATCGGCCAGGAAGAGAGCAATGAAATGGTGACCCTGCGCCGCGTCGGCGACGGCTGGACGGAGATCCATCGCGCCCCGATGGGCGGCTCGAGCAACCTGCCGATGGGCTTCGACCCGGACAACCGGCTGGTGTACACCCGCATCAGCGAGGACGGCGAGCCGACCAAGGTGTACGCCCTGGACGCGGAAACCGAGGAGCTGACGCTGCTGTCGGAGAACGACAACGTCGACCCGGGCAGCTACCTGTACAGCAGCGATGGCCGGGAACTGCTGGCCGTGCGCTACCTGGACGGCGTTCCCGTCACCGATTTCATCAATACCGAGCATGGCGAGGTCCTGACCTACGCCGGGCTGATGAATGCGTTCCCGGATCATGCGGTGGCCTTCTCCGGCATCAGCCGCGACGGGCGCCTGGTGCTGCTGCACGTCTACAGCGACGTCGATCCGGGCAGCTACTACCTGTTCGACCGCGAGACCGGCCAGGCCAGGTTCCTGCTGGCGGCACGCAGCTGGATCAAGCCCGAGCAGATGTCGCCCATGCGCGCCATCAGCTTCACCGCGCGCGATGGCACCCAGGTGCACGGCTACATCACCATTCCGCGCAACAGCGACGGCAAGAACCTGCCGCTGATCATGAACCCGCACGGCGGGCCGCACGGTCCGCGCGACATGTGGGGCTTCAACCCGGAGGTGCAGTTCCTGGCCAACCGCGGCTACGCGGTGCTGCAGGTGAACTTCCGCGGCTCGGGCGGCTACGGCAACGCGTTCGAGCGCATGGGGTACCGCAACTGGGGCACCACCATGATCGACGACATGACCGACGGCGTGGAATGGGCGGTGCGTGAGGGCATCGCCGATCCCAACCGGGTCTGCACCTACGGCGCGTCCTACGGCGGCTACGCGGCCCTGCAGAGCATCGTCCGCGAGCCGGAACGCTACCGCTGCACGATCGGCTACGTGGGCGTGTTCAGCCTGCCGTTGATGACGCGTGACGGAGACATCCCGCGCCAGGAAAGCGGCCGCAACTACCTGGCCCGGGTTCTTCCCGAGTCCCAAGCCGAGCAGCAGGCGCAGTCGCCGGCGTTCAACGTCGACCGCATCAACGTGCCGGTGATGCTGGTGCACGGCGAGCGCGACGAGCGCGTGCCGATGTCCCAGTACCGGGCGCTCAAGAGCGCGCTGGAAGATGCCGGCAAGCCGCCCGAGGTGGAAATCCTCGCGCGCAACGAAGGCCACGGCTTCCAGGAGCTGGAGAACAACGTGCGCCTGTACAACGCCATGGAAGAATTCCTCGACAAACACATCGGCGACAACGCCTCCAACTGAGCTTCAGATGCCCAAGCGCACCGACATCAAGACCGTCCTGATCATCGGCGCTGGCCCGATCGTCATCGGCCAGGCCTGCGAGTTCGATTATTCGGGCGCGCAGGCCTGCAAGGCCCTCCGTGAGGAGGGCTACCGGGTGGTGCTGGTCAACAGCAACCCGGCCACGATCATGACCGACCCGGAAACCGCCGACGCGGTCTACATCGAGCCGATCACCTGGCCGATGGTCGAGAAGATCATCGAGAAGGAAAAGCCCGACGCGCTGCTGCCCACCATGGGCGGGCAGACCGCGCTCAACTGCGCGCTGGACCTGGCCGACCAGGGCGTGCTGGAGAAGCACGGCGTGGAGCTGATCGGCGCCTCGCGCGATGCCATCCGCATGGCCGAGGATCGCGAGCTTTTCCGCGATGCGATGCGCGAGATCGGCCTGGAGTGCCCCAAGGCGGAGGTGGCCAGGACATGGGAGCAGGCGGTGGAGATCCAGGCCACCGTCGGCTTTCCGACCATCGTGCGGCCCAGCTTCACCCTGGGCGGCAGCGGCGGCGGCATCGCCTACAACGTCGAGGAGTTCGAGGAGATCGTCAAGCGCGGCCTCGAGCTTTCGCCCACCAGCGAGGTGCTGGTGGAGGAGTCGGTGCTGGGCTGGAAGGAGTTCGAGATGGAGGTCGTCCGCGACAGCGCGGACAACTGCATCATCGTGTGCTCGATCGAGAACCTGGATCCGATGGGCGTGCATACCGGTGACTCGATCACCGTGGCCCCGGCCCAGACCCTGACCGACAAGGAATACCAGCGCCTGCGCAACGCCTCGATCGCGGTGCTGCGCAAGATCGGCGTGGATACGGGCGGTTCCAACGTCCAGTTCGGCATCAACGCCCAGACCGGCCGGGTGGTGGTGATCGAGATGAACCCGCGGGTGTCGCGCTCCTCGGCGCTGGCGTCCAAGGCCACCGGCTTCCCGATCGCCAGGATCGCCGCCAAGCTGGCGGTCGGCTACACCCTGGACGAGCTGCAGAACGAGATCACCGGCGGCCGCACCCCGGCTTCGTTCGAGCCGACGATCGACTACGTGGTCACCAAGATCCCGCGTTTCGCGTTCGAGAAATTCCCCCAGGCCGATGCCCGGCTGACCACCCAGATGAAGTCGGTGGGCGAGGTGATGGCGATTGGCCGCACCTTCCAGGAGTCGCTGCAGAAGGCGCTGCGGGGGCTGGAAACGGGCAAGGTGGGGCTGGATCCGACCGGCCTGGAGCTGGAAGGCGAAGAGGGCCTGACCGCGCTGCGGCGCGAGGTGAAGGAAGCCGGGCCCGAGCGCATCTTCTACCTGGCCGATGCGTTCCGCGCCGGCCTGGACGTGGAGCAGGTGTTCGCCCTGTCATGGGTGGATCGCTGGTTCCTGGATCAGATCGAACAGCTGGTGGCGGCCGAGGGCGAGGTGCGCGCGGCCGGCCTGGACGGGCTGGACGCCGGTCGCATGCGCGAACTCAAGCGCATGGGCTTCTCCGACGCCCGCCTGGCCCAGCTGACCGGCAGCGACGAGCACGCCGTGCGGGCGCTGCGCCGCGCCTTCGACGTGCGTCCGGTGTACAAGCGGGTGGACTCGTGCGCGGCCGAGTTCGCCACCAGCACCGCCTACATGTATTCCACCTACGAGGAGGAGTGCGAGGCCGAACCCAGCGATCGCCAGAAGATCATGGTGCTGGGCGGCGGGCCGAACCGGATCGGGCAGGGCATCGAGTTCGACTACTGCTGCGTGCACGCGGCGCTGTCGCTGCGCGAGGACGGCTACGAGACCATCATGGTCAACTGCAACCCGGAGACGGTTTCCACCGACTACGACACCTCCGACCGGCTGTACTTCGAGCCGCTGACGCTGGAGGACGTGCTGGAGATCGTCGAGGTCGAGCAGCCGCGCGGGGTGATCGTGCAGTACGGCGGGCAGACCCCGCTCAAGCTGGCGCGCGCGCTGGAGGCGGCCGGGGTGCCGATCATCGGCACCTCGCCCGAGTCGATCGACCTGGCCGAGGATCGCGAGCGCTTCCAGCAGCTGGTCAACGACCTGGCCCTGGAGCAGCCGCCCAACCGCACCGCCCGCAGCCCGGAAGAGGCGCTGGTGCTGGCGCGCGAGATCGGCTACCCGCTGGTGGTGCGCCCGAGCTACGTGCTCGGCGGCCGGGCGATGGAAGTGGTGCACGCCGACGCCGACCTGGAGCGCTACATGCGCGAGGCGGTGAAGGTGTCCAACGATTCGCCGGTGCTGCTGGATCGATTCCTTGACAACGCGGTGGAAGTGGACATCGACGTGGTCGCCGACGCCGACGGCCAGGTGCTGATCGGCGGGGTAATGGAGCACATCGAGGAGGCCGGCGTGCACTCGGGCGACTCGTCCTGCTCGCTGCCGCCGTACTCGCTGTCGGAAAGCACCCAAGCCCGCCTGCGCGAGCAGGTGGTGGCGCTGGCCCGCGCGCTGGGCGTGGTCGGGCTGATGAACACCCAGTTCGCCGTCCAGCACGGCGAGGACGGCGAAGACCGGATCTTCCTGCTGGAAGTGAATCCGCGCGCGTCGCGCACGGTGCCGTTCGTGTCCAAGGCCACCGGTCTGCCGCTGGCCCGGATCGCCGCGCGCTGCATGGCCGGGCAGAGCCTGGCCGACCAGGGCATCGAGCGCGAGGTGGTGCCGCATTACTACTCGGTCAAGGAAGCCATCTTCCCGTTCGCCAAGTTCCAGGGCGTGGATCCGATCCTGGGGCCGGAGATGCGTTCGACCGGCGAGGTGATGGGCGTGGGCCGCAGCTTCGGGGCCGCCTTCGCGCGCGCCCAGGAAGCGGCCGGCATCCGCACCCCGCCCACCGACGGCAAGGTGTTCGTCTCCGTGCGCGACCCGGACAAGGCACGGGTGGTGACGGTGGTGCGCGACCTGGTGGAGCGCGGCTACTCGATCGTGGCCACCGGCGGCACCGCCGCCTGGCTGACCGACAACGGCATCGCCTGCGAGCGGGTGAACAAGGTGATCGAGGGCCGGCCGCACATCGTCGACCTGATCAAGAACGGCGAGATCGCCTACATTGTCAACACCACCGAGGGCAAGCAGGCGATCGCCGACTCGTTCTCGATCCGGCGCGAGGCGCTGCAGCAGCGCGTCACCTACTCGACCACAATCGCCGGCGCCAGGGCCCTGCTGCATTCGCTGCAATACCGCGAAGCCGGGCCGGTCTGGGCGCTGCATGAACTGCACGAGGAACTGAAACAGGCATGAGGGCACCACTGACCGTCCAGGGCGCGCAGAAGCTGCGTGCCGAGCTGGAGGAGCTCAAGAGCGTCAAGCGTCCCGAGGTGATCAACGCGATCGCCGAGGCGCGCGCGCATGGCGACCTGAAGGAAAACGCCGAGTACCACGCCGCCCGCGAACAGCAGGGCTTCATCGAAGGCCGCATCAAGCAGCTGGAGGGCGAGCTCTCGCACGCCCAGGTCATCGACGTGTCCACGCTCAAGGCCGGCTCGAAGATCGTGTTCGGCGCCACCGTGGAACTGGAAGACCTGGAGTCGGGCTCGGAGACCCGCTACCAGATCGTGGGTGACCTGGAGGCCGACATCAAGCAGGGCCTGATCGCGATCTCCTCGCCGGTGGCGCGTGCGCTGATCGGCAAGCACGAAGGCGACAGCATCAGCATCGACACCCCGGGCGGAACCCGCGAGTACGACATCGTCTCGGTCAGCTACGGCTGACGGACGATGGCCCGGGTCACCTTCCTGCTGCCTGCGGCCGGGGTATTCGGCGCGCAGCGGCTGCGCGGCCCCGGGGCGCAGGCGCTGGGCCGGGCCGACCGGCTGCCGCAGGGGGAGGCCGGCCGCCAGGCGCAGCTGCTGCGCCATTTCGAACTGCTGCCCAGGCGCTGGCCGATTGCCGCGCTGAGCCGGCAGGCCGATGCCGGCGACGCCGCCGGTTCGGCCTGGCTGCGCGCCGACCCGGCCTGGGTGCGGCCCGACATCAACGGCGCCAGGCTGCTGGCCTGCGGTGACGACCTGCAGCTGGCCGCCGAGGACTGCGCGGAGCTGCTGCCGGCGCTGCGGCCGCTGTTTGGCGACGCCGGATTCCCGATCGACGCGCCGCATCCGTCGCGCTGGTACCTGCGCCTGCCGCCGGAGGCGAAGCTGCCGCGGTTCCCGCCGCCGGCCGAGGCGATCGGCACCGACCTTGCCGACCAGCTGGACGACGAGGGCCCGGCCGCGCGGCGCTGGCGCGCGCTGCTCACCGAGGCGCAGATCGTGCTCCACAACCATCCCTGGAACGCGCGCCGCGTGGGCCGCGGGCTCAGGCCGGTGAATTCGCTGTGGCTGTGGGGCGGCGGCGTGTTGCCCGACCACGTGCATAGCGGGCACGGCGCCGTGGCAACGGCCGAAGAGGAACTGCAGGCACTGGTGGCCGCGTCCGGATCCCGGGTGGTGGCGCCGATGCAGGCCTTTGACGCCGTCGCCGCGCCGTCCCTGGTCGACCTGCGTGCGCTGCGCGACCTGCGGGCGTTCGCCGACGACTGGCTGGTGCCGGCACTGGCGGCGCTGTCCGAACGGCGGTTGGACTCCCTGCAGCTGGATCTCGGGGACGGCACCGGCTACCGGTTCTCCCGCGGCCAGCGCTGGCGCTTCTGGCGCCGCCCGCAGGACTCGCTGGCACAGTGACCCCGGTGCGCCGCATCCGTCGCCGCCAGCCGGTCCAGCCCGCAGGTGACTGGCCGGACAGCGTGCCCCCGCTGCTGCGCAGGATCTACGCCGCGCGCGGTGCGGCCGAGCCCGCGCTGGCGCGGCCCAGGCTCGCCGGCCTGCCCGCGCCCGCTGGCCTGCGCGGCATCGACGCGGCGGTGGAACTGCTGGCCGGCGCCATCGCGGGCAACCGCCGGATCCTGGTGGTCGCCGACTTCGACTGCGACGGCGCCACCGCCTGCGCGGTCTCGGTACGCGGGCTGCGCATGCTCGGCGCCCGCAACGTGGTCCACGCAGTGCCCAACCGGATGGTGCACGGCTACGGCCTGTCTCCATCGCTGGTGGAAGAAGTCGCCGCGCTGGAGCCGGAGCTGCTGTTGACCGTCGACCACGGGATCGCCTGTCACGCGGGCATCGCCGCCGCGCGCGCGCGCGGCTGGCAGGTGGTTGTGACCGACCACCACCTGCCCGGCGAGCAGCTCCCGGACGCCGACGCCATCGTCAATCCCAACCAGCACGGCTGCGGTTTCAGCGGCAAGGCGCTGGCCGGGGTGGGGGTTGTCTTCTACGTGCTGCTGGCGCTGCGTGCGCTGCTGCGGCGGCGCGATGCGTTCACCGGTGCCGAGCCGGACCTGGCGAAGCTGCTGGACCTGGTGGCGGTGGGAACCATTGCCGACCTGGTGCCTTTTGACGCAAGCAACCGCGCCCTGGTCGCGGCCGGGCTGCGGCGGCTGCGCGCGGGACAGGGGGCGCCCGGCCTGCGGGCGCTGGTGGAGGTGGCCGGACGCGACCCGCGCGCGCTCTCGGCCGCGGACATCGGCTACGCGGTGGCACCACGCCTGAATGCTGCCGGCCGGCTGGAAGACATGGCGCTGGGGATCGAGTGCCTGCTGTGCGACGACCCGGCGCGGGCGCGGGAGCTGGCGCGGACGCTGGACGCGATCAACTCCGAACGCCGCAGCGTGCAGGCGGCGATGGTCGACGAGGCCGAAGCCGCGGTGGCCGCGTGCGTGCTTGATGACGATGGCGCGGCGGGCCGGGTTGCCTGGTGCCTGTTCGACCCGCAGTGGCACCCCGGCGTGGTCGGCCTGGTGGCTTCAAAGCTCAAGGACCGCCTGCACCGGCCGGTGGTTGCGTTCGCGCCGGCAGCACCGGATGGCGAGCTGCTGCGCGGCTCGGCACGATCGATCCCGGGGTTCCACATGCGCGATGCGCTGGCCGCGGTGGACGTCGCCGAGCCGGGGCTGATCGAACGCTTCGGCGGCCACGCCATGGCCGCGGGGCTGACCCTGCGAGCCGACAGGCTTCCCCGGTTCGAAGAGGTTTTCCGCAGGCAGGCCGCGGCGGCGCTGGACGATTCGCTGCTGCAGTCGGTCATCGACAGCGACGGCGAGCTGGAGCCGGCAGAGTTCGACCGCTTCCACGCCGAAGCCCTGCGTGACGGCGGGCCTTGGGGGCAGGCCTTCCCGGAGCCGGTGTTTGACGGCGAATTCGAACTGCTCGATTTCCGCCAGGTGGGCGAACGCCACCTGCGCATGCGCCTGCGCGCCGCCGGGCGCAGCGGAGCGCTCAAGGCCATCCACTTCGGCGGCTGGCGCGACCAGCCGCCGCCGTCGCGCGTGCGCCTGGCCTTTCGCCTGGCCTGCGACGACTGGCGCGACGCGCGTGACATCCAGCTGGTGGTCGACCACCTCGAGCCGGCCTGACCCTCCACGGCGGGCGCGTAGCGCTTATGATTCACCCGCGGCCGCTGCGGCCGCCCAGACCGGCTCTGGGCCGGCGTGGAACATCAGGGGACAATCACGATGAATCATGGAATCCAGCTGGTGCTGGCCGCGTTGGCGGCCGCCGGTGCGTGCGCGCAGGCGCGCGCGACCGATCCAGAACCGCTGCAGCCCGGCAGCCAGGTGCGCGGCGAGATCACCCTCTCGGCGCCGTTGAACCACTCCGACGGCTCGCGCAGCCGGCTCTACACGATCGAGATCGGCGAGCGCGAACTGGTCGGGTTCGATGTCAGCGGGCCGCTGCGCGCGCAGCTGTCGCTGTTCGATGGCGATGAGCTGGTGGCCCGCTCTGGCGAGCGTGAACCCGCGTCGCTGGCCCTGCGCGCGCCCAGGGATGCCGCCTATACGCTGGCGGTCAGCAGCGCCGACGCGGCGGCCTTCGGCCCCTACACCCTGAGCGCCCGGGTGATCGATGGCTGGGACGGCCAGCCGCTGCGCGCCGGCGCGCGGATCACCGACTGGCTGGACGGAAGGCGCGAGCTTGCCCTGCAGGTGGATCGCGAGGGCCTGTACACGATTGACCTGTCCTCCGACCAGTTCGACACCGTGCTGGAGGTCTCCGGCAATGGCGTGAACGCCCGTGACGACGATGGCGGGGACGACACCAATTCGCGCCTTTCGGTGCTGCTGTCCCCGGGCACGTACACCATCACCGCAGGCGGGTGGGGCGATGGCGGCCAGGGCCTTTACCAGGTGGCGGTTGGGCAGCGGCCGGTGCCTGCAGGCCTGAGCCAGGGCGGCCGGATCAGCAGCGGCTCTTCGCTGCAGGGCGCCTTCCAGGGTGAACCGCTGGAGTACTTTTTCAGCGTGCGTGACCGCAACCTGGTGACCATCGACATGCGCAGCGACGATTTCGACTCGCTGCTGCTGCTGCGCGGGGCCGGCGTGGAGCGCCACAACGACGACGGTGGCAACGGCCTGGACGCCAGGCTGGTGCAGGTGCTCGAACCCGGTGACTACACCATCGAGGCCGGGGCGGCGACGGGCGGCTCGGGCCTGTTCACGCTGGCGCTGTCCGTTGCCGAGGTTCCCGAGGGGGTCGGTGGGGGCAGCCTGGCCCAGGGCCAGGAGCATCCCGGCGTGCTGCTGGCGGGTGCCGCCGACCGCTTCGTGGTGACCGTGGACGAGGAGGGTGAGTACGTCATCGACATGGCCTCGGACGACTTCGACAGCTACCTGGAGCTGTTTGATGCGGATGGCACGGAAGTCGCCGCGGACGATGACAGCGGCGGCAGGTTGAATGCCCGCATCCATGCCCGGCTCGCACCCGGCGAGTACGTGATCCAGGCCAGCGCGATCAGCGACGGCGCCGGCAGCTACCGGATGAGCTTCAACCGGCGCTGACGGCAGGCACCAGCCGCCGGCTGCGCCATCAGCCGGCGGTGGCCCGTACAGGCCCAGCAAGCGACAGGCGAATACCGCGCCCAGCAGCGCCGCCGTGAACCCGCCGACGCCGAAGAAGAACGCCCCGGCATGGCGATCCGGCCAGCCGGTGGCTGTCCAGGCGGCTTCCAGCAGCCAGGTGAACGCGAATCCGAACGCCAGCCCGACGACGATCCGGGCCGTGCGCCGGCGCCAGCCGGTGTCGCCATCCGGCCAGCCGAAGCGCATCAGCGCGCCGATGCACAGCAGCGTGCCGGTCACCTCGCCGGCGATCGCGGGGTCGATCCACGGAACCCGCCAGGCGGCCACCGCCAGCGCGCAGGCGCCGCCGACCGAGGCCATCCATGTCCAGCGGGCGCTTGGCCACGGCGCCTCGAACCTGCGCATCAGCGCCCACGCCAGCAACGCCCCGGCCACGCCCACCGCCAGGCCGCCCAGCACGTCGGCCAGGAAATGCCGGCCCAGGTACATCCGCGACAGCCCCATCAGCAGCGGCCAGGCCACCGCCAGCGCCCAGATCCATCGCCTGCGCGCGCCGAAGAACAGCGCCAGCGCCAGCGCGAACGCGGCGGCCGCGCTGGTGTGCCCGCTGACGAAGCCGAAGCTGGGGTCGTGCCTGGCCCGCTTGGCGGCGATCGCCTCGTCCGAGGGCAGGCCCCAGAACGTGTCCGCCGCGCCGTCGGCCACCAGGTGGCGGCCGCTTTCGCCCTCGTAGAGCACCCGCGCATCCACCTCGCTCGGCCTCGGCAGGCCGTATCCCTGCTTGAATCCTTCGGTGGCGAAGGCCACCAGGATCAGCGCCAGCAGCACGCCCATGCCCGGCCGCAGGCGGGTGCCGAACAGCAGTATCAGCACCGCGGGGGTATAGAACCAGGCTTCGCCGATCCAGCTCATGAAGCGCATGAAGGAGAAGAACCACGGCGCGGAGAATTGCTGCAGCCAGAGGATGGGATCGGATTCGAACATGTGGCGTCCTTGTCAGGGGCGGATGGGTGCAGCGGTGGCGTTCCGGGCAGGCGGTGGGGACGGCGGGGGCGGCAACCCGAACAGCGGCCGCAGCACCCGGGAGCGGCGGATGAAACCCTCGTGCAGCAGCAGGCAGCCGGCAACCGTGCCTGCCGCCACCAGCAGCGGCTCCAGCAGCGGGCCCGCATTCCACGCCGAAACCCGGAACGCCAGCGCCACGATCAGGCTCTGGTGCAGGATGTACCACGGAAACACCGCCTCGCGCGCCCGCGGCAGCCAGGCGAAGGGGCGGTCGAGCAGGGTGCGGCTCCAGCCGAAGATGGCCAGCAGGGTGGTCCAGGCGTACGTCGCCCGGGCCATGCGCTCGATCATGGCCCAGTCCACCTGCAGCGCCCAAGCCGGCATGTCGGCGGGCGGCAGATGGCGCCCGGCCGCGCGCAGCGACAGCTCGACCGTGATCGCCAGCAGGGCCAGCGCCAGCATCCGGCCGCGCATCGCCACCACGCCGGCCCAGAAGCGCTCCTCGCGCGCCACCAGCCAGCCGGCGGCGAATAAGAACAGGTACTTCGCGTGCGCGTACCAGTCGCCTGTGAGCGCGTGGTTTTCGGGAAACCGCGGCTGCAGCCACCACAGGCAGGAAAACAGCCATGTGGCAGGCACCAGTACCCAGAGCGTGCGCGGCGTGCGCAGCAGGAAATCCCGAAGCCGCTGCGCGCCGGCGGAGCCGAGGGCGCGCGCAAGCACCAGCGCCAGCATGCTGTAGCTCCAGACGTAGGCCAGGTACCACAGGTGGTTCCACGTCACGCCATGGTCCGCGCCGCTCCAGCCGCCTTCCGGCCACGGCTGCAGCTGCAGGTAGCGGCCCATGAAGGCGCCAAAGCCCGGTTCGACCGCGCCGTTGGCCAGGGCTTCGCAATACGCCTGCACCGGCACGATCGCCAGCATCCCGAACACCAGCGGCAGCAGCAGCCGCCAGCTCCTCGACAGTGCCAGCCGGCCGGGCCGGCGCGAGGCCATCGCCAGCCCCAGCGCGATCCCCGAGATCATGAACAGAAGCGGCATCCGCCACCGGTTGAGCGCGATCATGGGCCACTGCAGCCACCCGGCCTGGTGGGCGCTCTTGACGTGGTAGCCCCAATCGGCCACGTAGACCATGCCAACGTGGTAGGCGATCAGCAGGGCGAATGCGAGGACGCGGAGCGCGTCGATGTCGTGGCGTCGGGTCATCCGGGTGGCCGGGGGAAGGTCGGCCGAGCATCGGCGGCAACGGCCGCTGGCACCACCGGAAAGTGGCGCAGCGACGCGATTTGGGGATGAGCCGTGGAAGCCGGGGACGAATCGCGGGTCGGATTCCGGCCGCACCGATACAATCCACCCCATGCAGCAGACCCATGTGGAGCCGGCCGGCCAGGCGCAGGATTTCTGGAGCCGCCACCTGTCCTGGCGCCGCCCCTTGGAGATCGCGGTCTGGGCACTGGTGTTCGGTGCCGGCGCCGCGGCCAACGTCGCCATCACCCTGATCGATGCCCGCCGCCACGGCCTGGTGATCGAGCCCTGGCAGCCGGTGGTCTGGGAGGGCAGCAGCGCACTGGTGTCGCTGCTGCTGGTGCCGCCACTGCTGTGGCTGTGCGAGCGCTGGCCGCTGCACGCCGACACCTGGCTCCGTCGCCTGCCTGTGTATGCGGTCGCCAGCCTGGCCTGGTCGCTGCTGCACGTGGCGGGCATGGTGCTGCTGCGCGTGGGCGCCTACGCGCTGATGGGCGAGGGCTACAGTTTCGATTGGCGCATCGGCCTGCCGTACGAATACATCAAGGACCTGCAGACCTTCTCGCTGATCGTGTTCATCGCCCACGGCTACAGCTGGCTGTGGCGGCGGCTGCAGGGCGAGGCGCACCTGCTGGGGCAGCCGGATCCGGGGGTCCCGGCGCCGCGGGACGAGCGCGGCGCGCTGCCCGAGCGCTTCCTGGTGCGCAAGCTGGGTCGCGAGTTCCTGGTGGCAGCGGACGACATCGAATGGCTGCAGGCGTCGGGCAACTACGTGAACCTGCACGTGGCCGGGCGCGCCTATCCACTGCGCAGCACCCTGGTCGGCATCGAGGCCATGCTGGACCCGGAACGGTTCGCCAGGATCCACCGCAGCTACATGGTCAACCTGGGCCAGGTCGACTCGATCGAGCCGCTGGACACCGGCGATGCGCGCATCCACATGCGCGACGGCACTGCGCTGCCCTGCAGCCGCAGCCATCGCGACGCATTCAGGGCCCGTTACGGCGCGGGAAGCGGGGCCGGAAATTGCTAGAATAGGCGGCTTGCATCTTCACGGAACACAGGCCGATGGAACTCAATCCCGTCCGCCAGCGCATCGCCGACCTGCAGGGCCGGCTGGAAGCGCTGAGGGGGTATCTTTGACTACGATGCCAAGCGCGAGCGCCTGGAGGAAGTAGAGCGCGAACTGGAGAACCCGGACGTCTGGAACGATCCGGAGCGGGCCCAGTCGCTGGGGCGCGAGCGCTCGATGCTCGACAAGACCGTGAACGGCATCCAGGGCCTGCTGGAGGGGTTGGGCGGCGCCTCGGAGCTGCTGGATCTGGCCGAGGCCGAGGACGACGAGGAAACCGCGCAGGCGGTGGCCGAGGACGTCGCCCGGCACGAGAAGGGCGTGGACGAGCTGGAGTTCCAGCGCATGTTCTCCGGCGAGATGGACGGCGCCGCGGCGTTCGTCGACATCCAGGCCGGCGCCGGCGGCACCGAGGCCCAGGACTGGGCCGAGATGCTGCTGCGCATGTACCTGCGCTGGGCCGAGGATCGCGGCTGGAAGACCGAGCTGCTGGAAGTCAGCGGCGGCGACGTGGCCGGCATCAAGTCGGCCACCTTCCGGGTCGACGGCGAATACGCCTACGGCTGGTTCAAGACCGAGACCGGCGTGCACCGGCTGGTGCGCAAGAGCCCGTTCGACTCCGACGCCCGCCGCCACACCAGCTTCACTTCGGTGTTCGTTTCGCCCGAGGTCGACGACAGCATCGAGATCGACATCAACCCGGCCGACCTGAAGACCGACGTCTACCGCTCCTCGGGCGCCGGCGGCCAGCACGTCAACAAGACCGAATCGGCCGTGCGCATCACCCACGTGCCCACCGGCGTGGTGGCGGCCTGCCAGACCGAGCGCAGCCAGCACGCCAACCGCGACCGGGCGATGAAGATGCTCGCCGCGCGCCTGTACGAGCTGGAGCTGCAGAAGCGCAGCGCCGAGAAGGACGCGCTGGAGGCCAGCAAGTCCGACATCGGCTGGGGCAGCCAGATCCGCAACTACGTGCTCGACCAGTCGCGGATCAAGGATCTGCGCACCGGCGTGGAGCGCAGCGACACCCAGAACGTGCTCGACGGCGACCTGGACGAGTTCGTCGCCGCCACGCTCAAGGCCGGCCTGGAGGTCGGTGCCAAGCGCACCGACGCGGTTTGAAGACACCGGCACGGATCACCACGGACAAGGCATGACTGAACACACTCCCGACACCCCGGCGACCCCCGACGAAGAGAACCGGCTGATCGCCGAACGGCGGGCCAAGCTGGCCGCGCTGCGCGGGCAGGGAGCTGCGTTCCCGAACGACTTCCGCCGCGCCGACCAGGCCGGCGACCTGCAGGCCGAGTACGCTGATGCCGACACCTGGAACGGTGACGCGCTGGAAGCGGACGGCCGCCGGGTCGCGCTGGCCGGGCGGATGATGGCCAAGCGGGTGATGGGCAAGGCCGCATTCGCCCAGATCCAGGACGTGAGCGGGCGGATCCAGCTGTTCCTGCAGCGCGATGCGCTGGGCGACGCCTACCAGGCGTTCAAGGGCTGGGACGTGGGCGACATCGTCGCCGCCGAGGGCACGCTGATGCGCACCCGCACCGGCGAGCTGTCGGTCAAGGCGACCAGCCTGCGCCTGCTGTCCAAGTCGCTGCGGCCGTTGCCGGACAAGTGGCACGGCCTGGCCGACGTGGAGCAGCGCTACCGGCAGCGCTACGTCGACCTGATCGTGAGCCCGGAGTCGCGCGAGGTGTTCGTCAAGCGCTCGCGGATCATCTCCGCGCTGCGCGCCTGGCTGGATGCGCGGGCGTTCCTGGAAGTGGAAACGCCGATGATGCACTACATCGCCGGCGGGGCCGCGGCGCGGCCGTTCACCACCCACCACAACGCGCTGGACCTGCAGCTGTACCTGCGGGTGGCGCCGGAGCTGTACCTGAAGCGGCTGGTGGTGGGCGGCTTCGAGCGGGTGTACGAGATCAACCGCAACTTCCGCAACGAGGGCGTGTCCACCCGCCACAACCCCGAATTCACCATGCTCGAGCTGTACCAGGCCTACGCCACGTACGAGGACATCATGGATCTGACCGAGGGGATGATCCGCGACGTTGCGCAGGGCACCATTGGCACCACCGCGCTGGAGTGGGAAGGCAACGCCATTGACGTGGGCCCGCGCTTCCGGCGCTGGAAGCTCGAGGACGCGGTGCGTGAGCTGAACCCGGAAATCAGCGCCGAAGACTGCCGCGACCGCGACGCGCTGGCCGCGCACTGCCAGCGGCTCGGCGTCCGGATCAAGCCGGACTGGGGCTGGGGCAAGCTGCTGCTGGAGCTGTTCGAGGCCACCGTGGAGGAAGGGCTGGTGCAGCCGACCTTCATCACCCATTACCCGGTGGAGGTCTCCCCGCTGGCCCGCGAGTCGGACAGCGAGCCGGGCATCACCGACCGCTTCGAGCTGTTCATCGGCGGCAAGGAGATGGCCAATGGCTTCTCCGAGCTCAACGACCCGGAGGAACAGGCCGCGCGCTTCCGCGCCCAGGTGGAGGCCCGCGAGGGTGGGGACGAGGAGGCGATGCACTACGACGCCGACTACATCCGCGCGCTGGAGGTCGGGCTGCCGCCCACCGGCGGGCTCGGGGTGGGCATCGACCGGCTGGTGATGCTGTTCACCGGCTCGGCGTCGATCCGCGACGTGCTGCTGTTTCCCTACATGCGCCCGGAGGGCGGGCAGGGCAGGGACTGACCCGCGCGGGCAGGTGTTGTCCTGCCCGGTTCGCAGCTGCCGTTGGTTCAGGGCGGAAGTCGTTGATGGCCAAGGCGCCATGCCGGGGCACGGGACTTGCTTGGATCTCCTGCAGGCAAGTTGCGTGCTCCACCGGAATACGGCCACTATCGGGTATTGGCCCGGCAAGGGCCCACTGAGAACGGAACGCCGATGTGAACATCGTCATTGTCGACGACCAGACTTCCGCGCGCACCATGCTGCGCCACATCATCGAGGACATCAGCCCCGAGCTGGAGGTGCTCGACTTCGATGATCCGCAGGTCGCGCTGCAGTGGTGCCAGGACAACCGGCCCGACCTGCTGCTGCTGGACTACCGCATGCCGGGGATCGACGGGCTGGAGTTCGCGCGCCGCTTCCGCCGCCCGATGCTGCACCGCGACGTACCGATCGTGCTGGTGACCGTGGTCGGCGACGAGCCGGTGCGCCAGGCGGCGCTGGACGCCGGGGTGATCGACTTCCTGGTCAAGCCGATCCGCCCGCGCGAGCTGCGTGCGCGCTGCCGCAACCTGCTGCAGCTGCGCCAGCATTCCGAATCGGTCAAGCAGCGGGCGCTGTCGCTGGAACAGCGGCTGCTGTCGAGCATGCACGAGGTCGAGGAGCGCGAGCGCGAGACCCTGACCCGGCTGGCCCGCGCGATCGCCTACCGCGACGCGGGCACCAGCGCCAACCTGGAGCGCGTGGCCCGGGTGGCCGGGCTGATTGCCGAGGATCTGGGGCTGTTCGAGGAAGAGGTGCGGATGATCGAGCTGGCCGCGCCGCTGCACGACATCGGCAAGATCGCCATTCCCGACGCGCTGCTGATGAAGCCCGGGCCGCTGACGGAAGAGGAGACCGAGGTGATGCGCCGGCATCCGCAGATCGGCTACGACCTTCTCAGCGGCAGCCAGAACCGCTTTATCCAGGTCAGCGCGACCATCGCCCTGCATCATCAGGAGCGCTACGACGGCAGCGGCTATCCGAACGGGCTGCGCGGCAACGCGATTCCGATGGAGGCCCGGATCGTCGCGGTGGCGGACGTGTTCGACGCGCTGATTTCCCAGCGCCCGTACAAGCGCGCCTGGAGCATGGACGAGACCTTCGCCTATTTCCAGGACAACCGCGGCACCCTGTTCGACCCGGCCTGCGTGGACGCCCTGGTCCGCAACCGGGCGCGGGTGGAGGATCTCGCCATCCGCCTGGGCAGCGGCGGCGAGCATCCCAGGCGCGACCTGCAGTAGGCCCGCGATGTCCGCCCTGATCGCCAGGTTGAAGCTCCGGCTGGCCCACCGGCCGGACAGCGAGCACTCGCAGGCGACCGTGCGGCTGGGGGTGATCTCGGTGGTGCTGTGCTTCCTGCTGTGGAGCGACATGGCGGGCCACCGGCCCCCGGCCTACGAGGCCGTGCTGCTGATGGTGTTGATGGGGTTCATCGTCGGCATCGGCCTGCTGGCCGGCATCCTGGCCCGGCCGGGCGTGTCCCACGTCCGGCGGGTGATCGGCATGGTGGCCGACTACGGCCTGATGGCCGCGGCCATGAGCATCATGGGCGGGCCGCTGGCGTGGCTCTACGTGATCATCATGTGGGTCACGGTCGGCAACGGCCTGCGTTACGGCAGCCGCTACCTGTACCTGGCGATGGGCATGGCGGTGGCCGCCTTCAGCCTGCCCTTGCTGCTGCATCCGTACTGGCACGCGAACCGGATCCTGGGCATTGGCCTGCTGGTGGGCCTGGTGGCCATTCCGCTGTACCTGTCGGGCCTGCTCAAGGCGCTGACCCGCGCCACCCGCGAGGCGCTGCGGGCCAACGAGGCCAAGAGCCGGTTCCTGGCCAACATGAGCCACGAGTTCCGCACCCCGCTCAACGGCCTGGCCGGCGTCGCCGAGCTGCTGGCCACCACCCGCCTGGACAACGAGCAGCGCGAGTACCTGGCCACCATCCGCGCGTCCACCCAGAGCCTGCTGTCGCTGGTCGAGGACGTGCTGGACATCTCCGCCATCGAGGCCGGCAAGCTCAACCTGTCCAACGAAGCGTTCGACCTGTGCGACGTGATCGCGGAGGTCGATCTGATGCTCCGCCCGACCGCCAAGGCCAAGGGCCTGTCGTACGAATCAAGGGTTGCTCCGGACGTGCCCGGCCGGGTGCGCGGCGACAGCGACCACCTGCGCCAGGTGCTCACCAACCTGGTGGCCAACGCGGTCAAGTTCACCCCCAGCGGATCGGTGCGCCTGGATGTGGTGCAGCTGGAGGCCGGCGACCAGCGGGTGCGCCTGAAGTTCACCGTCACCGACACCGGCATCGGCATTCCCGAGTCGGCCCATAGCCGGCTGTTCAACGCCTTCGAGCAGGCCGACGCCACCCTCAAGCGCGGGTATGGCGGCACCGGCCTGGGCACCAGCATCGCCAAGAAGCTGACCGAGGCCATGGGCGGCAGCATCGGCTTCCAGAGCCGTGAAGGCGAGGGCAGCACGTTCTGGGTGGAGCTGCCGTTCGCGCCCGTGGTAGCGGCGGCGGGGCAGCCGGCTGCGGAGGAGGGCCTGTACCCGGTGGCCGACGCCGGCCGCAACGTGATTTCCTTCGGCGACCCGTTCCTGCGCCACCGCGCCCGGGTGCGGCCGCTGCAGGTGCTGATCGCCGACGACCACGCCGCCAACCGGATGGTGCTCGAACGCATCCTGCAGAAGGCCGGGCACGGCGTGGTCAGCGTGGACGGCGGCGAGGCGGTGCTGGACGCGGTGGCGATCAGCGACTACGACGCGATCATCTGCGACCTGCATATGCCCGGGATCAGCGGCCTGGATCTGCTCGGCCACCTGCGCACCCTGCAGGCCGGCGCCCCGGCCACGCCGGTGATCATCCTCAGCGCCGACGTGACGCCCGACGCCATCGCCAGCTGCAGGTCGGCCGGTGCCCATGCCTTCCTCGCCAAGCCGGTGGCGGTGCCGCGGCTGCTGGACATGCTGGCCGACATCTCCGCCTCGGGCGGACGGCTGCAGCCGGTCGCGACCGAGACGCTCATCGAGCAGGCCAGGACGGCGGATGCGGGCGCGGTGGCCGAGGGCCGGTTCGACCCCGGGGTGCTGGATGAACTCTCCTCGCTGGGCATGGGCGAGGACTTCGTCAGCAAGTTCGTGGCCCAGTGCATGCAGGATGCCAGCGACTGCCTGGCGCGGATCGAGGAGTCCGGCGAGGCCGGCGACTGGAACGCGATGCGCGACCACGCCCACGCCGTCAAGGGCGTGGCCAGCAACGTCGGGCTGGTGCGGGTGGCCGCGCACAGCGGCGAGATCATGCGGCTGCCGGAATGGCAGCTCAGGCGGGACTGGAAGCAGCGCCTGGGCCAGCTGGAGCAGGAGCTTTCGCTGGGCCGGGAGGCGGCGGCCGCGCGCGGGAGTTCGGGCGCGCGCGGCCACGACCTCGGCCGTGAGGGCTGAGCCGGGGCGGACTCAGCCGCCGGTGCTGCCGGCTTCGGCGCCAAATGCCCGCCGGTTCTGGGCCCGGATGATCCGATCCATCGCCTTGAGCGAACGCTCGTTGAGGGCGAGTGCGGTGTCCACCCAGACCTCGGTGATGCCCATCAGCTCGTCGTAGCCCACCGGCTGGGAAATGTTCCGCACCGCATTCAGGGCGACGTGCGCCGCCGGGGCCCGCTGCTGGCGGCGGATCAGGTCGGCCACCGCGGCTTCGCCTTCGCCCCTGGGCACCAGGATGTCGACCACGCCCATCGCGTGCATTTCCTCGCTGCGGTAGATCCGGCCTTCCAGGATGATCTTCTCGGCCAGCTGGGGCGGCACGCGCTTGGTCAGGAACGAGTAGGCGCCCATGCCCGGGAACAGGCCGAACAGCACTTCCGGCAGGCCCATGCTCACGCCTTCCTCGGCCACGATGGTGTGGCAGGCCAGGGCCATCTCCAGGCCGCCGCCGAGGGCGTCGCCCTGCACCAGCGCGATCGTGCGCATGTCGCCGCCCATGCCGCCGTACAGATGGTGCACGCCTTCCACGCAGCGGCGGGCGTATTCCAGCAGCCGCTCGCGGTCTCCGGCGCGGATCAGCTGGGCGAACAGGGCCAGGTCGCCGCCGAGGTTGAAGGCCGCGGCGTCGGAAGCCATCACCAGGTGGCGCAGGCGGCCGGGCTTGCGCTGGTTCTCGCGCAGGGTGATGGCGCTCATGAAGCTCCACATGTCCGTCAGCAGCGCCTGGTGGAAGCACGGCCGTGCGCCGGGCTCGAGGCCGTGGTGCATGTACATCCAGTGCACGTCGCCGGACGGGTCGGACTGCACCCGCATGGTGGGAAAAGCACGGGTACGCTGAAGCTGCTGGACGTTGTTCATGGGTAGATCCCCTGTGGGTGGCTGGCGAAGAAGGGTCGGGACAGAGCGGCTGCCGGGCCCGGGCACGGCAACGCCGGGCGGCCCGATCACCACCTTCTATGCTCCCAATCCAGTGAAACTGCAAGCGCGGGGCGGCTGCAGTCCGGGGGTGGCGGCCCGCGGGCCGCCCGGCCGGGTCAGTCGGCCGCTTCGTCCCGCAGCTCGCGCCTGAGGATCTTGCCCACGTTGGTCTTGGGCAGCTCCTTGCGGAATTCGATGATCCGTGGCTGCTTGTAGCCGGTCAGGTTCTCGCGCGCGTGGGCCTTGATCTGCTCGGCGGTCAGGCTCTCGTCCTTCTTCACCACCACCAGCTTGACCACCTCGCCGGACTTCTCGTCGGGCACGCCCACCGCGGCCACTTCCAGCACGCCGGGGAGCATCGCCACGACGTCCTCGACCTCGTTCGGGTACACGTTGAAGCCGGACACCAGGATCATGTCCTTCTTGCGGTCGACGATGTAGAAGAACCCGTCCTCGTCCATCTTCGCCATGTCGCCGGTGTGCAGCCAGCCGTCGGCGTCGATGGCGTTGGCGGTGTCTTCCGGCCGCTGCCAGTAGCCCTTCATCACCTGCGGGCCCTTGATGCACAGCTCGCCGACTTCTCCGGTGGGAAGCATATTGCCCTCGTCATCCTTGATGCAGGCGTCGGTGGACGGGATCGGCAGGCCGATCGAGCCGTTGTAGTCGGGCAGGTTCATCGGGTTGATGCATGCGGCCGGCGCGGTCTCGGTCAGGCCGTAGGCCTCCACCAGGGTGTTGCCGGTGACCCGCTTCCAGCGCTCGGCCACCGAGCGCTGCACCGCCATGCCGCCACCCAGGGTGACCTTGAGCGTGGAGAAGTCGATCTCGTTGAAGCCGGGGGTGTTGAGCAGGCCGTTGAACAGCGTGTTCACGCCGGTGATCGCGGTGAACTGCACCTTGCCCAGCTCGTTGACGAAGCCGGGCATGTCGCGCGGATTGGTGATCAGCCAGTTGTGGCCGCCGATCTTCATGAAGACCAGGCCGTTCGCCGTCAGCGCGAAGATGTGGTACAGCGGCAGCGCGGTGATCACGGTCTCGCCGCCGGGCACCAGGCCGTCGGAGATCCACGCCGACGCCTGCTGCATGTTGGCCACCATGTTGCGGTGGGTGAGCATGGCGCCCTTGGCCACGCCGGTGGTGCCGCCGGTGTACTGCAGGAAGGCGATGTCGTCCGGCGAGATGCTGACCTCGGGCAGGGCGTGCTTGCCGCCGGCCGCCAGGGTGTCACGGAACCGCACTGCGCCCGGGATGTTGTAGTCGGGCACCATCTTCCTGATGTACCTGAGCACGAAGTTGACGATCGCGCCCTTGGGGAAGCCGAGCATGTCGCCCAGGCCCGTGGTCACCACGTGGCGCACCTGGCAGGTTTCCAGCGCTTTCTGCGCGGTATCGCCGAAGTTGTCCAGCACCACCAGCACGCTCGCGCCCGCGTCGTCGAGCTGGTGGCGCAGTTCGCGCGCGGTGTACATGGGATTGACGTTGACGACGGTCAGCCCGGCCCGAAGCACGCCGAAGGTGGCGATCGGATACTGCAGGCAGTTGGGCATCATGATGGCGACGCGGTCGCCCTTCTTCAGCTTGAGCTCGCCCAGTAGCCAGGCGGCGAACTGGCTGCTGAGCCTGTCGATTTCGGCGTAGGTCAGGGTGACGCCCATGTTGGTGAACGCCGGCCGGTCGCTGTAGCTCCTGATGGCGTCCGCGAGTACCTCGGGAACCGACGCGAATTCGTCGACGTCGATCTCGGAGGGAACGCCTTTCGGGTAGTTCGCCAGCCACGGGCGCTCATGGGTCATCGCGTTCCTCTCCATTCAGATACGTGCGCTGCAGGCACTGCAGGCCTCACTGGATTTGAGCATAGCGCCGCGGATGCTGGCAAGGCGGCTTGCCGCTGCGGGTCGGCGCGGTAACCTGTGCCTTCGAACAGGGGAGCGGGCGTATGGGCGGGGCAGGACAGGGCATGCAGCGGAGACTCGATGCCGGGCGCGCCGGTGTGCTGGCAGCGGCCGGGATTGCGCTGATGCTGGCGGCGGGATGTTCGCGGCCGGCACCCGAGGAGGCCTTGCGCAACGCCGTTGCCGGCGTCCAGGCAAGCATCGAGGAACGTGATGCCGGAGCGCTGCGCCGCTACCTGGCCGAAGACTTCATCGGCCCGAACGGGATGGATCGCGACCAGGCGCGGCGAACCGCGGCGCTGTACATGATGCAGCACCAGGCGGTGGGCCTGACCATGGGGCCGCTGGACGTGGAGCTGCAGGAGCCGCATGCCACGGTGCGCTTCCGCGCCGCGCTCACCGGCGGCTCGGGCCGGCTGCTGCCCGACCGCGCCAACTTCTACCAGGTCGAGACCGGCTGGCGGATGGAGGGCGGGGACTGGAAGATCACCAGCGCCCGCTGGACGCCGGCGATGTGAAACGCGACAGGCCGGCCATCGTGGCCGGCCTGTTGCATGTGGAACGCACCCTGCAGGCGCAGGGCACGGGTCAAGGTCAGCGGGAAGCCAGGTCGCGCAGCACGTAGTGCAGCAGCCCGCCGTGGCGGAAGTATTCGACTTCCTTGGGGGTGAGCAGCAGTACGTCCACTTCGAAGCGCTTCTCGCCGCCATCGGCCTTGCGCGCAACCACCGTCGCGGTGCGCGCCTTGCCGTCCTCCAGCCCGGTGATGTCGAAGGTCTCGGTGCCGTCCAGGCCGTGGGTCTGTGCGTTCTCGCCGTCCTTGAACTGCAGCGGCAGCACGCCCATGCCCACCAGGTTGGAGCGGTGGATGCGCTCGAAGCTGGCCGCGATCACCGCCTTGACGCCCATCAGGTTGGTGCCCTTGGCCGCCCAGTCACGCGAGGAGCCGGTGCCGTACTCGTGGCCGGCGATCACCACCAGCGGCACGCCGTCTTCCCGGTACTTCATGGCCGCGTCGTAGATCGACATCTTCTCCGGCGGGGTGGCGCCGAAGTACAGCGTGTTGCCGCCTTCCTCGCCGTCGAAGAACAGGTTCTTGATGCGGATGTTGGCGAAGGTGCCGCGCACCATCACGTCGTCGTTGCCGCGGCGCGAACCGTAGCTGTTGAAGTCGGCCGGCTGCACGCCGCGGCCCTGCAGGTAGCGGCCCGCGGGCGAGTCGGCCTTGATCGCGCCGGCCGGGGAGATGTGGTCGGTGGTGATCGAGTCGCCGAACAGCCCGAGTACGCGCGCGCCGATGACGTCGCTGATGCTGCCCACGTCCATTGTCATGCCGTCGAAGTAGGGCGGGTTCTTGATGTAGGTGGATTCGTCGCTCCAGGGATAGAGTTCGCTTTCAGGCGATTCCATCGCGTTCCAGCGCTCGTCGCCCTTGAACACGTCGGCGTAGTTGCGCTGGAACTGCTCCGGCCCGACGGTGGCGGCGATGGTGTCGGCGATTTCCCGGTTGCTGGGCCAGATGTCGCGCAGGTACACGTCGTTGCCGTCGCTGTCCTTGCCCAGCGGCTCGCTGGTCAGGTCGATGTCGACCGTGCCGGCGATCGAGTAGGCCACCACCAGCGGCGGCGAGGCGAGGTAGTTCATCTTCACCTCGGGGTGGATGCGGCCCTCGAAGTTGCGGTTGCCCGAGAGCACCGAGGCCACCGCCAGGTCGTTCTCGGCGATGCCGTCGGAGACCGCCTTGAGCAGCGGCCCGGAGTTGCCGATGCAGGTGGTGCAGCCGTAGCCCACCAGATAGAAGCCCATCTGCTCCAGGTCGTCCATCAGGCCGGCCTTCTTCAGGTAGTCGGTGACCACCAGCGAGCCGGGGGCCAGCGAGGTCTTCACCCACGGTGCGGGCTTGAGGCCCTTGGCGGCCGCGTTGCGGGCCACCAGGCCGGCGCCGATCATCACCGCCGGGTTGGAGGTGTTGGTGCAGGAGGTGATGGCCGCGATCACCACCGAGCCGTCCTGGATCTGGTGTTCGCAGTCATCCATGCAGATGGTGGAGACCGGCTTGGCGGCCAGGCGCTCTGCCTGGGGCTGGTCGCCGCCGTCCTTGTCGAAGCGGTTGAGCTGGGGATCGCGGGCGGCCTCGCGGCGCGACACCAGCGGGCCGACGTTGTCGTTGTAGTTCTGCTTCATGTCTCCCAGCAGCACGCGGTCCTGCGGGCGGCGCGGGCCGGCCAGCGACGGCTGTACCGTGCCCATGTCCAGTTCCAGCACCGCCGAGTACTGCGCCTCGGGCGCGCCCGGCTCGTGCCACATGCCCTGTGCCTTCGCATAGGCCTCCACCAGGGCGATCTGCTCTTCGCTGCGCCCGGACAGGCGCAGGTAGCGGATCGCTTCGGCGTCGATGGGGAAGATGCCGCAGGTGGCGCCGTACTCGGGCGACATGTTGCCGATGGTGGCGCGATCGGCCAGCGGCAGGTGCTGCAGGCCGTCGCCGAAGAACTCGACGAACTTGCCGACCACGCCGTGCTTGCGCAGCATCTCGGTGACGGTCAGCACCAGGTCGGTGGCGGTGGCGCCCTCGGGCAGCTTGCCCGTCAGCTTGAAGCCCACCACCTGCGGGATCAGCATCGAGGAGGGCTGGCCGAGCATGGCCGCCTCGGCCTCGATCCCGCCCACGCCCCAGCCCAGCACGCCGATGCCGTTGATCATGGTGGTGTGCGAGTCGGTGCCGAATACCGTGTCCGGCAGCGCCCACAGCGTGCCGTCGATCTCACGCTCGAACACCACCCGCGCCAGGTGCTCCAGGTTCACCTGGTGCACGATGCCGGTATTGGGCGGCACCACCTTGAAGTCCTGGAACGCGTTCTGGCCCCAGCGCAGGAAGCCGTAGCGCTCCTTGTTGCGCTCGAACTCGATGCGGCCGTTGATGTCCAGCGCCTCGTTGCGGCCGAACGCATCCACCTGCACCGAGTGGTCGATCACCAGCTCCGAGGGGATCTGCGGGTTGATCTGCTCGGGCCGGCCGCCCAGCTTGACCACCGCGTCGCGCATCGCCGCCAGGTCGACCACGCAGGGCACGCCGGTGAAGTCCTGCAGCACCACGCGGGCGGGCATGAAGGCGATTTCGGTATCCGGCTCGGCCTTGGGATCCCAGTTGGCCACCGCCTCGATGTGCCTGGGCAGCACGCTCACGCCGTCCTCGTGGCGGAGCAGGTTCTCCAGCAGGATCTTCATCGAGAAGGGCAGGCGGGCGATGTCGAAGCGCTCGCCCAGCCTGGGCAGGCTGGCGTAGGTGTAGGTCTTGCCGTTGACCTGGAACGTGGCGTGGGTGGCGAAGGAATCGGCCATGGGGAACCTCCTGTGGCTGCAATGCGTTGGCTCGGGGCGTTCGTACAAGTGTACGGACTTCCCGTTCAGCTTCGGTGACGGAACGGTGTCCCGGCCGGGTATGGGGGCGCGAGTATGTATGAACAAGTATGTATAATGGCCCCGTACCCGCCTTGCCCACGAGGGTTCCCCGATGGAAGTCACCGTTGCCGAACGCGGCCAGATCACCCTGCCCAAGGCGGTGCGTGACGCCCTGGGCCTGGCCAAGGGCACGACCCTGAAGGTCGAGCTGGACGGCGGGCGCATCATCCTGCGCAAGGACGTGAGCGACGCCATTTCCCGCGCCCGCGGGCGCTTCAAGCTGCCCGAAGGCGTGAGCACCGACGACGTCATGCGCGAACTGCGCGGGCGCGCGCCGGGCGACCCCCTGGAGCCGTTCGAGGTGCTCCGCGATCCGGACGACGGCGAGCCGGGCGCCGGGAAGTGATCGCCGTCGATACCAACGTGCTGATCGACCTGCTCGGCGACGACCCGGCCACGGCCGATGCCGCCGAGCAGTGCGTGCGCGACGCGCTCGCCCGCGGCCCGGTGGTGCTGTGCGACGTGGTGGTGAGCGAGATCACCGCCGGTCTCGGCCACGGCGCCGACATCATGGACGTGGTCGAGGACATGGGCATGCGCTATCTGCCGGTGGAGCGCCGCTCCGCGGTTCGTGCCGGTGAAATGCAGCGCCGCTTCAACCAGCGTCGTCGCACCGGCGGAGCCGCCGCTGCGATTTTGCCGCGCACCGTCCCGGACTTCATCGTCGGTGCCCACGCCCTGCTGCAATGCGGCGGCTTGATTACCCGCGATGCCGGCTTTTTCCGCGATTACTTCAAGGGGCTGAGGGTGATCGTACCCAGGGCCACTTGACCAACCACGCTGTCATCCCCACGACTTTCCGGAGTACCCCCACATGTTGCAAGACTATCGCCAACACGTCGCCGAGCGCGAAGCCCTCGGCATCCCGCCGCTGCCGCTGTCGCCGCAGCAGACCGCCGACGTGATCGAGCTGCTCAAGGCCCCGCCCGCCGGCGAGGAAGATTTCCTGCTCGACCTGATCACCCACCGCGTGCCGGCCGGCGTCGACGACGCCGCCAAGGTCAAGGCCTCGTACCTGGCCGCGCTGGCCTTTGGCAGCGAGAAGAACCGTCTGATCGGCCGTGAGCGCGCCACCGAGCTGCTGGGCACGATGCTCGGCGGCTACAACGTCTCGCCGCTGATCGAGCTGCTGGACGACGACGCCCTGGGCGCGATCGCCGCCGACGGCCTGAAGAAGACCCTGCTGGTGTTCGACGCCTTCCACGACGTGGAGGAGAAGGCGAAGGCCGGCAACGCCAATGCGAAGGCTGTGATGCAGAGCTGGGCCGACGCGGAGTGGTTCACCGACCGCCCGGAAGTGCCCGAGTCGATGACCATCACCGTGTTCAAGGTGCCCGGCGAGACCAACACCGACGACCTGTCGCCAGCCCCGGACGCCACCACCCGCCCGGATATCCCGATGCACGGCCTGGCGATGCTCAAGAACAAGCGTCCGGACGCGCCGTTCGTGCCGGAGGAAGACGGCAAGCGCGGGCCGATCGGCGAGATCCTGAAGCTGAAGGAGAAAGGCCACCTGGTCGCCTACGTCGGCGACGTGGTCGGCACCGGCTCCAGCCGCAAGTCGGCCACCAACTCGGTGCTGTGGTGGACGGGCGACGACATCCCGTACATCCCCAACAAGCGCGCCGGCGGCGTATGCCTGGGCGGCAAGATCGCGCCGATTTTCTACAACACCATGGAAGACGCGGGCGCGCTGCCGATCGAACTGGACGTGTCGCAGATGGAGCACGGCGACGTGGTCGAGCTGCGCCCGTATGAGGGCAAGGCGCTCAAGGACGGCGAGGTGATCGCCGAATTCGAGCTCAAGTCCGATGTGCTGTTCGACGAGGTGCGCGCCGGCGGCCGCATCCCGCTGATCATCGGCCGCGGCCTGACCGCGCGTGCGCGCGAGTCGCTGGGCCTGCCGGCGGCCGACCTGTTCCGCCAGCCGGCCGCGCCGGCCGACAGCGGCAAGGGCTTCACCCTGGCACAGAAGATGGTCGGCCGCGCCTGCGGCCTGGCGGAGGGGCAGGGCGTGCGCCCGGGCACCTACTGCGAGCCGAAGATGACCACCGTGGGCTCGCAGGACACCACCGGCCCGATGACCCGCGACGAGCTCAAGGACCTGGCCTGCCTGGGCTTCAGCTCGGACCTGGTGATGCAGTCGTTCTGCCACACCGCCGCGTACCCGAAGCCGGTGGACGTGAAGACCCACCACACGCTCCCGGAATTCATCTCCACCCGCGGCGGCGTCTCGCTGCGCCCGGGCGACGGCATCATCCACAGCTGGCTCAACCGCATGCTGCTGCCCGACACCGTCGGCACCGGCGGCGACAGCCACACCCGCTTCCCGATCGGCATTTCCTTCCCGGCCGGCTCCGGCCTGGTGGCCTTTGCCGCCGCCACCGGCGTCATGCCGCTGGACATGCCCGAGTCGGTACTGGTGCGCTTCAAGGGCAAGCTGCAGCCGGGCGTGACCCTGCGTGACCTGGTGCACGCGATTCCGCTGTACGCCATCAAGCAGGGCCTGCTGACGGTCGCCAAGCAGGGCAAGAAGAACATCTTCTCCGGCCGCATCCTGGAGATCGAGGGGCTGCCGGATCTGAAGATCGAGCAGGCCTTCGAACTGGCCGACGCCTCGGCCGAGCGCTCCGCCGCCGCCTGCACCGTGCGCCTGGACAAGGCGCCGATCATCGAATACCTCAACAGCAACATCACGCTGCTGAAGTGGATGATCGCCCAGGGCTACTCCGACGCGCGCACCATCCAGCGCCGGATCGACAAGATGGAAGAGTGGCTGAAGGATCCGCAGCTGCTGGAGCCGGACGCCGACGCCGAGTACGCGGCGGTGATTGAGATCGACCTGGACGAAATCGTCGAGCCGATCGTGTGCTGCCCGAACGACCCGGACGATGCCAAGACCCTGTCCGACGTGTCCGGCGACACCATCGACGAGGTCTTCATCGGCTCGTGCATGACCAACATCGGCCACTTCCGTGCCGCTGCCAAGCTGCTGGAAGGCAAGCGCGACATCCCGACCCGCCTGTGGGTCGCGCCGCCGACCAAGATGGACGCGGCCGAACTCACGAAGGAAGGCCACTACGGCACCTTCGGCACCGCCGGTGCGCGGCTGGAGATGCCGGGCTGCTCGCTGTGCATGGGCAACCAGGCCCAGGTGCGCGAGGGGGCGACGGTGATGTCCACCTCGACCCGCAACTTCCCCAACCGCCTGGGCCGCGGCGCGAACGTGTACCTGGGCTCGGCGGAACTGGCGGCGATCTGCTCGCGGCTGGGTCGGATCCCGACCCGCGAGGAGTACCTGACCGACATCGGCGTGATCGACGAGCACGGCGCGCAGATCTACCGGTACATGAATTTCGACCAGATCGAGGAATACCGGGAGGCCGAGGAGGCCACGGCCTGATCGGCCCCAGCCAGCTGCAACCCGAAGACGCCCCGGAACCCCGGGGCGTTTTCCTTCACTTTCCAACCCGGAACCCGAGCATGCCGCCACCACGCCAACCGCTGTCGCCAGCTGGCAAAGTCTTCTCCATCGTCGCCCTGGTCGAGGCCTTCACCTGGGCCGGGCTGCTGGTGGGCATGTACCTGAAGTACGTCACCGGTACGACCGATGCCGGGGTCTGGCTGTTCGGCCGCCTGCACGGCGGCGCGTTCCTGCTGTACCTGGTGGTCGCGTTCGTCGCCGGGGCCAGGCTGCGCTGGCCGATGTGGGCGCTGCTGCTGGCGGTGCTTGCCGCGATCCCGCCGCTGGCGACGCTGCCGGTCGAGTTCTGGTTCCGCAGGCGCGGGATGCTGTCGGGGACGGCGACTGCGAGGGCTCCGGAAACGGAGTCCCGCTGACGCCAGTTGTTGCGGCCCGTCCGCGCGGGCAGTGGAGTCGCCGCTGGAGCCGGCGGCGGCTCAGCCCAGCATCTGCTCCACGGTCCCCAGCAGCTGCTTGCGCCGCAGCAGGAAGTCCAGGTAGTTGCCGCCCATTTGCCGCCACAGCACGGCCGAGCGCAGGGCGGCCAGCAGTACCGCGCGGATCTCGGAGACGATGTCGGCCTGGCCCAGGTAGTGCGGGTTGCCCTGCACCATGACCCGCGGGCGCAGGTTGCTGACGGTTTCCGCGTACAGGGTGCCCAGCGTGGCCAGCACCTCCGGATGGGTGCTGCTGCCGGCGCGCTGGGCCTCGTTGCGGGCCTGGACGATGCCGCGCTGGACGCGCTGCACCATGTCGTGGTCGTTGATGAAGCGGCGTTCCAGCTGCATCACCGCCAGGGCGAGCTTGGGCAGCTGCTCGTCGTCGGGCAGGTTGTTGAAGTAGCCGTGCAGCAGGCGCAGGCCGGGGCGGACGCCGTCGGCGCCGCCGTACACGTCCTCCACCGAGCCGGCGTCGGTGTGGAACACGCTTTCCAGCGCGGTGGCCAGCACCGCGGCGTCGGCCTGTCCGGTTTCGGCGATCCGGCGCACCTGCTTGAGCGCCTGGGCCAGGCCGGCGAGGGCCAGTACACGTTCCTGCATCATCCGGCTGCTGCACTCCGTGGGGCGGATTCGAAGCTGCCAATGGTACCCGCAGTCCGGTTGCGGCCGCGATCCAGCGGGGCGTCGGTCGCCTCGATCACCGCGCCACCCAGGCACACGTCGGCGTCGTAGAGCACCAGCGACTGGCCGGGGGTGACGGCGCGCTGGGGGCGTTCGAACACGGCCTCCAGGCGCCCGTCGTCCAGCACCCGCACCCGGCACGGCTCGGGAGGCTGCCGGTAGCGCGACTGCGCCAGGCATTCGAACGCGGAGGCGGGAGGCGAACCGGAGATCCAGTGCGCCGGCTCGCTCCAGGTGGTGCCGGACATCATCCACGGGCTGTCGCCGCCCTGATCCACGTACAGCACGTTGCTGGCCACGTCCTTGCCCACCACGTACCACGGCGCCGGCCGGAAGCCGCGCACGCCGCCCAGTTGCAGGCCCTCGCGCTGGCCCAGGGTGAAATAGAACACGCCCGGATGCTCGCCCAGCACCTGGCCCTGCGGAGTGCGGATCTCGCCGGCGCGGGCGGGCAGGTAGCGGCCCAGGAACTCGCGGAAGTCGCGCTCGCCGATGAAGCAGATCCCGGTCGAATCCTTCTTCGCCGCCGTCGGCAGCCCGGCCTGGCGGGCCATGGCGCGCACGTCGGTCTTTTCCAGCTCGCCCAGCGGGAACGCGGTTGCCGCCAGCTGCTCCTGGCCCAGCTGGTGCAGGAAATAGCTCTGATCCTTGCCGGCGTCGCGCGCGCGCAGCAGCCGCCAGCGCCCGCCTTCGCGATCGATGCGGGCGTAGTGGCCGGTGGCGATGCGCCCGGCCCCCAGCTCGCGCGCCGCGTCCAGGAAGTGCTTGAACTTGACCTCGCGGTTGCACAGCACGTCCGGGTTGGGGGTGCGGCCAGCCGCGTATTCGGACAGGAAGTGTTCGAACACCTCCTCCCAGTACTGGCCGGAGAAATCCCGGAAATGGATCGGGATGCCCAGCCCGCCGGCCACCGCCACCGCGTCGCGGCGGTCGTCGTCGGCGCGGCAGTCGCCGCTGCCGTCGTCGGCCCAGTTCTGCATGAACAGCCCGGCCAGCGGCTCGCCGGCCTCGCGCAGCAGCAGGGCGGCGACCGAGGAGTCGACGCCGCCTGACAGGCCGATGATGGTGCGGGGAGTCTGCATATGCTTCACAGATGGGGCCGATGGGCCGCGGCGGCAAGCCGCGGCCGGGGCCGGCCTCAGCCGGCGTCGGCCAGCTGGTTGAGCATCGACAGCGGGTAGCGGCGGCCGGCGAGGAAATCGGCGGCGCTGCGCCACACCAGCGGGCTGCGGTGGCGGTCGGCGGCCTCCTGCAGCTCGCCCGGGGTCAGCCACAGGGCGCGCAGGATGCCTTCGTCCAGCGGCCGCTGCGGATCGTGGGACACCGGCTCGCCGGCGAAGGCGAAGCGCAGGTAGTGGCGCCCGCCGCTGCCGTCGGCCAGCACCGGGGCCTTCCACTGGTAGGCGCCCACGAATGCGGTCAGCCGCACCTGCCAGGCGGTTTCCTCCAGGGTCTCGCGCACGGCGGCGTCGACCAGGCTCTCGTCCGGCTCCGGGTGGCCGGCGGGCTGGTTGATCACCAGCCGGCCGCCGGCCCGTTCCTCCACGCACAGCAGGCGCCCGCCGTCGACCACCAGGGTGGCCACGGTGACGTCCGGCTGCCAGAAACGTCCTTCGCGGTAGCTCATGATCGGGCCCCGGGGGCGGCAAAACAGGCCGTCATTGTCCGCCGCGGGCCATCCGCCGTCTACGTGGCCGCCGCGCCGGCCCCGTATAATCGGCGCCATGCCACACAGCAACGACCATGAGCGCGACCACGGCGTCGCGGTGCAGACCGGCCGGCCGGAGGTCAAGCGCCCGCCGCTGTACTCGGTGATCATCCTCAACGACGACTACACCCCGATGGATTTCGTGGTCGAGGTGCTGGTGCGGTTCTTCTCGCTCGACGTGGAGCGGGCGACCCAGGTCATGCTGCACGTGCACACCCGCGGCCGCGGGATCTGCGGCATCTACAGCCGCGAAGTGGCAGAGTCCAAGGTCGCGCAGGTGAACGATTACTCGCGAATGAACCAGCACCCATTGCTTTGCACCATGGAAAGGGCGTAAACGGGGAGGGCAATGGAAATCCGCCGTTGCAGCCCCCATCCAAGGCAGCAGTAGCAATTTTCGGAGGCACCCAGCCCCATGTTCAGCAAGGATCTCGAATACACCATCGGCCAGTGCTACAAGCGCGCCCGCGAGGCGCGCGACGAGTACATGACGGTCGAACACCTCCTGCTGTCGCTGATCGACAACCCCTCCGCCGAGGCCGTGCTCAAGGCCTGCGGCGCCGATTTCCACCGCCTGCGCTCCGACCTGGAGCAGGCCATCCTCACCACCGTCTCCAAGCTGGACGAGGGTGACGGGCGCGACACCCAGCCCACGCTGGGCTTCCAGCGCGTGCTGCAGCGCGCCGTGTACCACGTGCAGTCCTCGGGCAAGAAGGAGGTCACCGGCGCCAACGTGCTGGTGGCGATCTTCGGCGAGAAGGACTCGCACGCGGTCTATTACCTCAACCAGCAGGACGTGACCCGGCTGGACGTGGTGAACTACCTGTCGCACGGCATCGCCAAGATGGGCGAGGACGAGCCGGCCGCCCCGGGCGAGGAGCCCGAGGCCGGCGGCGCCGAGGGCGGCGGCGAGGCCAAGGGCGATGCCCTGGCCGAGTACGCCACCGACCTCAACGCGCAGGCGCGCGAAGGCAAGATCGACCCGCTGGTGGGCCGCGCCGAGGAGATCGAGCGCACCATCCAGATCCTGTGCCGGCGGCGCAAGAACAACCCGCTGTACGTGGGCGAGGCCGGCGTGGGCAAGACCGCCATCGCCGAGGGCCTGGCCAAGCGCATCGTCGACGGCGAGGTGCCCGAGGTGCTGGCCGAGGCCACCATCTACTCGCTCGACCTGGGCGCGCTGGTGGCCGGCACCAAGTACCGCGGCGACTTCGAGAAGCGCCTGAAGGCGGTGCTCACGGCGATCCGCAAGCACGACGGCGCGATCCTGTTCATCGACGAGATCCACACCATCATCGGCGCCGGCTCGGCCTCGGGCGGCACCATGGACGCCTCGAACCTGATCAAGCCGGCGCTGGCCTCGGGCGAGCTGCGCTGCATCGGTTCGACCACCTTCCAGGAATACCGCGGCATCTTCGAGAAGGATCGGGCGCTTGCGCGGCGGTTCCAGAAGATCGACGTGGTCGAACCGACCACCGGCGAGGCCTACGAGATCCTGCGCGGGCTCAAGCCCAGGTACGAGGCGCACCACGACGTCTCCTACGCCGACGACGCGCTGCAGGCGGCGGTGGATCTGTCGGTCAAGCACATCGCCGACCGGCTGCTGCCGGACAAGGCCATCGACGTGATGGACGAGGCCGGCGCGCGCCAGCGGCTGCTGCCCGAGGACGTGCGCAAGCAGCTGATCGACGTGGAGGAAGTGGAGACCATCGTCGCCAAGATGGCGCGCATCCCGGCCAAGCAGGTCAGCGCTTCGGACAAGGACGTGCTGGCCACCCTGGAGCGCAACCTGAAGATGGTGATCTTCGGCCAGGATCCGGCGATCGACACCCTGACGTCCGCGATCAAGCTGGCCCGCTCGGGCCTGGGCAACCCGGACAAGCCGATCGGCAACTTCCTGTTCGCCGGCCCCACCGGCGTGGGCAAGACCGAGGTCACCCGCCAGCTCGCGCTGCAGCTGGGGATCGAGCTGGTGCGCTTCGACATGTCCGAGTACATGGAGTCGCACTCCGTGAGCCGCCTGATCGGCGCGCCCCCGGGCTACGTCGGCTTCGACCAGGGCGGCCTGCTGACCGAGAAGATCGTCAAGACCCCGCACTGCGTGCTGCTGCTGGACGAGGTGGAGAAGGCCCACCCGGACATCTTCAACATCCTGCTGCAGGTGATGGATCGCGGCACGCTCACCGATACCAACGGGCGCGAGGCGAACTTCCGCAACGTGATCCTGGTGATGACCACCAATGCCGGGGCCACCCAGGCCGCGCGGCGCACCATCGGCTTCACCAAGCAGGATCACAGCACCGATGCGATGGAGACGATCCGCAAGGCGTTCACGCCCGAGTTCCGCAACCGGCTGGACGCGATCGTGCAGTTCCAGGCGCTGGGCATGGATCACATCCTGCGGGTGGTGGACAAGTTCCTGATCGAGCTGGAGACCCAGCTGCAGGAAAAGAACGTCACCGTCACCGCCAGCCCCGAGGCCCGCGAGTGGCTGGCCCAGAACGGCTTCGACCCGCAGATGGGCGCGCGGCCGATGGCGCGGATCATCCAGGATCGGATCAAGCGTCCGCTGGCCGACGAGCTGCTGTTCGGCAAGCTGGTGGGCGGCGGCCGGGTCAGCGTGGACGTCAAGGACGACGAGCTGGTGATCGAAACCTGGCAGGAGCCGGAGAAGCTGCTGCCCGCGTCGGTGGACTAGGGCGCTGGCCCGTCCTGGCGCGCTCCTACAAATGGGGCTCTGCTGAACGCAAGAAGGCGGCCAATGGCCGCCTTCTTCGTTTCCGGAGCACTATGCGCGCTTATTTCATCCGGTAGGTGATGCGCCCCTTGGTCAGGTCGTAGGGAGTCATCTCCACCTTGACCCGGTCGCCGGTGAGGATGCGGATGTAGTGCTTGCGCATCCGCCCGGAGATGTGGGCAATGATCTCGTGCCCGTTCTCGAGCTTGACCCGGAACATGGTGTTCGGGAGGGTCTCGGAAACGGTGCCTTCAAATTCAATGACGTCGTCTTTCGCCATGCGTCCTGTGTCGGTTGGCGGGCGGCAGGTGCCGACCCTGAAAACAGCGGATCATTATGCCATGCGGGCATGATCCCCGCAAAAGCGGGGTTCAGCCGGCGGACGGGGAGGGCGGGGCCAGGTCGGCGGCCGGGATGGATCCGAATGCCTCGCGCCACGTGCCCGGGGCCTCCGGCGCCGCCGCCAGGCGTTCGACCTCGGCCAGGAAGCGCGTGCGCGGCCAGCGCTCGGCCCCCATGCTCAGCAGGTGGGGATTTTCCACCTGGGCGTCGATCAGCGGCCAGCCCTGCCGGTGCAGCCAGGCGGCCAGCCCGGCCAGCGCGGCCTTGGAGCCGCCGGACTGTGCGCTGAGCATGCTTTCGCCGAAGAACATGCGGCCCACCGCCACCCCGTAGATGCCGCCCGCCAGGCGCGCGCCGTCGTACACCTCCACGCTGTGGGCGTGGCCGAGCAGGTGCAGCTGCAGGTAGGCCTGGCGCATCGCCGGGGTGATCCAGGTGCCGCTCTGGCCGCGGCGGGGCGCGGCGGCGCAGGCATCGAGCACCTCGGCGAAGGCGGTATCCGCCCGCAGCTGCCAGCCGCTGCCGCGCAGGCTGCGCCGGAAGCGCGAGGACAGCCGCACGCCGTCGGTGTGGAACAGCAGGCGCGGATCCGGCGACCACCACAGGATCGGCTGGCCCTGCGAGTACCAGGGAAAGATGCCGTGCCGGTAGGCGTTGAGCAGGCGGGCGGGGGACAGGTCCCCGCCGATCGCCAGCAGCCCGTCCGGCTCGCGCAGCGCGGACTCCGCCGGCGGGAACGGCGCCTCCGGATCGGCGGGCAGCAGCGGCGGGCGGAAGTGCATGCACCGATTGTAGGGGAGCCGTTCAACCCGGTAGCCATTGCCACAGCCCGGAGATGTTGCCGTCGGGGTCCTCGAAGTAGGCGAAACGGCCGCCGGCCAGCGGAAGCGTCCGCGGCTGGGCGACGATGCAGCCGCCGGCATCGACGATCCGTTCCAGGGCCGCTTCCAGATCGTCCACCTCCACCAGGATGGTGGGCTGGCGGATGCCGATGTCGCGCGTCACGATTCCGCCGTTGATCGCGCCCGGGGTATTCGGCGTGCCGTCGGGCAGGGTGTCCGCGGTGCTGGCGACGCGGAAGCTCAGCGCGCCGCCATCGTCGTCCGGGTGGCGCGGGCGCACCTCCCAGCCGAATACCTGCTGGTAGAAGCCGGCCCCGGCATCGAGATCGCGAACGGGAATATCGAACCACATGACCTTGTTCATTGGGTTACCTTGGTTTCTGCTTGCGCCCCGGATCGGGGACGTCGATATTGCTGGAATTTCCAATGAATTCAATTGGTTACATTTTCGTGTGTGCTGACCTGGAGGTAAGTGGGTGAGCGGCTGCGCGCTTGATTTCGCCCTTGCCGTGGTGGCGGGCAAGTGGAAGCCGACGATCCTCTGGGTGCTGCACCCGCAGCCGATGCACTTCGGCGAGCTGCGACGGATGCTCGACGGCATCAGCGAGAAGGTCCTGACCGAGCAATTGCGGCAGCTGGAAGCCGATGGCGTGGTCGAACGCGACGATTACCGGGAGGGCGCGGTCAGGCGCGTGCGCTATCGGCTGACCGAATCCGGCCAGCGGCTCAACGACGCGGTGCACGCATTGGCCGAGTGGGGAAACGCCTATGTCGTTGCGCCCCAGGACAGCGAGGCGGCTAGCGGGCGCTCGAAGGCGGAGCCGAGGCGCTGAACGGGGAGCGGGCGTCGAGCAGGGCCTTGTAGCTGCGGACCGAGCCGGCTTCATCGGCGCACCAGCGCCGCAGGGCATCGGCGAAGGCCGGATCGGCGATCCAGTGCCGGCTGCGCACGAACGCCGGCAGGAAGCCGCGGGCGATCTTGTGCTCGCCCTGCGCGCCCGGCTCGAACCTGCGCAGCCCCTCGCGCAGGCAGTATTCGATGCCCTGGTAGTAGCAGGTCTCGAAATGCAGCCCGGGCAGCTGGCGGCTGGCGCCCCAGTAGCGGCCGTACAGGGTGTCGCCGCCGCGCATGCACATCGCCCCGGCGATCGGCTCGCCGTCCAGCTCCGCCAGCACGATCACCAGCGCCCGCGGCATGGTGGCCGCCAGGTGCTCCAGGAACCCGAGCGTCAGCGCCGGCGAATTGCCGTAGTCGGCGAAGGTGGACAGGTAGAAGCCGTGCATCGCGGCCAGCTCGCCCGGCCCGGCCTCGTCGCCGTGGATGATGCGGAAACCGACCCCGGCCCGCGCCACCTTTGCCCGCTCCTGGCGGATGTTCTTGCGCCGGCGCCGATCCATCGCAGCCAGGAAGGCGTCGAAGTCCGCCCAGCCGGCATCGTTGCGCCAGTGGTACTGCACGTCGATGCGTTTCATCCACTCCCCGCCGAAGGTCTCGTCCTCGCCCGCGGTGTGGAAATTGACGTGAGCCGACGACAGCCCGAGCGAACCGGAATCCTCGACGATGGCCCGCAGCAGCGCCGGCCGGCGCTCGGCCGCGCCCAGCAGCCGCGGCCCGGTGACGGGCGAGTAGGGCACCGCGCCCAGCCACTTGGGGAAGTACTCCCGCCCGTACTGCGCATAGGCGTGCGCCCAGGCATGGTCGAACACGAATTCGCCGTGCGAGTTGGTCTTGATGTACCCCGGCGCGGCGGCAACCAGCGTATCCCCGTCCCACAGGGTCACGTGCCGGGGCGTCCAGCCCCAGTCCGGGCGCAGGCATCCGTGCCGCTCCAGGCCTTCAAGGAAGGCGTGGGCGACGAAGGGGTTGGCGCCGTCGTGCAGCCGGTCCCATGCTTCGGCAGGGATCCGGGCCAGCGAGTCGATCGTCCGGGCGGTCAGCATGAAGGGAGCAGCGCAATCATTTGGATCGATGCCATCCCTGGCGTCGCCATGCTGGCGCCGGAACGCCCGGCCCGGCCATCCATGGCCGGGCGCTCGCAGTCGCATGGACTGCCGATAGGGCAGTCCATGAGCGCGACTACTCGCCCTTGTCCAGGAACTTCTCCGCGTCCAGCGCCGCCATGCAGCCGAAGCCCGCCGAAGTGATCGCCTGGCGGTAGTGCTGGTCGGCCACGTCGCCGGCGGCGAACACGCCCGGCACCGAGGTGGAAGTGACACCGCCCGACAGCCCCGAGCGGATCTCGATGTAGCCGTCGTTCATCGCCAGCTGGCCCTCGAAGATGCCGGTGTTGGGGGTGTGGCCGATGGCCACGAAGAATCCGTGCACCGGAATCTCGCGGGTGCTCTCATCCAGCACCGACTTCACCCGCAGCCCGGTCACGCCGGCATCGTCGCCCAGCACCTCTTCCACCACGTGGTGCCAGACCGGCACGATCTTGCCGGCCTCGACCTTGGCGAACAGCTTGTCCTGCATGATCTTCTCCGCGCGCAGGGTGTCGCGGCGATGCACCAGGTACACCTTGCTGGCCAGGTTGGACAGGTACAGCGCCTCTTCGACCGCGGTGTTGCCGCCGCCGACCACCGCCACGTCCTTGTCCTTGTAGAAGAAGCCGTCGCAGGTGGCGCAGGCGGACACGCCGCGGCCCTTGAACTTCTCCTCCGACTCCAGCCCCAGGTACTTGGCGGTGGCGCCGGTGGAAATGATCAGCGCGTCGGCGGTGTACTCGCCGTTGTCGCCCTTGAGCCGGAACGGGCGGCTGGACAGATCCGCGGTGTGGATGTGGTCGAACACCGTCTCGGTGTCGAAGCGCTCGGCGTGCGCCTGCATGCGCGCCATCAGGTCGGGGCCCATCAGCCCGTGGGCGTCGCCCGGCCAGTTGTCGACCTCGGTGGTGGTCATGAGCTGGCCGCCCATTTCCAGGCCGGTCACGACCACGGGTTTGAGGTTGGCGCGGGCGGCGTAAACGGCGGCGGTCCAGCCGGCGGGGCCGGAACCGAGGATCAGCAGACGGCAATGCTTGGGGGTGCTCACATGTATACTCGCGACGGCGGAAAGAAAGCCCTTTCGGGCCGTATAGCTTGGAGGCGGCAACCGCCCAAAACAAGGCGCGCAACGTGCCGCTGGCGCGATACAGCGTCCGTTCCGGGCGGTGCCCGCCGCAGCCCGTGCGCCCCCGCCAATGCTGGAGGAAGCGCGTGCGAATCGGCGTACCCAGGGAAACCAAGACCGCGGAAACCCGCGTTGCGCTGGTACCGGCCGCGGCCGGCGACCTGGTCAACGCCGGGCACGAAGTCTGGCTTGAACGCGATGCCGGCGCGCGCGCGGGCCATCCCGACGAAGCCTACGCCCGGCTCGGGGTGAAGATCGCGCCCGACGCGGCGACGCTGTATGAAAAAGGCCGCCTGATCGTCAAGGTCAAGGAGCCCGTCGGCGGCGACATCGAGCACCTGCGCAGCGACCACGTGCTGTTCTGCTACCTGCACCTGGCCGCCGAGCCCGGGCTGGCGCGCCAGCTGCTGGACATCGGCCTGACCGGCATCGCCTTCGAAACCGTGGAACTGGACAGCGGCGCGCTGCCGCTGCTGGCGCCGATGTCGGTGATCGCCGGCCGCATCGCCGCACAGGTGGGCACGACCCTGCTGCACGCCCCGCACGGCGGCAAGGGCCGGCTGCTGGGCGGGCTGCCCTCCACCGGCCGCGGCAAGGTGGTGGTGTTCGGCGCCGGCCAGGCCGGGGGCTCGGCCGCCGAGCTGCTGGCGGCGGTGGGCGCGAACGTGGTGGTGTTCGAGAAGCGCCTGGATCGGATGGAGGCGCTGATGCGCCTGGGCCACAACGTGACCGCGCTGTATCCCTACCAGGACCTGGTGGCGCGCGAGGTGGCCAGCGCCGACCTGGTGGTGGGCGCGGTGCTGATCCCCGGCGCGCGCGCGCCCAACGTGCTCACCCGCGGCATGCTGGAGACGATGGAAGCCGGCAGCGCGGTGGTCGACATCTCGATCGACCAGGGCGGCTGCTTCGAAACCTCCCGGCCCACCACCTGGGACGAGCCGACCTACGTGGAGGAGGGCGTGACCCACTTCTGCGTGACCAACATGCCGGCCTCGGTGCCGCAGACCGCCTCGCAGGCGATCTGCGCCGCGATCGCGCCGTGGGTGGATGCGCTGGCCGCCGGCAGCTGGCGCGGCAACCAGGCCCTGGTGCGGGGGATCAATATTGAAGCCGGCAGGCTGGTGCACCCGGCGCTCAAGGACATGGCGGTATGAGCGTCCCGCTGGAGACTGCAGGTCGCGCAGGCGCATTTGTTGATTTAAGATCAACCATCTAGACGATCTTTCTAAGGTAAAGGCCGCAGTGGCGAAGGTGATTTCCGAAGGGGGCAAGCGGCAGCGCAGGGCCGCGGGCAAGGCGGCCGGGCAGAGTCCGCGCCGGCAGCGGCTGTGGCGCGACATCGCGCTGATCCTGATCGCGCCGCTGCTGGTCTACCTGTTCGCCAGCCTGATCACCTTCTCCCCCGACGATCCGGGCTGGTCGAGCCACTCGGGCAACGTCACCGCGCCGCTCAACAACGTCGGCGGGCCGGTCGGCGCCTGGCTGGCCGACGTGCTGCTGTACCTGAGCGGCTACGTGGCGTTCCTGCTGCCGGTGATGCTCGGCGCGATCGCCTGGATCGCGCTGTTCGGCATGGATAGCGACGGGGACGGCAAGGCCGACCTGGCCCCGGCGCTGCGGCTGGTGGGCATCTTCGGCTTCCTGATTGCCGCCACCGGGCTGCTGGCGCTGCGGCTGCCGAACGTGGCCGACTTCTCCGCCGGCGGCGGCGGCATCCTCGGCCGGCTGGTGGGCAATTCGCTGTACGCGGCCTTTGGCGGGGTCGGCGGCAACCTGTTTTTGCTGGCGCTGCTGCTGGTGTCGATCACCCTGGCCACCGGCCTGTCGTGGCTGGCGGTGATGGACAGGATCGGCGGCTGGGTGATGAAGCTGCCCGACCTGCTGCGCCGCAGCGGCAAGCAGGCCGGCGAGTGGAAGCGCGCGCGCGACCTGCGCGAGGAGCGGGTGGAGGTGCGCAAGGCGGACACCGAAAAGCGCACCCGCCGCGAGCCGGTGAAGATCGAGCCGCCCGCGCCCACGCTGGTGGAAAAGAGCGACCGCGCCAAGCGCGAGCAGCAGATCCCGCTGTTCAGCGGCACCGGCGGCAGCGACTCCGGCCTGCCGCCGCTGTCGGTGCTCGACGAGCCCAAGCCGCAGCCCAAGGGCTATGACGAGGAGACCCTGGAAACCCTGTCGCGGCAGATCGAGTTCAAGCTCAAGGACTTCCGCATCGAGGTGGAGGTCAAGGAGGCCCAGCCGGGCCCGGTGATCACCCGCTTCGAGATGGAGCCGGCGCCGGGCATCAAGGTCAGCCAGATCAGCTCGCTGGACAAGGACATCGCCCGCGGGCTGAGCGTGAAGTCGGTGCGCGTGGTCGACGTGATCCCGGGCAAGTCGGTGATCGGCCTGGAGATCCCCAACAGCCGCCGCGAGATGATCTACCTCAGCGAGCTGCTGCGCTCCAAGGAATACGACAAGGCCTCCAGCCCGCTCACCCTGGCCCTGGGCAAGGACATCGGCGGCCGCTCCACCGTGGCCGATCTTGCGCGCATGCCGCACCTGCTGGTGGCCGGCACCACCGGCTCGGGCAAGTCGGTGGCGGTCAACGCAATGGTGCTCAGCCTGCTGTTCAAGGCCACGCCGGAGGAACTGCGGCTGCTGATGATCGACCCGAAGATGCTGGAACTCAGCGTCTACGAGGGCATCCCGCACCTGCTGGCGCCGGTGGTCACCGACATGAAGGAGGCCGCCAATGGCCTGCGCTGGTGCGTGGCGGAGATGGAGCGCCGCTACAAGCTGATGAGCGCGGTGGGCGTGCGCAACCTGGCCGGCTTCAACAAGAAGGTGAGGGACGCCCGCGACAGCGGCCAGCCGCTGCTGGATCCGCTGTTCAAGCCGGAGGAGGGCTCGGAGGAGGTCGCCCAGCCTTTGGAACCGCTGCCCTACATCGTCGTGATCATCGACGAGTTCGCCGACATGATGATGATCGTCGGCAAGAAGGTGGAGGAACTGATCGCGCGGCTGGCGCAGAAGGCGCGCGCGGCCGGCATCCATCTGATCCTGGCCACCCAGCGGCCGTCGGTGGACGTGATCACCGGCCTGATCAAGGCCAACATCCCCACCCGCATCGCCTTCCAGGTCAGCTCCAAGATCGATTCGCGCACCATCCTCGACCAGTCCGGCGCCGAGACCCTGCTCGGCCACGGCGACATGCTCTACCAGCCGCCGGGCACCTCCATGCCCGAGCGCGTGCACGGCGCCTTCGTCTCGGACGAGGAAGTGCACCGGGTGGTCGACCATCTGAAGAAATCCGGCAGCGCGGACTACATCGAAGGCGTGCTGGAAGACGTGCAGACCATGGGCGACGGCGTAGTGGTCGGCGCCACCGGCCTGCCCGAGACCAGCAGCAGCGGCGATGAAAGCGACCCGCTGTACGACGAGGCGGTGAAGGTGGTCACCGAGACCCGGCGCGCCTCCATCTCCGGCGTGCAGCGGCGGCTGAAGATCGGCTACAACCGCGCCGCGCGCCTGGTCGAGGCGATGGAAGCGGCCGGGGTGGTGAGCCCGCCCGAGCACAACGGCGACCGCACGGTGATCGCGCCGCCGCCGCCCAAGTAGGCGGCCGGCGGCTGAACGCACCGGCGCGCCGCGCGCGTGTGTAGGTGCGTATTCAGGCAGCGTCTCGCACACTGCATCCATCAGATTCCGACCCCACGGAGCCGTCCATGAACCGCATCGTCCTTGCCTTTGCCCTGCTTGCCGGCAGCGCCTTCGCCGGCACCGCGTCCGCGGACGCGCGCGAGAGCCTGGAGCGCTTCACCAGCGGGCTGCAGGGCCTGCAGGGTGAATTCGTGCAGCAGGTGTTCGACGGCGCCGGCCAGGCGCGGGAAACCTCCAGCGGCCAGGTGGCGCTGTCCGCGCCGCGGCTGTTCCGCTGGGAGTACGAGAAGCCGTATCCGCAGCTGATCATCGCCGACGGCAGCCGGGTGTGGGTGTACGACCCCGACCTGGAGCAGGTGACCGTGCGTGCGCAGGGCGAGGAAGAGCAGAACAACCCGCTGGCGGCGCTGATCGATCCGGAGATGCTCGATCGCGACTTCGTGGTCAGCGAGGCGGGCGGGGGCGACGGCCTGGAGTGGCTGGAGGTCGCGCCGCGCGAGACCAGCGACGCCGGTTTCCAGAACGCCCGGCTCGGCTTCAACGGCAACGCCCTGGCGCGGATGGAAGTGATCGACGCGCTCGGCCAGCGCACCACCCTGGAGTTCTCCGGCTGGAGCAGGAATCCGTCCTTCGGCGCGGAGACGTTCCAGTTCGACCCGCCGGCCGGCGTGGACGTGGTCGGCGACTACTGATTCCGCCGGGGCTGTCCGTCTAAACGCCGGTTCGTCGTATACATGGTGTGAATCCTCCCGAATGGAAGCGAAGCCACCATGCAACCCCAACCCCAGGTGCCGTCCGCCGGCGGCGCCAACACCACCGGAATAGTCGAACGCGTCAAGTCGATCCTCACCTCGCCGCGCAGCGAGTGGCCCGTCATCGCCGCCGAGCCGGCCACCGTTGCCGGGCTGTATACCGGCTACATCATGTGGCTGGCGGCCATCCCGGCGGTGTTCGGGTTCATCAAGGGCAGCCTGATCGGCCACGGCATGTTCGGCGTATCGGTCACCACGCCGATCTTCGCCGGCCTGATTGGAATGGTGCTGGGCTACGTGCTCGGCCTGGTGGTGCTGTACGTGGTGGCCCTGATCGTCAACGCGCTGGCGCCGACCTTCTCGGGTGAGAAGAACCAGGTGCAGGCGCTCAAGGCGGTCGGTTACGGCTGGACGGCGGCGTGGGTGGCCGGGATCGCGGTGATCCTGCCCTGGCTGGGCTGGCTGGTGCCGCTGGCGGGCGGCATCTACAGCATCTACCTGCTGTACCTGGGGCTGCCGCACACCATGAAGTGCCCGCCGGAAAAATCCCTCGGCTACACCGCCGTGACCGTGGTCATCACGATTGTCCTGAGCGTCATCATCGGCTTGGTCATCAGCGGCGTCACCGGCGTGGGCGCGCTTGCCACCGGTGCGATCAGCGGCAGCAGCGGGTCGGGAAGCAGCAACGTGCGCGTGGACAGCGACAGCCGGCTTGGCCAGCTTGCCGAAATGGGCAGGCGCATGGAGGAGGCCGGCCGCCAGGCCGAAGCGGCCCGGGCCAGCGGCGACTCCCAGGCCGAGGGCAGGGCGCTGGGCGCGATGATGGGCGCAATGACCGGCGCCGCCAGCGCGGACGGTGAACCCGTCGAGGCGACCGAGCCCGACGCCCTGCGGGCGCTGCTGCCCGAGGCCCTGGGCGACCTGCGCCGCAGTTCGATCTCGGCCAGCCGCAGCGGTGCCATGGGCATGCAGATGAGCGAGGCCAGCGCCGACTACGCCGCGGAGGATGGTTCGGGCCGGATCAGCGTCGAAATCAGGGACATGGCGGCCGTGTCCGGGATGATGGCCATGGCCGGCGCCTTCGGCGTGGAGGAGAGCCGGGAAACCGACGACGGCTTCGAGCGCACCTATACCCGCGACGGCCAACTGATCAACGAGGAATGGAACTCGCGCCGCAACCGCGGCACGTATTCGGCCGTGGTGGGCAACCGCTTCCAGATCGAGGCGAGCGGTGAGGCCGGCAGCATCGATGAGCTCAAGGCCATCGTCGAGCGCCTGGGCCAGCAGGTGACCGCGCTGCAGTAACGCGGGCGGCATGCACGTCCCCGGGAACGTTCGCAGGCGGGCCCGGGGACTTGCTATCTTGGCCGGCCCGATTGCAGCCGAGCCGCAACCCCGTGTCCCCCGGTCGTTCCCCCGTGCCGCCTCCCGGCGGCGACCTGCTGGGTTCCCCCAGCCCGGCCATGCGGCCGCTGGCCGAGCGCATGCGTCCGGCCAGCCTGGACGAGATGGTCGGGCAGCGCCGCCTGCTTGCGACCGATTCCGTGCTGCGGCGTTCGATCCAGGCCGGCCAGGTGCACTCCATGATCCTGTGGGGGCCGCCCGGCTGCGGCAAGACCACGCTCGCCCTGCTGCTGGCCCGCTATGCCGACGCCGAGTTCCGCGCCGTGTCGGCGGTGCTGTCCGGCCTGCCGGAGGTGCGCAAGGTGCTGGCCGAGGCCGAGCAGACCTTCGCCGGCGGGCGCCGCACGGTGCTGTTCGTGGACGAGGTGCACCGGTTCAACAAGGCGCAGCAGGACGCGTTCCTGCCGCACATCGAGCGCGGCACGATCCTGTTCGTCGGCGCCACCACCGAGAACCCCTCGTTCGAACTGAACTCCGCGCTGCTCTCGCGCTGCCGCGTGCACGTGATGGAAGCGGTGTCGTCCGACGACATCCGCCAGGCATTGGAGCGTGCGCTGGAAGATGAAACGCGCGGGCTCGGCGGCCGCGGGCTGCAGATCGGCGAGTCGCAGCTGCAGCTCATCGCCACCGCCGCCGACGGCGACGTGCGGCGCGGGCTGACCCTGCTGGAGATCGCCGCCGAAGTCGCCGAAGGAGTGGAGGCCGGGCAGGGCGGCACCGTCACCGACGAGGTGCTCGAACAGGTGCTGGCCGACCGCACCCGCCGCTTCGACAAGGGCGGCGAGCAGTTCTACGACCAGATGTCGGCGCTGCACAAATGCGTGCGCAGCTCCAACCCCGACGCCGCCCTGTACTGGCTGGCACGGATGCTCGACGGCGGCGCCGACCCCGGCTACCTGGCCAGGCGGCTGACCCGCATGGCGGTGGAGGACGTGGGCCTGGCCGATCCGCGCGCGCTGCAGATGTCGATCGATGCCTGGGACGCCTACGACCGGCTCGGCAGCCCGGAAGGCGAGCTGGCGCTGGCCCAGGTGGCGATCTACCTGGCCAGCACCGCCAAATCCAACGCCGCCTACAAGGCCTGGGGCCAGGCCCAGGCCGACGTGCGCAAGTACGGCACCCAGGAGGTGCCGATGCACATCCGCAACGCGCCGACGAAACTGATGAAGAACCTCGGTTACGGAAGCGGCTACCGCTACGACCACGACAGCGAGGGCGGCGTGGCGCTGGAGCAGACCGGGTTCCCGGACGCGATGGGAGAGCGCGTGTACTACCAGCCGGTGGAGCGCGGCCTGGAGATCAAACTGGGCGAAAAACTGGAGCGGCTGCGGGCGGAACGGGCCCAGGCGCGGCGCCAGAAACCTTGAGTCAAGATCAATAACACGCTGTAACCAGCGGATATTTATATTGATTCGGCCTTGTGGAACGGGCCGGGCAAGGGGTATATGCTGGTTCGGCAGGGGGCGACAGTCACTACGCCGGAGGGCAGCCATGTCCAGACAGGCATCCCCGTTGCTGTCACGTCACCGTCCGCTGTGCGCGCTCTACGCACGCGAAGCCCGCGATGTGTATCCCGGGCGTCCATGGCACGAGATCGAACCCCATGTCCGCCGCGCCTGGGAGCGCGCGCCCAAGGACGTGGGCTGGCGCGAAGCCGGGCCACTCGTCAGGTCGTTCTGGGCCCGGCGCTGAGCCGCGGCTTTTTCAGTTCAGAGCGTCGCGATATCCATCACGAAGCGGTACTTCACGTCGCCCTTGAGCATGCGTTCGTAGGCGTCGTTGATCCCGTCGGCGCGGATCATCTCGATGTCGGCCACGATCCCGCGTTCGGCGCAGAAGTCCAGCATCTCCTGCGTCTCCGGGATGCCGCCGATCAGCGAGCCGGCCAGCGAGCGGCGCTTGGTGATCAGGCTGAACACGTTCGGTGACGGATGCGGCGAGGCCGGGGCGCCGACGAGGGTCATCGCGCCGTCGCGCTTGAGCAGCGCCAGCAAGGCGTCCAGGTCGTGCGGCGCGGCCACGGTGTTGAGGATGAAGTCGAAGCTCTTGCGGTGCGCGGCCATCTCCTCGGCGATGCGCGAGACCACCACTTCGTCCGCGCCCAGCCCCAGGGCGGCCTCGCGCTTGGATTCGGAGGTGGTGAACGCGACCACGTGTGCGCCCAGCGCATGCGCGAGCTTGATGCCCATGTGACCCAGCCCGCCGATGCCGACCACGCCGACTTTCCTGCCCGGGCCGACCTGCCAGTGGCGCAGCGGCGACCAGGTGGTGATGCCGGCGCACAGCAGCGGCGCGACGGCCGCAAGCTGCTCCTCGGCGTGGCGGATGCGCAGCACGTAGCGCGCGTCCACCACGATCTTCTGCGAGTAGCCGCCCAGGGTGTGGCCGGGCGCGTCGTCGGTGCGGCCGTTGTAGGTGCCGACCATGCCGTCGCAGTAGTTCTCCAGGCCGTCGGCGCATTCCTCGCAGCTGCGGCAGCTGTCGACGATGCAGCCCACGCCCACCAGGTCGCCGGGCTTGAAGCCGGAGACATCCGCGCCCACCGCGGACACCCGGCCGACGATTTCATGCCCCGGCACGCACGGGAACAGGGTGCCCGCCCATTCGGCGCGAACCTGGTGCAGGTCGGAGTGGCAGATGCCGCAGTAGGCGATGTCGATCTGCACGTCCTGCGCGCCCGGCGCGCGGCGGGTGATGTCGATGGGTTCCAGCGGCTTGTCGCCGGCGTGGGCGCCCCAGGCTTTGATGGTCATGGCGGTGATCCTTTCGGGAAACGGCGGGGTGGGGTGGCTGCGTCCAGGCGCTGCCGGAGTTGACCGACCTCGCATGGTAGCCGCCGTGTTGGCTTCCGGGCGGGGGAGGCTCAAACTCGCGGTTTGGCTTTTGCGCTCGCGTACCGCTTTCCGACATGTCCTTTTCCTGCCCCTGCAATGCATCCGCCCCCTATGCGGCGTGCTGCCAGCCGCTGCACGAGGGCCGGGCCCCGGCCGCCAGCGCCGAGGCGCTGATGCGCTCGCGCTACAGCGCCTACGTGCTCGGCCTGCGCGACTACCTGCTGGCGAGCTGGCATCCCGACACCCGCCCCGACGCGCTGGATCTGGACGACACGCCGGGCCTGCGCTGGCTGGGGCTGGATGTGAAGCGCCACGAGGACGGCGGTGACGGCAGCGCGGTGGTGGAGTTCGTTGCCCGCCACAGGGTCGGCGGCGGGACGGCGAAGCGCCTGCACGAGGTCAGCCGCTTCGCGCGCATCGACGGGCGTTGGGTCTATGTGGACGGGGAGTTCAAATGAAGCCGTGGCAGGTGCTGGTGCGCGACGTTCCCGATTTCCCCCGGCCCGGGATCCTGTTCAAGGACATCACCCCGGTGCTGGCCGATGCCGACGGCTTCGCGGCCGCGGTCGCGGCCATGGTCGAGCCCTGGCGCGGGGTCACGCTGGATGCGGTGGTCGGCATCGAGTCGCGCGGCTTCATCCTCGGCGCGGCCCTGGCGCAGGCGCTGGGTACCGGCTTCGTCCCCGTGCGCAAGCCGGGACGGCTGCCGGCCGACACCCTCGCACAGGATTACGCGCTGGAGTACGGCACCGATCGGCTGGAAGTGCACGTGGACGCCCTGCCGAAGGGCGCGCGCGTGCTGCTGGTGGACGACGTGCTCGCGACCGGCGGCACCCTGCTGGCCACGCGTTCGCTGATGCGGCGGCAGGGGGCGGAGGTGGTGGGGGCGGCGGTGCTGTTCGAAATGCTGGCGCTGGGCGGGCGCGCGCACTGGGATGAGACCGTGCCGCTGCTGGCGGCCGCGGCGTACTGAGGGGTAGCGCCATTCACGACATTGGTTCGGGCTCGACCAGCTTTCCGATCCGCGGCGGCAGCGGGATGAACTCGTCGCTGTCCAGCTCGGGCAGCTTCATCCGGCCCGCGGCCCAGTCGGCGCGGGCCTGGTCGATGCGCTCCTTCGAGGACGACACGAAGTTCCAGTCGGTCCAGCGCGGGCCCACCGGTTCTCCGCCCAGGGCCATGACCACCGCATCGGTGTGGGCCGCGATGGTGGCCGCCTTGCCCGCGGCGAGCACCGCCATGCTCCCGGCCTCGATCCGCTGGCCGGCCACCTCGACATCGCCGCTGACCACGTAGACCGCGCGCTCGGTGTACTCAGGCGGCAGCGAGGCGCGCGCACCCGACTGCAGCTGCCAGTGAACGTAGAACTGCGGCGAGTCCACCTTCACCGGCGACTCCACGCCGGCCAGCCGTCCGGCGATCAGCCGGCCGACCAGGCCGTCACCTTCGAACATCGGCAGCGCCTCGCTGGCGTAGTGCCAGAAGCCCGGATCCATCTCCTCGCGCTCATCGGGCAGGGCGGCCCAGAGCTGCACGCCGTCGATCGGCCCGCCCTCGCGGCGCAGGCGCTCGAAGCGCTCGGAGTGGGTGATGCCGCTGCCGGCGGTCATCCAGTTCACTTCGCCCGGCCGCACCGCCTGTTCGGAACCGACGCTGTCGCGGTGCATGATCTCGCCGTCGAACAGATAGGTGATGGTCGACAGCCCGATGTGCGGGTGCGGGATCACGTCGGCTTCCGGCGGCAGCCCCGGCGCAAGATCCTTGGGCCCCATGCGGTCGAAGAAGATGTAGGGGCCGACCATGCGCTGTTTCGCGAAGGGCAGCACGCGGCCCACTTCGAACGCGCCCAGGTCGCGGCTGCGCTGCTTGATGATGAGCTCGATCACTGGATGTCCTTGCGTCGTGGCGGCAAGGGTCGAGACTATCCCATCCGTGGCGAACGGCTGATCCGGTCCGGGTACCGACCGCAGTGCCTTATCCCGCCACGACCTTGTAGCCGGCTTCTTCGATCACCTTGCGGACGGTCGCCTCGTCGTCGATCCCGATGATCTCGACGGTGCCGCTGGCCAGATCCACCTCGGCAGTGCCGCCATTCGCGGCAATCGCCGTCTTCACCGCCTGCTCGCAGTGCCCGCAGGTCATTCCTTCCACTTTGATGTGCATTGTTGTTGGCTCCGTTGGCCGGGCATTCCGGCTGCCACAGTTTCAGGCCTTGTCCCGTGGGAAGGTCAACAGGGTGGCAGAGAAGGACTTGCTCCCGCCGAAGCCCAGGACGAATTCGCTATTCGCGAATTGCGAACGGTGCCGCCCCTCATGGATGGAGCACTGCTGTCACGGATCCGGCCACGACCAGGTGCATTATCGCGCCAACCGGGGCAACCTGCTGTTCGACGATCTGGCCGGGATCTTCCGCAAGACGCATGGCGCGGTACCCGCGCTTCAACAGGCGTTGGCGCCGCTGGATGACCGGATCGAGCTTGCCTGGGTGTTTGGCTCGCTGGCGCGTGGGATGGAAGGCGAGGGCAGCGATATCGATTTGATGGTGCTTGGCGACGTGGGCTTTGCCGAGCTGGTGCGGGCCGTGAATCCGCTGCAGGATTCATTGCGGCGCGAGATCAACCCGGTGCTGTACACGCCGGCCGAGTTCCGCAGGCGGATGGAGTCGGGCGATGGATTTGCACGCGAGGTGCTCAACACGCCGCAGCTGTTCGTAAAGGGGAGCAGGGATGACATTGCAGAACTTGCTGGCGATCAGACAGCTTCAGGAATACAGCGCTGATCCCGCGGCCGTGCGTAAGCTGCTCGATGCCGTGCGGCGCAACCTGGCTGACGCCCGCGTCACAGAAATAAGCGCTGACAACCGCTTCGATGCGGCTTACAAGTGCCTGATGCAGTGCGCGATGCTTGGCCTGTGGGCCAACGGCTACCGGACGTCGACCAGCAAGCCGGGGCACCACCAGACCGCGATCCAGATTGTGCTGGACGCACTTCGCCGGCAACGCAACATCAGCGATTGCGAAGGCGATCCGGTATCCGAGGCGACGCTGAGCGCCGGCCTAGATGAAGCGCGCAAACTGCTTGCTGGACAGCGCACACTTCAATGGCGGCAGTAAGTTATTGAATTAATTGACCGACTACATGCACGGCTGCATGCTTGTCTGCAGCTTCCGCCGCACTCTTGGCTGACTATTTTTGATGACTATGCAGTGTTGTATGAGCAGTTTCGCGGAACGAGCAGAGTCATGTGCATAGTTTTCAGGATCCAGCACACTTGACTGCCATCATTTGACGCGCGCGGATCTCCGAGCTTCGCCTCCGGCGCGTTGTCGCCTTCGGTTGGCATCGTCCGCCTCGGCTAATAAGGCGGATTCGCCTCGTTCTACATAGGACAGGGGCTCCCAGACCACGCGGACGCTTGTGGTCTCCCGGCCGGACCTGCGCACCAATGCCCACGGTTGGTGAAGTCGCGGAACCAATCGTGGTATGCGATAGAGATCGGGCAGGTGAGCTGCGAGAGTTGACCGTAATCCCTCGGCGTAACCTCGTGCGAGAAGCTGTCCGCATATGCGCAACAAGAGGTCGAAGGCCGGTGCACTTGTCTGGGCGTGGAAGTCGAACAAGGTTCGCCTGTCCAGGACTGTATCCACCAAGTCCGTCACTAGCCGATACACAGCCGGATGGACGCAGGTCAGATTGAGAAATTGGCGTTTTCCAATCATCGAGGGAGGCAAAAGGGAGATCTGTGGAGAGAAGGCTCTGCCAGCCGGATCGAACCCCTTGGGCGCTTCGATACCGGTTCCCTGCAAGAAAAGGGTCATTTCACGATCAGTGAGTGACTTCGGCGGTAGCAAGAGAGCTAGATCACTGGCGACGGCAGACATCATCGGCACCAGCCTCTTGGGTGTGGTTAGAAATCCTGGTCGTACTCGACGCAATTCCTCAAGTCGAACCAGACCATCCCGGTCAGGGGCGGGCGCACGTCGGGAGGTTTTGAATGTTCGACAGTGATTGCTGGTGTCGGTTGGGCGCCTTGTCGAAGTTGGCGGTGATTGACGAACACAGACAACATGCGACGCTTCCGCGAACCTTCTCCATTTGGTTGGCAACTGGATTAGTGTTGTGAGCGCAGGCCGCGGATTCGTGGCCAGCTGGGGAATCACGAGCGAACTGCAGGCTCGTTGCTCCCGAGCCCAGTTCAGGTAGTTGCTCGTGAATTCCGCGGCGCCGTCAGGAGGCGCTGCACCCAGCGCGGCGTCGGTGATCAGCAGGTTTTCACCGCAGGTACATCGCAAGTTTTCACCTGGGGTCCAATCTGCAGCGACACAGGCTGGATTTCCGCATTTATTGCAGTCTGTCCGTAGACCTTCATCATGCCAAGGGCACATGTTCACCCAAGGAAGTTGATGAAGAAGGGTGTGATAGCCCTGACGCAGACACCGAGGGCAGTAGCGGAACTCCCAACCGGTTTCGAGGAGACTTGAGGGAGCATCGAAAGGAAGCCATGTGGAGAGGTTCCACTCGCCGGGCACTTGCGGGAGGCGCAATGCTTCGGCGAGCGCGACCTGCCGAGCCTCCGAGAATGTCATCACGGCCGATAGATCTTCTTTTTTGCGTACTCGTATGCCGAACAATCCTGACAGTTCGGTCCGACCGATCTCGTTGAGTCTCACGATTCGGGTTAGCGTGCCAAATGCCGAGGCAGAGGGGGAATCATGTGAATTACTGCCAGCGAACGGTGCATTGAGGACTTCGGCGTTTGCTGAGAGTTGGTTGCGCGGCCGTGATCCGCGCAATTCCAGATAACGGCCGGGGATCTCGGGAATGATCATGCCGACACTCCTTCGTACCCCGGCTCAATCTCAAGGTAGCCCACGCGGAAAAGCGCGTCGCGTACTAGGGCTTCGTCGAGCTCAAGAAAGTCTTCATTCTCTAAGGCAATGCGAACCAGCACGGTATAAACGAAGCGCTCGAACGTAAGCATCGGCCAGCTTGTTGCCGGCGGCAGTCCTACCTCTGCTCTGATTTCGTCAATGACAGTCCGGATTAGGTCGATCTGAAGCCCTAATCGCCATCCATTTGCCCATGCTTTGGGCGCACAATGTTGGGTAAAAGATATGTTCGATCCCTCTGGCCAGGTCAATTCCTCGTCGTATTCGAGAAATGCCAGAGCAACGTCTGAAAGCGTCTGGTCAGGCTTGTCCTGCTCGGGGATGTCCCAGAGTAAACCTGTGTAATGGTGGGAGTTGAGGAAGTACCGACCGAAGATGTGACGAGGTGGTCGTGCATCAGCGTCACTGATACCCAGCCGCCCAGCGTCGCTCTGATTTATAAAGAAATAGAAAATCCGGGTAGTTTTTTCAAGTTCATTACCGATCGACAAGGCGTGCTCATACTCCTCCGCGGTGAAGCGGTTGGCCTCGTTAAAGACCAGGCCGATCATTTCGGCGTCGCGCCTGATGCGCTGCTCATTGAGGGTGCGCACCACGCGCGACAGTAGCATGTTGCTGCTTGCACTCGCAGCGACGTTCTGCCCCATCTGCGTCAGTAATGACGTCATGAAATAGGACTCGCTGGGCTTGGCTGGCTTGGTATAGGTAAATTCAGTCATGTACATCGAAAATGGACGCCACGCGTCAGTCTGAATGAGTTGGCGCGCTCCGAAAGTTTTGCCAACGCGGCCATTACCTTCAATCCAGAGCGCATCGCAACCCATTTCGATGCTGACGCGAGAGGAGCCAGCGAATCGCTCGCCGGGCCGAGTAAAAATAAGTGGGCGCTTGAAGCGCAGGAGCGGATGACAGTTAATGTTGGCCATGCAGGAGGTCCTCGGGCGGCAGCGGAGGCTGCACCATAATTGACGAGCTGGAATTAGCGGCGGCGCAGGGAAACCGGCCCTCCGCGCGGAACTAGCCCTTCAAGCGTGCGAGCTGCGACGCTGCGCGGGGGCGGTGCGATAGGCGAATCGCGATTCGCACGCCGGTTGGTAACGGCGTCGGCTGCCCAGGGTAGTAATCGAGCCGCTTCTAGTACTTCTGCGAAGTAGGCCGCGATCCAATCATGGCATACCCAGTTCCGCCCCTTGCTTTTGCGCCAGTGCTCCGTACGTAACCTTTCGTCCAGCGTATGGGCCGTAAGTGAATACGGTGGCAGCGTTTTTAGTTCTAAATATGATCGACCGCTTTTGTCGAGCAAGACTAGGAAGCGAGCGTCTTGCTCAACGTAGCCGTTGAAGGTTTTACCGACGAGGTCCGGCCGCGTGCTTAATTTGTCGCTACGGTAGGTGCCATACTTATAATTGACATGGGGAAGGTCGCCTCCGCTTCCGCGGACCGTCACCCGTACCCTGATACGTCCGAGGTCACGGACATCCTCCGCCGTGCGACTGGAGCGAAGTGGCATTCCACCCTCGGCTAGATACCGCTCGATTTCTTCACGGGGACTGCAGTTGTTGAGCGCCGGATGTGGAGTCACGTTGTAGGCCGAAAACACTATGTCGAGGAGATCCTCAACAAGGTCGAGGAAGATCGGGTAAGTCTTGGAGTTTCGAGTCGAGACCCGTTGCTCGTTGCGTACACGTGTCTCCGGCTCAAATCCGCCTGCGAGGTGGCGTAAGACGTGGACCTCGATCGCCTTGAAGAAGGCTTCGATGTGGCCGCGAGTTTCCGGGATGCCCGCATTTCCGAACCGGTAAATGCCGAGTCGAAAGTTACGCAGCACCTGACGAGAATGTTTAGCTAGATGGCTACTGTAGTTGTCGACCGAAATTCGAAGACCACGCGGAGGCGCGCTGTCCATGGCGCCCGGCATCCAAGCGTTTGGCAGGTAACGCATGCGCCGGCCGGTCATGTCCTTGGGGCGCCAAGGCAATAGTGCACGTTCGATGGTGGCGATAAAGTCGAACTGCGAGTAGGCCTTGCCGACGATGACTTTCCAACCCATACAGGCCCTGGCTCCTATGTCGAGCTCACAAAGCAGCGTCAGACCCGAGACTCGCGCAAGCTGGAAGGTTCCATCGGAAAGGGGTATCGCGCACCACTGGTTCTTCAGGTCGATGAAGTGCCCGTCCAGCTGCACCTCATCGAATGGTTCAATTCGATAAAGTTCGTCCCAGCGAGTAAGCCCTGCGGGTGTGACCAGGCTCATCGCTTGGTCGGCGGCGCGGGCACGTGCTCGGGCAATGAAGTTGATTAACGTACGCCGGCCGCCGTCAAACGTGTTACGAGGGTAGTCGTCTTCCCCGCGGCCGTGGCGTTGGAGTATTTGATTGACTTCCCTACATAAGCGATCGAATGCCGGACTTCTTTGTGTGCGGCTAGGCAGGGGGCCGTTGAACTTCGCGAGCGCCGCTTTGAGGTCAGGGATGGATTCGACTAGGCGCATCATGTCGTAGGGGCGCTTGAGCAGCGGCGCGCGGGTGTTTCGTGGGCGCGGGTCAACGACGCGTAGGTGCGGGATGCAGACGGCAAAACCATGCACCCCACCACCAGGGGCGGCTTCATTGACCATCACCAGCATGCGTTTGCAGGTCCGGTAGTCCAGACCGTGCAGCTTGGCCACCCGGTTGACCGGCTCGCCCTGGATAAGCGCGACAAGGGCCGAGACGCGGTTGTCGATTACGTCGCGCTCCGCGGGCGTCAGGTCCCTCATGGCTTTTGTGTCAGGCCTCGGGAGAGCCAGTAGGCGTTTCACATCTTTTTCAGAAAGGCGATTCATGCGTCAGCTGTCCGTGAAACGAGCGTATGACGACCCAAGCGGCTAGCACGGTCGAAGTGGACGAGACCCAGGCAGATCAGTTCGCAGGTGACTGCCTGCACGTCGTGGGGATTGAACGTCGCCAATGCGGATTCAAGTTGATCGATGCGAGCCCGCTCGACCTGGTCTAAGTGGGCTTTGATCCTTGTACGCAGTGACAGGCGATTAGCCAGCTTTTGCGCAACTTGGGCGAACGCCAGTAGTCGCATGTGCTGACTCACTGACGAGCCCTGAACGCGCACGTCATGCTCAGTTATCAGGCGCAGCGCGAGGTTCTGATCCTTCGCGGCCATCTGCAGACGTTCAGCATCTCGCGGACGAGGAACGCCGCCCGTGCCTTGGATGCACTCGTCGTCGCGCACGATGAGCAGAAACTCTTCGAAGCCGGTGGCGTGCTTAACCCAGAAGTCGAGCTCGACCCGGTCGCAGCCATAGTTCAGGTGACGCGGTCGCTCACCATACGCCTGCACACTCGGGTCGCATTCGAACGCTAGGACGACGGCTATCGCGGCCACGCCACTCACCTCGACGGCGCGCTTCTCTTTGATGGATTCAAACCCGTAGACATCAAGGCGCTCGAACTCTCGCCGCTTGTATGGGCGAGGCTGGAAAGGGCGCTCAAAGGGAACGTGTATCGAGGTGTCGAGGTCTAGGTCTGGGCGCAACGCGCTGGTCTTTCCCGTTCTCTCGGAAGGCACGGTTAGATAAGGCACATGAAGTCTCCTACATTGGCTGGGTGGTCTGGGCTTGGCGTGAGGGCCACGCCGATCAGTTGTTCGCTAAGAAGCGGGAAATGGGCGGCGCCCGCGACGGCTGCGAATGTGGCTCGTTGAAATATGCGCTTCGGTCGTGCTGGTCGTGTGCTGGCCAGCTTTCGAGTTCAACCCCGTGGGCTCTTCCCCCGCGCCTGCCAGAAAAGACAGACGCTCGGTCCAAGGCGGCAAGACGAGTACGCCCTTGAGCGCCAGTGCGATCCCGCTCAGTCGGAATCACAACACGCGCCAGGAGGTTAAGGTTGTGGGCTGCCCAGAGGGCTAAAGCGCAAGGCCAATCAGGGGCCATGAGTGGGATCTCCGAGCAATAGCCGCCCGTCCCCCTGAATGGGGTGCTTGCATTGCATGGAAAGCGGAGATACCGTTAGACCGTCTGACAGGCTTTATCAGGCACTCCGCCCGCGGTTGCAGCCGCGGGCTTTTTCTTTCCGTCAACGAGCGGAGTCACACTAGCTACCCGCCCCTCCACAGCGGTCTCGATTGGAAGCAGATACGGGCGAGCCCTGTGTGGCCAGCCAGGCGGCCAATTCATGGGCGAGCGCAAATGGCCCCTTGCGGCCTTCGATTTGGAACACCTTGACTGGCACGGTGCCACGCGCGATTGCTCCGCGAAGCGCTGCCTGCGTGGGATATCCCAACGCCTGGCGCAGACCTGCGCTTCCTACGACATATCCCCAGTCATGGATCAGGGCATGACGCAACGTGGTTTCCAGATCGTTCTTTCGCATCGGTCCGGCTCCAGGGAGTGCCTCGGTTTTGACCTCTGTAGGACTCTCGTGGATAGGCCCCGCACGATCTCCAAGTCGTGCGGGGCGTGACAAGTGCTTGATACGACGAAGATATCGGGGTCGCCGAGCGCGCGTGCGATGCGGTAGATTACGGACCGTCGACACGGAAATGCACCGTAGTTGCGCGTGTGGAGGGATCCAATTCCATGTCCGTTCCGAGGTTGCCGAAGGATTTCGCTTCTACGCTTCGGACTGTGGCGTGTGCCGACGCCCTCTTGGCGAACGACGGGGGTATAAGCGCTCACGCGTGGGAGGCCGCCGCATATGGCATTACTAAGAGAGGCTATGGACTCGGGTCGAAGACCCGCGGCTCACTCGCGCGCAATCTCTCCGGGAAGGTCGTCGTGTCCCCCGGTCGGCTTGAGGAGTGGAAGGCCGACCGGCCGGCCGTGGCTCAGCTTGCGGCGTGCCCCCTCTGGCATCAGTTGCGACAACCGCAGCAACTATCCAAAGAGGAACTGGTTACGCTAGAGCCTGCGGTGAAAATTACCGTGCTAGTAGACAATATCTTCGTTCACAACGAACGTGCCAAGGTCACGAAGGAGCTGTCCGAGCGATTGGCAGCTTGTGGCACCCTCGACGCGGTGTCCGCCTTGTGGTCGTTGCTGCTTGAGGCAGAAGCGGACGGTGCCCACCAAGTTGCTTGGCAGTGCGCGCGCCATCTGCCGGCAACGCTAGCATTAGCCGCGCGAAATCAATCAGTGAGGCGAGTAGCGCTACCGATCTTTGCGAGGATGAGGCAGTTGACGCTAGATGGCCTACGACTCGATGGCCAGACACTGCAACTGTCACGATACGAGTTGTTGCAGGTGAGTGATTCAGCGATCAATCTACCCCCCCTACGACTCATAGGCTTGAACCGCAAACCGCAGCCTTTGATCGCAGGAATTCCTATGCCGGCAAGCGCAACGATCGGCCGCAAGTTGATGGTTCCTGGCGCAAGCGTAGCCTGGCTGTCCAGGAATTTGGCTCCGGAGGGTCCTGCAGGACGCGCGACGGGGCAACAAGCTGGTCGGAAGTGGCTGACACGGGATGGCAAGCCAGGTATTAGCCCGTGCGACCCGCGAGTGACCCCAGGACTCCACCCAGCTGCTATCACCCGCTTAAAAGAGGCTCTGGGCGATTGGGCATAGCAATGGCCGGCATGACAACCAATTAGGGGGGGAGTCGCTTCCCCGCGGGCAGAGTGCTCGGGTCGGGACTAGCGGATTAGGGTGCATTATCGAGGGTAGGGGGGCGATCCAGGCCGGTCCTGGCAAGGCGATCACTCACCTCCAGAAGCAGCTGGCCAGCCTAGTCGCGTGTCATTGGTGAGCGGCCCGTGCTCGCATTCTCGGGCCCATTCGGGGTTGGTTCTAGGATCTTCGAGATCAAGCCCGAACGGCGAATGGGATGACGCCACGGTCGTGGCCAAATGGCCGACTTGTTCGATCGTTGGAAAGTGACGAGCAGTCCTGACTGCCTTCTCTCGAACGTCCACCGGCAGACGCTCATCCCGAGCCAGCTCAATTAGGAATCCGCCTGCCCAAATCAATGCGCGACTGCGCTCGTGTGGCGTTGTCATGGTGCCGCTCCTGAGGTCGTCATGACTAGTATCCGGTCAGGTTCTCTCACTCATTGAGATCGAAAGTGGGAGGGCTCAGCGGCTACTGCCTGGTAGGCGAACCGCTGCCTCACGAACTTCGGTCGCTCGCATCCTTCCGAAGCTTGTCTGCGACCAACTGTTCCGCGGCTTGCGCTGATGACGGGGCCGGCGGTTCGCGGGCATCTTCGAATTCCTTCCGGAGCTGGGGCGCGTACGTCTCCAGGAACATCGCCGCGTGGAAGCGAAACTTTCGTGCCTCGCTCGGCAGGGAAATTCCGAGTTGCTTGGCCACCAGGGTAGCGTAGTTGAGCTGGGCTTCGGTCGGCTCCTTCAAGTCCCAATCGAGACTGTCCTTCAGGAGGGTCTCGACCTGCTTTTCCAAGCGCCTCACGAAAGTGTCCCGGACCTTTCGATCTTTGATGCGCTCGTACTGGATGGTCAGGGATTCCTCCAGGTTCTGAGAGACATACAGCTCGAGCGTCATCTCAACAGCGGTATTCACCAGATACAGGGTCATGTCGCATCGCTGGCGGCGGAGGTGTAAGGGGCTGGCAGATGGGCCGATCTTACATGAATTTCATGTATTCGGTACCTGTGCCATAGCTTCTCCAGTCGCCCTTTTTTGGCGCGGCAATGGCTACCAAGACGATCTATTCAGCCGAATACAGACGGCTAGTTCAGCAACTCCGAGCTCGACGGGAGGAGCTTGGGCTCACTCAAACTGCGCTGTCTCTGGAGCTTGGGTGGCCCCAACAGCGTTTGTCAGCCATCGAAGCGGGGGCGCGCCGGCTCGACGTCATGGAATTCCTTCACCTTACAGCGCGCTTGGGCCTAACCCCGGCAGAGGCGATCGGAATGGCGGTCAACGCGAGCGCGCCCTCGAACACCAGCGACTCCGGAGTTCACGACTGATCCCGCCGTACACGCGCACTTATTTTCACCCTATGCCTTGTTCGTTGATCGGCCCGCGTTGGAGGCCATGGGACGAGTCGCGGCGGCGGTCTTCGACGTCGCAGGAAACCCGGGATATAGCCAACGGGTCCTGCAATGGGCCCCTGACATTGCAACCCATGATCCGGGTTCGGCGGGGGGCGTCCTGGGTCTGGACTTTCACCTGACGGTCGATGGCCCGCGGCTGATCGAGGTCAACACCAATCCAGGCGGTCTGTTCCTCAATGCCTTGTTGCTCGATGCCGTGCGGTCTTGCGCGCCGCCAGCATGGGCCACCTGGACCAACGCGGCCCAAGCGCGTGATGCGGCCGTCACGGCCTGGATGGAGGATGCTCGGCAGCAATCCGGGCGCACGCCGTCGCGCCTGGCCATCGTGGACAGCACTCCGCGAGCGCAGTTCCTTTACCCCGAGTTTGAGCTGTACGCGAACGCGTTTCGGGACCATGGCGTGGACTGCGTGATCAGCGCTCCCGAGGATTTGTCGTTTGGTCCGGACGGGCTTGAGGATGCCCACGGTCGAATCGACACTGTCTACAACCGGTTGACCGATTTCGCGCTCGAGGATGCCTCGCATGCAGACATTCGTGAGGCTTACCTGGCAGGGGACGTCGCGCTGATGCCGCATCCCCGAGCACACGCGCTGTTTGCCGACAAGCGCAACCTTGCGTTGCTCGGGGACCCGGCCCTGCTCGGCGGGTTCGGGGTCGATGCGGGTTCGACGGCACTGCTGGTCCAGGTGATCCCGCCCACGGTCGAACTCGTGCGCGCGAACCGGGATGCGTTGTGGGCAGTGCGCAACGGATATTTCTTCAAGCCTGCAGCAGGGTTTGGCAGCCGTGGGAGTTATCGGGGCGACAAGTTGACCCGGCGGACTTGGGCGTCTATGGCGTCGGCGACCTACATCGCACAGGCCTTCGCGCCACCGAGCATGCGGATCGTGCATGGGGGCCAGTCCCTCAAGGCGGATGTGCGCTGCTTCGCGTCCGAGGCGGGTGTCCTGTTGTTCGCGGCCAGGCTGTACCAGGGCCAGACCACGAACATGCGCACCCCCGGTGGTGGATTCGCAGCGGTGCTCACGTCGTCACGGATCGAGGAGTGATTCCCCACCGGAGCCGACCCTTGGGGCGTGTCGTGGCTACAGCCAGGCGAGTGCCGATTCAGCCAGTTCGCGCTCCTCATCGATCGCGACGTTCCATATGCTCGGCCCGCCCCCGCGGTCGATCCGCGTGGCTCCAGCATCGTTGACGTCAGGTGCCAGCGCCAGGCCGAGCCAGGCCAGTCGCGCGACGATGCGAGCCCGCAAAACCGGCGCGCGATGGCCGATGCCGCCGGAAAAGACGACATGGTCGAGACCGCCAATTGCCGTGGCCATGGCCGCGATGGACTGCGCAATCCGGACTGCAAAGAGCTCCACGGCAAGCTGGGCCTGCGGGCCGGGATCCGTCAGCAACACGCGCATGTCGCCATGGCCGGCGATTCCGGCAAGGCCTGCACTGCGGTACAGGCCGTTTTCAAGCGCCTGCGCATCCAGGCGTTCATGCCTCAGCAGATACAGCAACGCGCCGGGATCGAGATCTCCGGAGCGGGTAGGGCTCGGGATTCCACCCAGCGGAGTGAGCGCCATGGTGGTGTCGCCGCTGCGGCCGCCCTCGACGGCGCAGACGCTGCAGCCACCCCCCAGATGCGCGAAGACAGCGCGGCCCTTCAGGATTCCAGCGTCGTGGCTGGCCACTATGCGGAGCGCGGAGGCAAAGGCGAGTCCATGGAAACCGTAGCGGCGGATGCCCAGCGCATCCCATGCTTCAGGGACAGGCAAGCGCCGGCTCCAGGGCGCGAGCGACGCGTGGAATTCCGTGTCGAAAGCCACGCCTTGGCGAGCTTGCGGCCATTGCAGCCGTGCGGCGCGCGCGAACGCGAGGGCTGCCGGTTGGTGCAAAGGTGCGAATGGCACCAATGCATCCAGCTTCACGAGCACAGCTTCGTCGAGCTCACAGGCCTCGTGCAGGTCACCGCCATGTACGATCCGGTGGACCACCACGTCAGGGCCGGGCCCTGGCTCCGCCAATGTCTCAAGCAGGGTGGCAAGACGCTCCTGCGTATCCGCGCCGACTGCAGTCTCGGCCCGGGAACGCTCGACGACGCGAGGCTGCGCGCCTCGTCCGTTGGCACTCAACAGATAGGACGCGCCCTTGAGGGTGGACGAGCCCACGTTGAGCGCCAGAAGCCGGCGCGTGGTCATAGTTTTCGCCAGGTCATGTTCATGGGGACCGTACCGCCCGGCGCAACAGCTGCGCGTTGATCGCTACCACGATGGTGCTGAGCGACATGAGCACTGCACCCAGCGCGGGTTGCAGCAGGATCCCCCATGCAGCGAGAACGCCGGCAGCGAGCGGGATGGCGACGATGTTGTAGCCGGCAGCCCACCACAGGTTCTGGATCATCTTGCGATAGGTCGCCTTGCTCAATGCAATGATCGCCGGCACGTCGCGCGGGTCGCTGCGCACAAGCACGACGTCGCCGGCCTCCACCGCGACGTCCGTCCCTGTGCCGATGGCAATGCCGACATCGGCCGTGAGCAGCGCCGGCGCGTCGTTGACGCCGTCGCCAACCATCGCAACACGCTTGCCCTGGGCCTGCAGTTCCTCGATCTTCGCCACCTTGTCCTCGGGCAAGACCTCGGCGAAGACGGTGTCGATATTGAGTTCCTTTCCGACCGCGTTCCCGACCGCCGTGGAATCACCCGTCAGCAGCACAACCTCCAGTCCGCCGTCGTGTAGCCGCTTGACCGCATCGAACGATTCAGGGCGGATGGCATCAGCGATCGCGAACACGGCGAGCACCCGGTCGCCTTCCACCAGGTAGGTCGCAGATTGGCCATCGGCTGCCGCTGATTCGGCTGCCCGGCGAAGCGCCTCCGGCGGCTCGACCGCGAGCATTCTCAGGAGAGCTGGGCCGCCAACGTGAAGCGAGCGATCCTCGACGACCGCGCGCACGCCGCGACCCGGCATGGACTCGAAATCCCGCGACATCGGAACGTCGATGCCACGTTCATTTGCGCTGGTCATCAGCGCCTGCGCGATCGGATGTTCGGCATCGCGCTGGACGGACGCGGCCACGCGAAGCACGTCGTCGTCGCTGAAACCATCGGCGGCAGTGGTCATCACGACGCGGTGCGAACCGAGCGTGAGGGTGCCTGTCTTATCGAACACGACCGTGTTCAGCAGACGGGCCTCTTCGAGGCCGCGTCGATCGCGCACGAGCAACCCGTTCCGAGCGCCGATCGTGGTCGAGATGGCGGTCACCAGCGGGATGGCCAGACCCAGCGCATGGGGGCAGGCGATCACGAGCACGGTCACCACGCGCTCGATCGTGAAGCTCCACGGTCGACCGAGGAGGGGCCAGACGATGGCGGTGATGGCGGCGGAGATGATGGCGATGATCGTGAGGTAGAACGCTGCCCGGTCCGCCAGGGCCTGGGCGCGCGAGCGCGACGTTTGCGCCTGCTCGACGAGCCTCATGATGCCCGCGAGCGCGGTCTCGTCGCCGGTCCCTGTCACCTCGACACGCAGCGAGCCCTGTCCGTTGACGGTGCCGGCGATCACCCGGTCGCCCGTCGCCTTGTCCATCGGCTTGGACTCACCGGTGATCATCGCTTCGTTGACGGCGCTCGTCCCTTCCTTCACGACTCCGTCGGCGGGGATGCTCGCGCCAGGTCTGATGAGAAGCAGGTCACCTCGCGTCAGTTCTGTGACTGGGACTTCCGTCGTGGTACCGGACTCATCCAGCCGCACCGCCATGTCCGGCAGCAGCTTCGCCAGCTCCTTGAGAGCCCCCTGGGCCTGGTTGATCGAACGCATCTCGATCCAGTGGCCGAGCAACATGATCGCCACCAGCGTTGCCAGCTCCCACCACAGGTCCAATCCATCGACAACGCCGAGCGTGACCAGGGCGCTGTAAACAAAGGCGACGGTGATCGCAAGCGAAATGAGCGTCATCATTCCCGGCAGGCGATTTTTCAGCTCGTGGTATCCGCCGCGGAGGAACGGCCAGCCGCCGTAGAAGTACACGATCGTTCCGAACACCGCCGGGATGTACGCCGACCCTGGGAACTGTGGCGCGGTGTAGCCGAACCAGTGCTGGATCATCCCGCTCCAGATCACAGTGGGGATGGTCAGCAGCAGCGTCAGCCAGAACTTGTCGCGGAAGCCCGCCACGCTGTGACCGGCATGCTTGTCGTGACCGGCGTGGTCGCTTCCATCAGCGCCGTGGCGGGGATGCGGCGACTGCTCGCCATGTGCGTGATGGTCTTGATGATGATTGTGTTGCGTCATGGGTCTGCCTTCCTGGATGCACTGATGCACTGGGCATCAACGGGGAGATAGATCAGTGGTTCTGTAACAGACTGCCGCGTAATCAGCCATTCCTGATGTTCATTGCCCTGTCGATCACAGGTGCCCCGACCTGGCGATGGCCATCACCAGCCGCAGTGAGAGCAATCCCGCAGCAGCGAAAGCCACCATAGCCAGGAAAGGCATGTGACCGAACACTTGCGGGCCGTCGGAATGCAGGCTCAACAGCGCACCGCTTACGTACAGGCCCAAGGTGACCAGGGCCAACGCCAGCCGGTTGCCCGTGCGCGCGATTGCCTCCTGCGTGGAACTCAGGCCATGGTGGTGTACGGAGAAGGCGGGTCGTCCGTCGCTCAGTTGCGCCTGCCGCAACAGGTCGGTGGCGATCTGTGGCAGTTGGCGCGCAGTGCGGGCCAGCCGCATGGCAAGCGGCCTGTTGCCGCTGGGGCGGCTGGCTTCGGCAATGTCGGTGATGGCGGCCGCCTGCGCGGACAGCGTCCCCAGCAGGTCCAGATCCGGATCCAGCGCCCGCAGCGTGTTCTCGACCAGGAACAGCGTCCGGATCAGGGACAGCAGGTGGGCCGGAAGCCGGAAGCCAGCGCCCTGCCCAATGCGTGCCACGCGCCAGATTGCCTCGGCAATGGACCACTGCGCCAGCGGACGGCTGGCCATCTCGGCCAGGATCAGGTGGATCTCGCGCACATGCGAGCGGCGGTCGACCTGCGGCGGGAAGAAGCCCATGGCGATCGCTGCATCCAGCACGCCCTCGGCGTCGTCGGCCGCAATGGCCTCGACCATGCCGCCGAGCGCGAGCCGGGATGCAGGGTCGAGCACGCCGATCGAGCCAAAGTCATGCAGGCACAGGCGACCGTCGTCAAAGAAGAACAGATTCCCCGGGTGCGGGTCGGCATGGAAGACGCCGGCGCCGAAGAGCTGATGCACGTAGGCACCGAGCAGCGCCCTTGCCAGTGCGGGAGCCGCCGCCGTTCCATAAGCGGCTTCCAGGCGGGTGCCGTGGCTACGATCCTGGACCAGCACGTCGCGGGTGGCGTAGGGCTCAACGACATGTGGCTGTGTGATGCCGGGCAGGGCATCGAGCACCTTCGCCATGCGGCGCATGTTCTGCGCCTCGTGACGCATGTCGATTTCATCGCGCAGGAATGCGCCCAGCTCGTCCACCAGTTCGAGGGGTCGGTGTCGCTTCAGAGGCGGCCAGATCCACTGGGCTACGCGCAGCGTGCGTCGAAGCAGCCGCAGGTCAGCCTGCACTTGAGCGTGGATGCCGGGCCGGGTGACCTTGACGACCACGTCGCGACCGTCATGCATGCGTGCCGGATGGATCTGAGCCACCGACGCGGCGGCCAGCGGATGGTCATCGAAGCTGGCGAAAAGCTCTTCGACGGAGGCGCCGAACGCCTGCTCGACCATGTGTCTGGCCTGGTCCGCAGGAAATGCCGGCACGTCGCTGTGCAACCGCGACAATGCCTCGCGATAGGGCGCCGGCAGCAGGTCCCAGCGCAGGCTCAAACCCTGGCCCAGCTTGACGAAGGTGGTACCCAGCCCCACCAGGGTGGCGCTGACGTACGCGGGAAGCCGTTCGGGTCTGCGTCGGCGCAGGCGCAACACCGCGACCCCGAGAGTCAGTCCGGCCCAGGCGATCTGGCCTCCGCGGCGCACCGTGCCCGCCATCAGCGCGAGGTCCTGGCCGGCCGGCTCACGATGCCGGCCCCGCTTCCGCGCGCAGGATGGCGGTCGGATCGCCGCGACCATCCACGGCCGCCAGCTCCGCTTCGGACAGCAGGTTGTCGCGGGACTCGCCGAGGACGCCCGCAGCCGCGTCAACCACGTGCGCCCAGGTGCTGCGGTTGGCGAACAGCAGGCCCGGCACGTCCAGTGTGCCGCCCCGGTTGACGAAGCCCAGCGCCGCGGTGGTGGTGGGGCCGGTGTCGAGTCGGCGCAGCGCACCGAGGAAGGGCTCCGGACGGGTGTGGGTAACGAATACACGCGGCCGGCCCACCGGAAACAGCGCTTGGACCGCACTGTCGGAGTGCACGTACCTTGCCTCCTCCGGATCGCGCGGGGCGCGAAATCGGCCGGGTTCGGCGAGATAGACGATCGCGGCCGACATTCCGCGTGCGGCCAGACGCGCCTGTGCGCGGCGCACTTCCTGCAACTGGTACGCGCCGGTGGCCACCAGCAGGATCGCCGCCGTCTCCGGATCGCCGGCGAGGCATGTTGCGCCGGTCTCGGCCAGTGCCTGGGCCTGCTGCGGGGTCAGCTCATGAGGCACCGGACGCTTGGGAACGACCAGTGTGGTGACCGTGCCCCGTTGCGCGTAGGCGCGGGCGAGGGCGGCGGCAGCGCCATTGGCGTCCGGCGGGAACACCACGCGCGAAATGTCGGCCATTTCGCCCATGAGTGCCTCGGCCATGGTCGGATCCTGGTGGGACTGTTCGTTCTTCGCGTTCTCCCACGTGTGCGAGGTCAGCACCAGGGGCACGCCCAGCCAGCCGGGTGGGCGCCCGGCCTGGGCCTGGTGGCGGGCGAAGATCAGTTCCTGACGTACGGCGCCGAGCATCTTCGGTGCAAACGCCTCGTAGGTGACCACCAGGTTTAGCCCGCCCTTGTTGCCGAGCGCCGCGCAGACCACGGCTTCTTCGTTGAGCGCAGTGATGACCGCGCCGGTTGGCGATTCGGCGACGCCGGGCTCGGGCTCGTGCACCCGGTGCTTCATCGCGTCCAGGGTCCGGTCGAGCTTGTTGCTGCGCAGCTCATCGGGATTGCCCACGCGCACCCGCAGTCCCGGATTCGCCTCGGCGATGGCGACGAACTGCTCGTCGAGTGCGGTCATTGGCGAGCTCTCACCGCCGGCGCCGCGGTCGGCGATCGCCGGGACGCGGGGCGGTTCCACCTGGCGATCGGCCAGCGCATGGTCGCGCTCGCGCACCCGCTGCTGGAGATCGTGGCTGTTGAGTGCGGCAACGGCCTGCTCGAGCTCCGACGCGGCCACGAACAGCGCCGCTGCGCCTTCATTGAAGAGCGTGCGCGCCGCGGCATCCTTCGCCGGATTCCCCGGCAGCGGCAAGTTGTGCGAGGCGTTGGTCCCGGCGCCGGGGAAGCCGAAGCCCTTGACGGTTTCGGCGATGCCATAGGGCAGCCGCACGTCGGCGGGAACAGCGGCGCCCGCTTGCAGGCGCGACTCCATCACGTGGATGCCCCACGCGATGCTGGCCGGATCGCGCCCGTCCAGCGCGATCGGATCAAAGCCGTTCAATCGCAGGTGCCGGTCCAGCCACCGCTCGCCGCCCTGCTGGGTGATCTGGCTGCGCTGTTCGATGCGGCGCCCGTTGAGGATGATGATCGGGCTGACCAGTCCGCTGTCCTCGGCGCGCCACCAGCGTGGCGCCCAGTCGCTGCCACGCTGTTCCTCGAACGCACCGTCGCTGAGGAAGGCGACCAGGCGTTCATCCTTGAGCGGCGCATGCACGTACTGCAGCTCGGCAAAGCCGAGATAGCCGCCTTCCATCACGCCCCCGGCGGTGTGCGCATTGACGTGGGAGCCGAGGGGCGACGCCGGCGTTCCGTCCGGATTGAGGGTGTAGGCATAGAAGTCGCTTACGAACCGGCTCAGCCCTTCGCCGGTGCGGTCGTAACGTTCGGCGTGCCGGTCGGTCATGTTGCCAACCAGCACGTTCAGCGCGTCGATGGCGGCCACGCAGTGCCCCTGGCCCATCATCCACGCGCGGGTGACGCCATCCAGGGAATCCATCAGCAGGTAGCCGGCGTAGGCGGGCACCATGTTGAGGGACCCGCCGGTGTGGCCTTCAGGCGTGGTCTTGAAATCATCGACCTCCAGGGCCGCGCCGTCGGTACGAACGCGCTGGCTGTAGGTCATGTGCGCCACCAGCCACATGCCGGCGCTGGTGACGCGGTCGGCCGCGGCGAGCCGCTGCCAGGCGGTGCCGGCATCGGGCGTGCGCCCAAGGGCCACCAGTTCGTCCACCATCTGGCGGACCCGAAGCTGGGTGAGCGGGTCATGCCGGATCACGCCGTAGCCGGCAGCCCAATGGGCGAACGCGGGATCGGCCTGCCGGTGGGCGTCGGCGAGTTCAAGGATCCGCTGGCGCTCGGCGGCCGACAGCTGGTCGGCGGTGCAGCAGTTGAGATGCGGGTTCATGGGTCCTCCGGGGAATCGGTCGAAGCGGTCATCAGGGTCGATGCCGCGGCGGCGAGGTCCGCACCCAGCGCGATGGCGTTGGAGGGGTGGGAAATGGTGTCAGTGCTGACGATGCGGGCCAGGCCCGCCTCCTGCAGGCGGGCATAGGCGTCGCCTGCGAACACCGGATGGATGGCGACCAGCAACGGCGACGGTAACGACAACCGGCGCAGGTGTGCGAGGGTCTCCAGGATCGTGTGGCCGGACGACACGATGTCGTCGATCAGCACCGGAGTCCGACCAGCCACGGCTGCCGGGTCGGGCAGGCTGACGCGCACGTCGTAGTCGCCGTGCCGCTCCTTGGCCAGCACCTGGTAGGGCATGCCGGACAGGGCGGCGATGTCCGCTACCCACTGCTCGCTCTCGCTGTCAGGGCCGATCAGCACAGCGTCGGGGACGGTCTCAGCGATCCAGCGGGCCACGGCCGGCGTCGCCGATACGTGGACCGTCGGAATGCGGTAGAGCGACTGCAGGCGCTCGACGCGGTGCAGGTGCGGGTCCACGGTCACCAGCCAGTCGAAAGCCTCTTCGAGGAATTGCGCAAACAGCGGTGTACTGACCGCCTCGCCGCGATGGAAGCGGGTGTCCTGGCGCATATACCCCAGGTAGGGTGCGATGAGGCCGACCGAACGAGCCCCGAACTCGCGCGCGGTCCGGGCGGCGAAGCGCAACGGGAGGGCCGTGGCATCGGCGTTGCGCAGGCTGGCCAGGAGCGCCACATCGGCTCCGGCCAGTGCGTCGTCCAGGGTGACCAGCGACTCGCCATCTGGGAAGTGCCGCCAAGCCACGGGTGCAATGCGCGCCTGCAGGGGCTGGTTGATGTTGCCGGCCAACACTGCATCGGCCGGGAAGGGCATCAGCACACGGGTCATGGAACCTCTCCAAGCACAAAGGGTTGCAGCGTCGCGGCGTGCTCCAGGGCGTAGGCCAGTTCTCCCGGCGACTCCGCATGCAGGGTCATCATGGGCTGTCCGCGCTCGACCGTATCGCCGATCCGCAGACCGGTTTCGAGGCCGGCGGTGGGGGATGTCGGGGCGCCGGCCAGCTTGGCCAGTTTGGCCAGCCTGCGGTTGTCGATCGCCGCGATGCGGCCCGATGCAGGCGCCGGGACGTCGGCGGTGAACGCCGCCCGTGGCGGTTCGCGGAAGCCTCCCTGGGCCTCGCAGATCGCCAGGAACTTGGCCAGCGCCGCCCCGGAATCCAGCACGCCGCGCGCGCGCTCCAGTCCGGTGCCGGCGTTGCTGCCCGGTGCCATGTCCAGCAGCGCCGCGGACAGCGCAAGTGCGCGTTCGCGAAGGTCGGCGGGTGCATCGGCTGCGTTGCGCAGCACCTTGAGCACATCGTGCGCCTCGAGCGCCGGACCGATTCCCCGCCCCACCGGCTGGCTGCCGTCGGAGCGATGGATGCCCAACTGCAATCCCAGCGCGCCCGCGGTGTGGGCAAGCCGCGTGCCGAGGCTGTGGGCCGCGGCCTCACCTCGCACCTTGGCCGTCGGACCCACCGGCATGTCGATCAGGACGTGGGTGGAGCCCGCGGCTATCTTCTTCGACAGCACGCTGGCCACCAGTTGACCGTCGCTGTCGAAATCCAGCGGGCGCTGCACCCGGATCAGGATGTCGTCGGCCGGACTCAGGCGCACGTTGCCACCCCAGACGATGCAGCCGCCCTCGCGCTCCACCACCCGGCGCATCTCCGCCAGATCGAGCGCCACGGGCGCCATGACCTCCATGGTGTCGGCGGTGCCCGCGGGCGACGTGATCGCGCGCGAGGACGTCTTCGGGATGCGGTAGCCCAGCGCAGCCACGATGGCCACCACGATCGGCGTGGTGCGATTGCCGGGCAGGCCGCCGACGCAATGCTTGTCCAGCACCGGCCCATCGCCCCAATCCAGGCGCTGGCCAACGGCGATCATGGCCCGTGTCAGCGAGGTCGTCTCGGCGTTGTCGAGGCGGTCGCCCGCGCTGGCCGTGACGAAAGCGGCAAGCTCCAGGTCCGACAGCCTGCTTTCCATCACGTCCTGCACCAGGGCGAGGTACTGCGCGTCGTCCAGCCGTGCCCCGAACACCTTGGCGCGGAGCGCGCCTGCCGACGACGCGGGTTCCGCATGCCGCACCCGGGCGAGGGCATCGCGCATGGGATCGAGGAGCGTCCACGCGGCCTCCGACAGCGCCACCTCGTCGAGGCCGAGCCGATCGTCGACGACCACGTTCAGCGTCGCCACCAGCGTGCGCGCGCCGACGTCCAGCCTCACGCGCGTCATCGCGGCAAAGCCTTCCGAGCGGCAGACTTCGCAGTCACGGTGCATATAGACCACCGGCTGCTGGTAGGTGTCGATGCCGGCACGGGTGACGCGCAGGCGGGTGTGGCCCGGGGCCTGCGTGGTCATCTCGCATCCTCCAATCCGACTTGCTCCAGGTGCTCCGGCACGCGCGCACGCCAGCCCAGTTCACGCTGCACGCGCGCGCGCAGTGTGTCGGCTGCATCGGGCTCGCCATGGGTGAGGTACACCACGCGCGGCGCGGACGGCGCGGTGCGCATCCAGTCCAGCAACTCCCCGGCGTCGGCGTGGCCGGAGAAGCCTTCCAGCTGCACCACTTCAGCGCGGATGGGGACCTCGCGGCCGAACATGCGCAACGTGCGCTTGCCTGCCGCCAGCGCGGCACCGCGTGTTCCTCCGGCCTGGTAGCCCGCGAGCAGGATCGCGTTGCGGTCATCGGGGCCGAACGCCTCGATGTGGTGCAACACGCGCCCGCCGGTGATCATGCCGCTGGCCGAGATGATGATCATCGGCCCGCGCTGGCGGTTGAGCGCCTTCGACTCTTCTACAGTGTTGACGAAGGTGGCCACGTCGAACATCCGCTGGCAGTCCTCTTCGGACACGTGGTGCTCGGAATGGTGGGCGTGGTAGTGCCGGGTCGCGTTGATTGCCATCGGGCTGTTGAGGTAGACCGGCACGCGAGGGATGTCCTTGCGCTCGCGCAACCGGGCGATATGCAGCATGAGCGCCTGGGCGCGACCGATGGCAAAGGCCGGAATGACGATTACGCCCCCACGGGCAGCGACGCGGCGGATGATGGGGGCCAGCTCCGCCTCCTGGTCGATCGGAACGTGTTCCCGATTGCCATATGTGGATTCGCAGACCAGTACGTCACAGGCGGGCAGGGGCGTTGGCGGGTTCATCAGAGACTCCTGCTGCCGGCCCAGGTCACCACTGAAGTGCAGGCGCTGGCCCTGGACGTCCAGGCTGACGTGGGCAGCGCCCAGGATGTGGCCGGCAGGATGGAAGCGGATCGTGACGCCTGATGCGACCTCGATGTCGCGACCATAGTCATGCCCCTTGAGCTGCTTCAGGCTGCGGCGGGCGTCATCCTCGGTATAAAGCGGTCGTGGTTCCTTGTGCTTGGAGTACCCTTTGCGCGCTGCATACTTAGCATCCTCTTCCTGCAGGTATCCACTGTCGGGAAGCAGCAGGCCGCACAGGGCCACGCTGCCATGGGTGCAGTGGATCCGGCCGCGGAACCCTTGTTTGACCAGTGCGGGCAAGTAGCCCGAATGGTCCAGGTGGGCGTGGGTCAGGACCACCGCGTCGATCGATGACGGCTCGACGGGAAACGGAGCCCAGTTGCGGTCGCGCAATTGCTTGTAGCCCTGGAACAGGCCGCAGTCCACGAGCACGCGCTGACCGTTGGCCTCAACCAGGTAGCGCGAGCCAGTCACAGTGCCCGCGGCACCGAGGAATTGCAGGGTGGAGCTGGAAGACGATGTCATGTTGTGGCTCCTGTCCTGGAAGGGAAGTGATTGCTGATGGCATGGCGAGGGCCGAGGCGCATCTGCATCGCCTGCGCGCTTGTCAGGGGCGGATCAGCTCCACTGTGTCGTTGACCTTGGGGCTGCCGGAGATCACTTCAGCCTCCGCGTAGTGGCTGTCGAACAGTTCGGCGATCCGTACTTGACCGATGTTCTCGCGGCGATAGCGTGGACCGCCGGCCCGCGAATGCCGGATACGGCGCTTGTGCCGGATCACATCCAGCACCTGCCCGACCTGGGCGCCGTCGGCCTGCCCGACGCAGACCACGAGCGTCTCGTCCCCCTTCTCCAACACCTGGCCGCGCATCAAGACGTTGTGGCGGAACCCGCCCTCGCTCGCGGATGCGACGCCCGGCAGTGCGAAGGAGAATGCGAGTGCGCCCACCAGCGCCAGTGCGGCGAACCAGCGGTAGGAATTGGTACGTGGGGCTGCGGAACAGGCAACGGGTGTGACCGTATTCATTGAGTGGACTCCTTGGATGGGCCTGAACGGAGACGGAGATCTGCGGCGACAACACGAACGGAGAGACCATGCAGGTGGGCAACTTGAACGGCGGAGCGTTGCCCAGGCAGCTCCTCAACCTGCGTCATCATGCTTCTCCCGGCGATGGCGCGGCGCCGCGCCGGCGTCGCGGGAGGAAGGCCGGGACCTCCTGCATGTAGCGGGCGTAGTCGTCGCCAAAGCGGCTCAGGCAATCTTTCTCCTCACGGCGAGCGAGGCGGGCATAGGCCCACACGAGCACCGGAAAGCTGATGAGTGTGAGCAGCGTCGGCCACTGCAGCAGGAAGCCGGTCAGCACCAGCACGAAGGCAACGTACTGCGGGTGGCGCATGCGCGCATACACGCCCTCACGGGCAAGCCGACCCTCTCGCTGTGCCCGATACAGCACGGGCCAGGCGGTCGACAACAACCAGAACCCTCCGCCGATAAACACGAAACTCGCGATGTGGAATGGACCGAAATGCGGATTGGCGCGCCAGCCGAACCACATCTCCAGCAAATGGCCCGCGTCATGGCTGAGCCAGTTCACCTGCGGATAGTTGGCGCTGAGCCAGCCGCCCAGGACGTACAGTGTCAGCGGGAAGCCATACATTTCCGCGAACAGCGCCACAACGAAGGCGGAGAACATCCCGAACCCCCGCCAGTCCCACCGCGTCAACGGCTTGTAGAAGCTCCAGGCGAAGAAGATGAAGAAGGCGGCGTTGATGGCGGCGAGGAGCCAAAGACCGTAGCCAGCGTCAGATGCGTGCATGTCATTGCCCTCCGTTCGAGGTGTCGGACGTTTCGTCGGTCAGCGCCCGCTTGCTGCCGCCATGGCCCCCATTGGATGAGTCGTCGGCATTGCCGCCTTGTCCATGTCCGCCATGTCCTTTGTGCATGAACACATGCATGAGGGGGCACAGCAGCAGGATGGCCAATGGCAACCAGCGGAGTGCTCCAGCAAGGTGGGCGCGATGCTCGACGCCAAGATAGAAGACGGCCAGCGCAAGGAAAATCCAGAAGACCCAACGTCCGGACCCCGACGTGGTTGGAGAGCGGGGGGCAGTCATGGCAAATCCTGAGTGAGGCGTCCGAGAAGGCGTCGCGGGGTGGACCTGACGAACTTGCCGCCTTCTGTCGCGGCAACGGCTTCGATCAATGCGCAGACATCGTCGCCAGTCGGAATGGAGTCCGGCAGCGCGGCCCAAGCGTGGATGGCACGCTCCATCCGTTGGTGCATGGCGAGGAGCCTGTCCAGTTGCTGGCGGGTGTCGTCGAGCCTGCGCCGGATGATGTCCCGCACAAGCGGGCAGGGACTATGCCGCTGCAGGCTGTAGTGGATGATTTCCTCGATTTCGGCCAGCGTGAAACCAAGCTGCTGTGCCGCGCGAATGAAGTGCAGGCGCTGGAGCTCCGAAGCCGAGAAGAGCTGATACCCGCCCTCGGTGTGCGTGGCCGCCTGTAGCAGGCCGCGCCGCAGATAGTTGCGCACCACATGCACCGTGACGTCGCCCTGCTGTGCCAGCTGGCGTACCGTCATCAGCTGCGGCGCTGCTTCGTCTTTGCCCATCATTGGCGCGCTCCAGGAAGGATGGTGATCACGCTAGACCTGTGTCCCGCACACAGGTCAAGCTCGGCTGACACGCCTCCATCCACACCAAGGCATCGAGTGCTCCCGCAGCGATAATCTTGGGTCAACGAACACGCGGACCGCCTTTGCCCTGGCGCGTTGAAGGTCGGCCACATCACGACACGTCCGCCGGCAGCGCAGCAGCCATTGGCCGCTTCCTGGCCAGCTGCCGCTGCTTGATCAACGAGTACAGTGCCGGGATCACCACCAGCGTCAGCACCGTCGACGACACCATGCCGCCCACCATCGGCGCGGCGATGCGGCGCATGACTTCCGAGCCTGTGCCGCTGCTCCACATGATCGGCAGCAGGCCGGCCATGATCGCGACCACGGTCATCATCTTCGGGCGCACGCGGTCGACCGCGCCTTCGATGATCGCGTCGCGCAGATCGCCGGCATCCAGCGAGCGGCCTTCGGCCTGGCGCTGCGCGGCGCGAGCTTCCAGCGCGTGGTCGAGATAGATCAGCATCACCACGCCGGTTTCCGCGGCGACGCCGGCCAGTGCGATGAAGCCGACGATCACCGCGACGCTGACGTTGTAGTCGAGCATCCACATCAGCCACACGCCGCCGACCAGTGCGAACGGCACCGACAGCATCACGATCAGCGACTCGGTGACGCGGCGGAAGTTGAGGTACAGCAGCAGGAAGATGAGCGCCAGCGTCACCGGGACGACGACGCGCATCTTTTCGGCGGCGCGCTGCATGTATTCGTACTGTCCGCTCCAGGTCACGTAGTAGCCCGGCGGGAACTGCACCTGCTCGGCGACCGCATCCTGCGCGGCCTGCACGTAGCGGCCCAGGTCGCTCTCGCGCGTGTCGACGTAGATGTAGGCCGCCAGCATCGCGTTTTCGGTGCGGATGCTCGGTGCCCCTTTCGTGACCTCGATGCGCGCCAACTCGCCAAGGGGCACCTGCGCGCCGCCGGGCACGGGCACCAGGACCTGGTTGCCGATACGGTGCGGATCGTCTCGCAGCTCGCGCGGATAGCGCACGATCGCGCTGAATCGCTCGCGGCCCTGAAGGATGGTGGTGACGATCTCGCCGCCCAGAGCGGCCGCCACCACGTCCTGCACCTCGCCCAGGGTCACGCCGTACTGGGCCAGGCGCCCAAGGTCGGGGGTGATGTCGAGGTAGTAGGCGCCGGTCAGACGCTCGGCGAACGCGCTGGTCGTCCCCGGCACCTCACGCACCACCGCTTCGATCTCGGTGGCCAGCGCGTCCAGTTGCTCCAGGTTGCTGCCGAACAGCTTGATGCCCACGGGCGTGCGGATGCCCGTGGCCAGCATGTCGGTGCGGGCCTTGATCGGCATCGTCCAGGAGTTGGCCACGCCCGGGAACTTCAGCGCCTCGTCCATTTCGGCGATGAGCTTGTCGGTGGTCATGCCGTCCCGCCACTGGTCCTCGGGCTTGAGGTTGATGACGGTCTCGAACATCTCCAACGGTGCCGGGTCGGTGGCGGTCAGGGCGCGACCCGCCTTGCCGAACACCGACTCCACTTCCGGGAAGCCCTTGATGATCCGGTCCTGCTGCTGCAGCAGCTCGGAGGCCTTGGTCACCGACATGCCCGGCAGCGACGCCGGCATGTACAGCAGCGTGCCCTCGTTGAGCGTGGGCATGAACTCACTGCCCAGGCGCGATGCCGGCCACAGGCTGGCGAACAGTGCGACCAGCGCGAACGCGATCGTGGCCATGCGGTGCCGCAGCACGACGTCGATCACGGGCCGATAGGCCGCGACCAGGATCCGGTTCACCGGGTTCTTGTGCTCGGGCACGATCTTGCCGCGCACGAACAGCAGCATGAGCACCGGCACCAGCGTCACCGACAGCAGCGCGCCACCGGCCATGGCGAAGGTCTTGGTGAACGCCAGCGGCTTGAACAGCCGGCCTTCCTGCGCCTCCAGGGCGAACACCGGAAGGAAGGAGACCGTGATGATCATCAGGCTGAAGAACAGCGCCGGCCCGACTTCGCGGCAGGCGTCGATGATCAGCTGGGCCCGGCTGCGGGAGCCGTCGGAGCGTTCGATGTGCTTGTGCGCGTTTTCGATCATCACGATCGCCGCATCGACCATCACGCCGATCGAGATCGCGATGCCGCCCAGGCTCATGATGTTGGAGTTCATGCCCAGCGCACGCATGGCGATCACCGCGATCAGAACGCCGACCGGCAGCATGACGATCGCGACCAGCGCGCTGCGGGCATGGAAGAGGAACACCAGACACACCAGCGCGACGATCAGGCTCTCCTCGAGCAATGTCGTGCGCAGGGTCTTGATCGCGCGCACGATCAGGTCGGACCGGTCGTAGACCGCCTGGACGCTGACGCCTTCGGGCAAGCCGCGTGCAAGTTCCGCGATCTTGTCCTTTACCCCGCCGATCACGGCCAGGGCGTTTTCGCCGAAGCGCGCAATGACGATCCCGCCCACGACGTCGCCTTCGCCGTCCAGGTCGGCGATGCCACGGCGCTCGTCGGGCACCAGTTCGACCCGGGCGACGTCGCCGATCAGCACCGGTGCGCCGCCTTCGGCGCGCAGCACCAGGCTCTCGATGTCCTCGATGCCGCGCAGGTAGCCACGTCCCCGGACCATGTACTCGGTCTCGGCCATTTCGATCACGCGGCCGCCGACGTCGCGGTTGCTCGCGGCGATCACTTCGGACACCCGTGAGATCGGGATGTCGAACTCGCGCAGGCGCACGGGGTCGACGGTGATCGAGTACTGGCGCACGAAGCCGCCGACGCTGGCGACCTCGGCCACGCCGGGCGCGGTGGTGAGCTGGTAGCGCAGGTACCAGTCCTGCATGGCGCGCAGCTCGTCCAGCGAGTGGCGGTCGCTCTGCAGCACGTACTGGTAGACCCAGCCCACGCCGGACGCGTCGGGTCCCAGTGCCGGTGCCACGCCAGCCGGCAGGTTTTTCGACGCGACGTTGAGGTTCTCGAGCACGCGCGAGCGCGCCCAGTACAGGTCCGTGCCTTCTTCGAAGATGACGTAGATGAAGGAGGCGCCGAAGAACGAGAAGCCGCGGACGTCCTTCGACTTCGGCGTCGCGAGCAGGGCGCTGGTCAGCGGATAGGTGACCTGGTCTTCGACCACCTGGGGCGCCTGCCCCGGATACTCGGTGAACACGATCACCTGCACGTCCGACAGGTCCGGCTGGGCATCCAGCGGCGTGTTCATCAGTGCGTAGATGCCACCGGCGACGATCGCCAGTGTCATCACCAGGACCAGGAAGACGTTGCGGACCGACCATTCGATGAGGCGGCCAAGCATGTCAGTGCCCCTCGTGGCTGCTGGGGGAGGGCGGAGTCTTCTCCGGGGCGGCGGGCATGGAGTGGCCGGCGTGCGGATCAGCAACCTCATCACCATGGGCTGCATGCGGGTCAGCGGCGTCCTCACCGTGCCCGGCGTGCGGATCCTCAGTGGTGCCCGAGGGGGTCCCGTGTCCTGTGTGACCTTCAAGTCCTTGGAGCGCCGACTGCAGGTTGCTTTCTGCGTCGATCAGGAAGTTGGCCGAGACCACGACCTGCTCGCCCTCGGCGACCCCGTCCAGAATCTCGATACGATCGCCGCCGCGCCGCCCCAGGGTGACATCCCGCGGCGCGAAACTGCCGGGGCCGGTCTCGACCAGCACCACCTGGCGGGTGCCGCTGTCGAGCACGGCCGAGCGCGGGACGGTCAGGACCGGTCCGGACCCCGGCTCCTCGAGCAGCACCGTTCCGTAGAGCCCTGGACGCAGATCGCCGGCCGGGTTGGGCAGCGCGATGCGCACGTCCACCGTGCGGGTCATGGCATCGATGATGGGCTGCACGAAGGCGACTTCGCCCTCGGCCACCTGGCCAGGCAGGGCCACGGTTTCAAACCGGGCCGCCTGGCCGGGCTTGATGTCCGCGGCCTGCGCCGCGGGCACCTTGGCGATCACCCACACCGTCGACAGGTCGGCCAGGCGCAGGATGGTCTCGCCCGGCTCGAAGCGCGCGCCCTGGACCACCGGCTTCTCGATCACGACCGCGTCCGCGGGTGCGGTGAGCACCAGGGCCGTCTTGCCGAGCTGCGCGTCGCTGATTTCCCAGTTGCGCAGGCGGGTGCGGGCGGCATCGCGCAGCCGGATCATTGACGCCGCGCTCGCGGGGTCGGACGCCGCCAGCCTGCGGGCGGTCTCGTCGGCCAGCCGGTATTCCTGCTGCGCCGCGGCCAGCTGCGGGCTGTAGACGGACAGCAGCGGTTGCCCCGCGCGGACCCGCATGCCGGTCTGGTTCGCGTACAACCGCTCCACCCAGCCTTCGAAGCGTGGCGCGATCGCGTACTGCCGGGTCTCGTCAACCTCGACGGTGCCGCTGGTGCGCACGGTCGCAGCCAGGACTGCGCGCTGGACCGCTTCGGTGCGCACGCCCAGCGCCTGCACCTTGTCGGGTGGCATCACCACCGTTCCCGGCGCCGCGGCAGGCGCGTCGCCGGCGTAGACCGGAATGTAGTCCATGCCCATCGGGTCCTTCTTCGGCACCGGCGAGGTGTCCGGAAGGCCCATGGGATTGCGGTAATAGAGCACCTTGCGTTCCGCGGCCGGCGCTTCGGCGGACGTGGCTGCGCTCGGAGCATCGTTCGTCGCGCGGCCGGCCATCCAGCCGACGGCGAGGGCGGCGAGTGCGACGCCGATGGCGAGCGACAGGGTCTGGACACGGGTCATCGGATCTCTCCTTCGATGGCGCGCACGGCGGCGGCGCCCAACAGTTCGTCACGCAGTGCATCGACCCGTGCGAGGTCGGCGCCCTGCCATTCATTGAGTGCTTCCAGCAGCGTCCCGAAGTCGACTTCGCCGACCTGGTAGCTGGCCAGCGCGGACTGCCAGGTGGCGTCGGCCTGCGGCAGCAGCGTGTTCTCGATCAGTTGCCGGCGTTCGCGTGCGCTGGTCCACTGCGCCCAGGCGGAGGCGCCGCGTTCCTCGACGGCCCGCAGCGTGGCTTCCATCCGCGCCAGCGCCGCGTCTTCGAGCAGGCGCGATTCGCGCTCGCGTTCGCGGCGCGCACGCTGCTGGAACGGGATCTCGACCTCCAGCATCAGCTCGGTGCTTTCGATGCCGTTGCCGAGCTGCATCGCGCCAACGCCCACGGTGATGTCGGGAAACCGGTTGCGACGCTCCAGCACCACGTTCGTGCGGGCGGCCTCGGCGCGGGCCTGCTGCGACCGTACCGCCGGATGCGCATCCGCGCCGTTCAGGGCTTCGGCAAGGGACGCGCTGCGCACGAACAAGCCGGGCGCCTCGTCGGGCGTGGCCAAGGGCGCGTCGGAGCGGCGGCCGAGCACGGCGTTGAGCGTAGCGACTGCCTCCTGTTTGGCCGCGAGGCGCTCGATCCGCTCGCGCTGGAGGCTGGTCTGCTCGACCTGGGCACGGATCGCGTCCTGCTGTGCCGCACGGCCCAGGGCGTAGCGAACGCCGGCGATCTCTTCGATCTGGCGGAGGAGGACGATGCGCCGATCGAGCACAGCGACCGCCTGGTCTGCGTGCCAGTAGCGTACGTAGGCCGCCTCGGCATCAGCCAAGAGGTCGCGCGTCGCGGTGACGCGGTCGAGGCCGAGCGCGACCGCGTCCTGGCTGGCGACGGTCCGCGCCAGGCCGCGCTTGCCCCAGAGCGGGACGCGCTGGCGCAGGGCGTAGGAGACTTCGCGCCCGCCTTCGCCCCGCTGCCAAGGCACATCCGGACCGCGAAGCGTGAGTGAGGCGGAGGGATCAGGCAGTGCGCCGGCAGGATAAACACGCGCTTCCGCCGCCTCAGCCTCCAGTCCAACTGCGCGCAGTTCCGGGTTGCGTTCGATCAGCCAGGCCCGGACCGAATCCACTGTCCGGCCCGGTATGGGTTCTGCGGCAACGCTCGAGAGCGAGAACGCAAACAGCACGCTGGCGACGGCCCAGCCGAACAGGCGGAGACGGGGAGCTTGCATGGGTCTTCCCCTCAGTGGCTCGAGAACGGCTCGGTCGTCCCGTCACGCCGGACGAGTTCGACAGTGAAGGGTTCCCGCTGGCCGTTGGGCCCTAACATGCCGGGCGATCCCATCGGCATGCCAGGCAGTACCAGCCCAACCGCATCCGGCTTCTCCCGTAGCAGCCGCTTGATGTCCTCGGCGGGTACATGGCCTTCCACCAGGTAGCCACCGATCTCGGTGGTGTGGCAGGAGCCCTTGGCATAGGGAACTCCCAGTCGTGCCTTTGTCGGACCAAGGTCCTCCATGTCATGGACCTCGACTTCGAACCCGGCATGTTGCATGTGCTCCACCCAGGCGCCGCAGCAGCCGCACCAGGGCGTTTTGTGAACGACCATCACCGGAAGCTGTGAGATGTCGACTGTCCGGTCCATGTCCGCGCCGACGGTCGCAGGCGCATTCGAGCCCGACGCGGTCGTGAGCGTCGTCGACGCGGCATCGTTGGAGCAGGCCACCACCGAAAACAGGGCCAATGCCAGCCATGGCGTGAAGCGGATAATCCGGATATTCATGAGTTCTCCCAAGAACCAAAGGTGTCTACTGATACGGGCTGAGAAGGCCGAGCACGGATACGATGAGCACGATAAGAAGTGCGCCCAGTCCCTCCATTCCGATGCTCCATTGCAGCCGTCGCCGCGGACGCACAGGCCCGAATTCCTTCCAATCCAGTCGGGGCACCAGCCACCACCGGTGCAACGCCGCCAGCACAAGCATTGCGCCAAAGAGCGCGAGCTTGAGCGCCATCAGCCGCCCGTAGCTCCCCTCGAAAAGCATCGTCCCGGACCAGCCGAGAAGCTCTGCGTAATGGAAGGCCCCCGACGCCGCCAACAGGCCAACGATCAGGGATCCAGGCAGGGCAAATGCATGCAGGAGCGACTTGGTCTCCCTGCCAGCGGCGGCATGTCGGGTCACAAGCAATCCCAGCAGCGCTGCGATGGCTCCAAGCCAGGCCCCGGCGGCCAGAAGATGGACGACTCCCGCGACCAGGCGCGCGCTTCCCGCGGCGCCATCTCCAGCGGCGGCGTGGCCGTTCCAGGCGAGTGTGGCCAGCGCAATGCCGGCAAACAGGCTGACCCTCCGGACAGGCAGCGCGGAGCGGACCAGGCGATGTCCAGCGAGCGTCCATACCACCAGCAGCAGCGCCACCAGGCGGACGAGCGTGGCCCGACCTGCCGCGGTATCCAGCAGATACCAGCGGAAGTCATCGAGCACCAGCTCCGATGCGCTCAACCCCAGGATGGCAGCCGGAGCTCGCACCACTTCGAGAGCCAGCAGGCCTACGCCCAACAAGCCTGCAACCAGCAGAAGGATGCGTAACGGGGCACCAGGGGGATATGTCGAGTCCAGTCCAGCGTGGCGGAGAGCCGCGCGCGCATACCAGGCGTACAGAGGAACGCCGAACAACAGCATCAGGTCCAGATACTGAAGGAACCGGAATGCGTAATCGACAGGGGGCGCCATGGCAGCGGCCAATCACTCGACGGTGAACATGAAGTCACCCGTCGCCGGATGGCCATCTTCGCCAACAGCTCTCCACCGCACGTGATAACGACCGGCATCCAGCGTGTGATGGGGGGTCACGCGCAGCGTGGTGCCGTCGTTGATCACCTCGATGGTCACGTGGGAAGCAGCTGCGCTCGCCTGGCCGTCCATCCCGATTGGCTCCAGTTGCACCCTGGATCCGCGCTCGACCAGCCTTTCGCTGAAGACAAGGTCGATTCGGGTCACGGAACTGGCCACGGCGTCGACAGCAGGAGAAGAGTCGACGAGGGTGATGTGGGCCTGGGCGACGGTCGAAACCAGCAGGCCAGCGGCGAGGCTGATGCCCAAGGCCCAGGAGCGGGGGTTGAGAGTACGATTCATGGCGTCACCCGGCTTCGCCCCACGGTAGGAGGCAGGATTTGAAGGCCCCCGGCGGGGACCACCTTTCCAGCCTAGGGGGACGCCGCTGTCACCCCAGTGACCCATTCATTACGTTCCTGTCATCCATGCCGGGCCGCGGCAGCGCCTGGTCGCCAGCGCCGCTCATCGCGTCATGGCCGCGGCGGGAAGGACATGACGCAAAAGTAATATTGGGGTCAGCGTCTGGACAGTCGCCGCAGCCTAGATTCATGCCTCCGCCTTGTCGTCCCGGGCGTAGCTTTTCGTCTGGGGGGTGCGGGTTGGAAGCGCAATGATTTGGAGATCCTGATGTCCCTTGGTACCCCTGATCTCGGCCTTCAAGGGCCGGCCTTTACCCGCCGCCGGTTCGTCCAAGGCCTGGCCGCAGGCGGCAGCCTGTTGGCGTTGGGCGCCTGGCCCAGGCAAAGCTGGGCGTTGCGCTCGCCAGGCCAACCCGAGGTGCTGGCAGGCACCCAGTTTGATCTGAGCATCGGCGAGACACTCGTCAATTACACCGGCAAGACCCGACCGGCCATCACCATCAATGGTTCAGTACCGGGTCCGATCCTGCGTTGGAAGGAAGGTACCCGGGTGCAACTGCGGGTCCGCAACGACCTTCCGCTTGGGTCGATCCACGGTGGGGCCACATCGATCCACTGGCATGGAATCCTGTTGCCTTCCAACATGGATGGGGTCCCGGGCCTGAGCTTCGACGGCATCGATCGGGGGCAGAGCTTCCTGTACGAATTCGACGTTCGCCAGGGCGGTACCTACTGGTATCACAGCCACTCCGGGTTCCAGGAGCAGGGCGGGATGTACGGCCCGCTGATCATCGATCCGATTGACCCGGAGCCGTTCACCTATGACCGGGACTACGTCGTTTTCCTGTCGGACTGGACCGACATGGATCCCGCCCGGCTGTTTGACCGCCTGAAGAAATTCTCCGAGTACGACAATTATTACCAACGTACGGTCGGCGACTTCTTCCGGGACGTGCGCCAGGAAGGCCTGCGGGAAACACTGCGCGACAGGGGCGAGTGGGGGCGCATGCGCATGACGCCAACGGATCTCTCCGACGTCAACGCCCACACCTACACGTTCCTCATGAACGGGGTCACGGCGCTGGGCAACTGGACGGCGCTGTTCCGCCCGGGCGAGAAGATCCGCCTGCGCGTTATCAACGGTTCGGCGATGACCTATTTCGACGTGCGCATCCCGGGTCTCAAGATGACCGTGGTGGCCGTCGATGGCCAGTATGTGCATCCCTTGACTGTCGATGAGATCCGGCTGGGCGCCGCCGAGACGTTTGACGTGATCGTCGAGCCGTCGGGGCAGGATGCGTTCACCATCTTCGCCCAGGACAATGCGCGCACGGGCTATGTCAGCGGCACGCTGGCGGTCCGCGACGGCCTTCGGGCGCCTGTCCCGGCCGTCGATCCGCGTCCGCTTCTGACCATGGCGGACATGGGCCATGGCGATCATGGCGCGCATGGCGGTAGTCATGGGAGTTCTCCAGCAGCTGAACACGCCGGAACGGCACAGTCGCACCACGACCACGGCGGGCATGCGTCCCACGGCCACGCCGCCCGCGACGGTGGCGGTATGCAGCAACACCCGGACAGCGAAACCGACAATCCGCTGGTGGACATGCAGACCATGACGCCAGAGCCCAAGCTCGCCGATCCCGGCATCGGGCTGCGGGAAAATGGGCGCCATGTGGCTACGTATGCGGAACTCAGGAGCCTGTTTGATGATCCCGATGGACGCGAACCCGGACGTACGGTGGAACTTCACCTGACCGGCCACATGGAACGGTTCTCCTGGTCGTTTGATGGCATCCGATTCAACGATGCTGACCCGCTGCGCCTGACCTATGGCGAGCGCATGCGGATCGTGCTGGTCAACGACACCATGATGAGCCACCCCATCCACCTGCACGGCCTCTGGAGCGACCTTGAGGACGAGCAGGGCAACTTCCATTTGCGCAAGCACACGGTCGACATGCCGCCTGGCACGAAGCGAAGCTATCGCGTCCGGGCCGATGCACTGGGGCGTTGGGCGTACCACTGCCATTTGTTCTATCACATGGAAGCGGGGATGTTCCGCGAAGTGAGGGTAGAGGAATGAGGCCGGTGAAATCCGCACTGTGGCTTGCGCTGGTTGCCAGCCTGGCAGCCCCCATGGCGGCCAAGGCCCAGCAAGATCACGCTCACGAGCATTCCGACGTTCCACCGGTTGCCGAAACCAAAAGTACGGCCCGCGGTCACGCAGATCAGGGGGCCGCGCACGCCGTGCCCGACGAAGCGGGGCATGACTCCGCACATCATCTGCATCATGGCGCTCATGCCCTGACACACGAGTCTGGCGACCCTGGCAATATCCATGATCAGCCGGATATGGCCCACCCCCAGGAGGGCAGGCGGCCGAGTCACGAACCGCGCGATCCCATCCCAGCACTTACCGATGCCGACCGCGCCGCCGCGTTTCCAACCTTGAAGCCGCACCACCAACACGGTTCGAGTCGGCACTCTTTCTGGCTGTTGGACCAGTTCGAAACATCGGACACCAACGCCGGCACCGATCTCAGCTGGGAGGCCAGCGCATGGATGGGCAGCGACTTGCACCGTCTCTGGCTGCGCACCGAAGGCCATGCCCTGGACGGGACCGTTGAAAGTGGGCGGCTGGAGGTGCTCTACGGGCGTCCGGTCCGGCCATGGTGGGATCTGGTCGCGGGCATTCGTCAGGATTTCGGAGCCGGGCCGTCGCGAACCTGGGCCGCGTTCGGAGTGCAAGGGACGGCCCCTTATCTGTTCGAGGTGGAAGCGACCGGTTATATCGGCGAAAGCGGCCGCACGGCACTGAACGTTGAAGCCGAGTACGAGATGCTGCTCACCAACCGCCTGATCCTGACCTGGAAGGCGGAAGCCACCGCATTCGGCAAGTCCGACCCGGAACAGCTGGTGGGCTCCGGCCTGAGCACGGTGGAAGGCGGTCTGCGAATGCGCTACGAGATCCGTCGCCAGTTCGCGCCGTACATCGGTTTTGAGCGCGAATGGAGCCATGGACGCACCGCGGATTTGCGTGCAATGGCGGGTCAGCCGCGCAACGACAGCAAATGGGTTGTGGGGCTGAGGATCTGGTTCTGACGAACCTCACCGTGCGCGCCATGGCCTCCGCAACCGATGGCAGGATCAGTCACCGCCGCAGCTTTCGCCACAGATCCAAGGTCCGGCCCTTGAGGCCGGACCTTGAGTGTTGAAATCAGGCCGCGGACGCCATGGCCTCGCAGCTATCGGCACAGCGCCGGCAGATCTCCGCGCAGCGCTTCATCTGCTCGTCCTCGCCCATGGACTCGCAACTATCCGCGCATCGGCGGCATATCTCGGCGCAGGCACCACAGATTACGCCGTGCACGCTCGTACCACGCAACATTGCGTCGGCACTGGTCGCGCAGATGTCGGCGCAGGCAGCCAAGAGGCTGATGTGCTCCGGCGCGGCATGGTCGCCTCCCTTGGTCAGGCAGTAGTTGATGGTCTCCAGGCAAATCGCATGACACTGCGTACAGTTGTCAATGCACTCGTTCATTGCCTGGGGTCTGTCAGCGGCGGAATGGTGAGTCATGTGGATCTCCTTCTTCCTGACGGGCAAGAAATCGGCGTGCCCGCATCACCGCCCCCTTTTGAACGCAGTCAGTGGTTGTGAGATACCCCGGTCGCGCTGTCATGCTTTACAGCCTCGACCATCAACGGGTTGTTCACTTCGGCGGGGTGACAGCAACCCGTCCCGGGAGGATTTCCAGGCGGTTCCTGTAGCTGGCTCAGATCGCGGGTTTGATGCTCCTTCCCGGGGAGTCCCGACTCGCGCGAGTGGTCAGGCCTGGCGCTGCAACACCCGCCGTTCGTGCTGTGCGCTGTCGCCACGGACGGATCAGTCGCTTTGGCCGGGTGCTGCCCGGTCTCCCGGGCCGCTGCCGCCTCGGCTTCAAGTGGCGAAACAGGGGCGCTATCCCCGAGATGTTCCGCGTGGGGAATGCTGGCTGGCCCGGCAGAGGTTTCGCAGCAATCCCGGTCGCGTTCCAGCACCGTATACACGCCGATGGTCACAAGAAGGATCAGCAGAAAGGCCGCTGCGCCGAAGGTCGGAATCAGGCCTTCGAGCCAAGCCACCAGCGCCACCAGCAGCACAACGACCGCAGCGGTCTTGAGGCCACGAACAAACTGCGGACGGGGAGATCGCAGAAAGGGCAGCGGTCGGGACAACGGGCGCACCTCGTTGCATGAGGCCGAACGCGCTTCGGCACGGTGTAACCCATGCTAGCGGCGCCCATTGTCGTCCCGCTGACTCCAGCATTACATATTGGTAATGTTCGCGTCATGTGGGCGGCAGGCTCGCCCGGATACCGTTACCAGGCTGCTACCAATGGACAATCCGCTCCCCTCGGGCCCGTCAATAAACATGAAACTGCTGGTCGTCGAAGACGAAAACAAAACCGCGGACTACGTCCGCCAGGGACTTATGGAGGCGGGCTTCGTGGTGGATCTGGCCCGCACCGGCCTGGATGGGCACCACATGGCGATGACGGAGACCTACGATCTCATCATCCTGGACGTGATGTTGCCCGACATTGATGGTCGCCGGATCCTGAGCACGGTCCGGCACGCAGGCAACCAGGTGCCGGTTCTGTTTTTGACCGCGCTTTCGGACGTGGATGATCGCGTCGAAGGGCTTGAACTCGGAGCGGACGACTACCTGGTCAAGCCGTTCGCTTTTGCCGAGCTATTGGCGCGGGTGCGTACCCTCTTGCGGCGCGGGGCGCTGCCCACACAGCATGACCGAATGCGGGTGATGGACCTGGAGCTTGATTTGCCCCGTCGACGCGCAATCCGGGCAGGCAAGCGGGTCAACCTGACCAACAAGGAATTTGCGCTATTGGAGTTGCTGGTGCGGCGGCAAGGGGAGGTGCTGCCTCGCTCGCTGATCGCGTCCCAGGTATGGGACATGAACTTTGATAGCGACACCAACGTCATCGACGTCGCAATACGGCGTTTGCGCGCGAAGATCGATGATGATTTCGAACCCAAGCTCATCCAAACGGTTCGTGGAATGGGTTACACGCTGGATGTCCCGGATGGGGAGTGAAGACCGGCGGTTGCTGCGGCGACCCGTGTCGCTAGCCTGGCGTGTCACCGGCTTGGTCGGCATCGCCATGCTGCTCGTCTTCCTGGTGTTCAACTGGATCAGCGTGAGATCCCTGGACCTGCATTTCGCAGAAATGGACGAGGAAGAGCTCGAGGTCATCTCCAATTCCGTAATCAAGGCCTTGGGGGACATGGCGCTGGAAGGCGACCAAGACGCGCTCGAGCGGGCCGTACGGGGTCATCACGGTGTCTATTACTATGTCGCCGACTCCGCAGGAACTACGCTGTACGCACCCGAAGATGGTCCCGACCTCCGGCGGTTTGTCGAGAACCAGCAGCCCCTTCGGCTGGAGTCGGGCCAGCGAATGACCGTGTGGGAGGAGGCAGGCCACCATTACCGGGGGGCCGTCCTTCGTGTTGGCGACGATCAGCGGTTGGGGGAGCGCTACACGATCGCTGTGGCCATGGACATTGGCGTGCACCTGGCATTCATCCGCGACTTCAAGCGCATCCAGGGCTGGACCGTACTTGTGGTCATGTGCCTTGCGATCCTCGTGGCGTGGATCGCGGTGCGTTGGGGGCACATCCCGATCCGGAAGGCCAATCAGAAGATCCGTGCGATTACGTCATCCCGCCTCCACGTCAGGCTCGACCCGGGAGAGGTTCCCATCGAGCTGGAAGAAACCATTTCTTCCTTCAACGCCATGTTGGGTCGGCTCGAGGACGGCTATGCCCAGCTGGCGAACGTGTCAGCCGACATCGCCCACGAGTTGAGAACGCCGGTCACCAACCTGACAACGCAAACCGAGGTCGCTGTTGGCCAGGTCCGCCCAGCGGATGAGTACAGGGAAATCCTGTATTCCAACCTCGAGGAGCTGGGTCGCCTGAATCGCATGATCAACGACATGCTGTTCCTGGCACAGACCGAAAACTCCCCCGAAAACATCCGTGTCGAGGAACTGGATGTGGCCGAGACCATCCAGGGACTGTTCGAGTACTTCGATGCCTGGGTTGAAGATCGCGGCGTCTCGTTGCAGTTGCTGGGCACGGCGAGCCACGTCCATGCGGACAAGGAAATGCTCCGCAGGGCGCTGAGCAACCTGCTTTCCAATGCGATTCGCTATACGCCTGCCGGCAAGGCCGTGACGGTGCGCATCGAGCAGAGCACGGATGCCACGAGGATCTCTGTAGAAAATCCGGGTCCGAAGATCGATGCCAAAGACCTGTCGCACCTCTTCAGCCGCTTCTATCGGGCCGATCCTTCCAGGCAACACAAGGGCGATGGCGCCGGACTGGGGCTGGCCATCGTCAAGACCATTGTCGACGCACACGGGGGGGAGGTGTACGCAGAGTCGGATGACTCCTCGACCCGGTTCTGCATGGTTCTTCCGGTCTCGGATGGGAGGGGCGCATGAACCATGCGGCATTATATTGAAGGTGACGCGCTCTACGCCGATTTGCGCGAAGACATCGCGGCCGCCCGTTCCACCATCCGCATGGAGTTCTACATCTTCGCGGATGACGAGGCCGGAGGGCCGATCCTCGATCTCCTGGCCATCGCGGCTGCGCGCGGGATACGGGTCCGACTCCGCATCGATCCCGTCGGCTCCTGGGACATGCTTTCCAGTACGCGGCTGGCCGCATTGCGCGCCGCAGGGGTGGAACTGCAGTGGAGCCGTCCATGGTCGTGGAGGCGGCCGTGGTCGTTCCATCGGCGCAACCACCGCAAATTGCTGATCGTGGACGACGCGGCTGCCTACCTGGGCGGGTTCAACATCCATCGGGACAGTTCGGCCGCAGCCGTCGGCCCCGGGCGGTGGCGCGACACCCACCTCCGGTTCCAGGGTGAACTCGTGCAGGATGCCATTCGCCACTTCGATGCGTACCCGCGTGCGCCCTGGCCACCCGCCACGCACTCAGGCCGGACGCTGGTGCCTAACAGCAACTGGCGCTGTCGGCACGTATTGCACTGCGAGTTCACCGATGCGTTCCGCGCGGCGCGTCACCGGATCTGGTTGACTACTCCGTACTTCGTCCCGGACCGAAGCAGCCAGGCGGCCCTGCGCGATGCTGCCAGGCGAGGCCTGGACGTGCGCCTGCTGGTGCCAGGCAAAAGCGACGTTCCCATCACCCAGTGGGCCGCACACGCAGCCTATGCCAGCTTGCGGGCGGCGGGCGTACGGATCTGGGAGTACCAGCCCCGCGTCCTCCATGCGAAGACGATCCTGGTGGATGACGACTGGGCGACGGTGGGCACGGCGAACTTCGATTACCGCAGTTTCTTCGTCAACGATGAGCTCAATCTGTTCGAGCACGGCCCTTCGCTGAACGGGCAGCTCGCCGGGCAATTCGTGCGGGATCTGCGCGAAGCCGCGGAAGTCACCCCCGACTGGTTACAGCGCAGACCGTGGCACTCGCCGTTTACCCAACTGATCGGCTGGTGGGCCCGCCGCTGGCTCTGACTCTACGCATCACGCTGCCATGGCGCTACAGCTTTCGGCGCAGCGGCGACAGACTTCAGCGCAGCGCGCCATCTCGGAGTCGTTCATGGCGTCGCATGAATCTGCGCACTGGCGGCAGATCTCCGCGCAGGCACCGCACACGACGTCGTGAACGCTTGCGCCGCGCAGCATCGCATTGGCACTGGTGGCGCAGATATCGGCACACGTCGCCAGTAGCGCGATGTGTTCCGGCGCCGCGTGGTCGCCTGCTTTGGTCAGGCAGTAGTTGATGGTTTCCAGACAGATCGCGTGGCATTGCGTGCAGTTGTCGATGCACTCGTTCATGGCTTGGGACCGGTGGGCTGCGGAATGGTGAGTCATGTGATTCTCCTTCTTCCTGCAGGCGAGAGTCGGCGCGCCCGCAACACCGCCCCCTGTTGCTCCATCGGAGCAATATTGTGCAAATGGTTCGGTGGTGCCGTCGTGATGGCCCAGCTCGACGGTGTAGGGCTGTTGGCGCCCACTCTGTGCTTAGGGAACGCCTTGGCGCTCCGGGCTATCCGCTCAGCGCTTGGTCCGCGATGACCAGTGGATGTGAACAATCCGCCAACCGTCGGCGGTCTGCTTCAGCACCATCGTCTCGGTGCTCTGGAGGGTCAGTGGCTCGCCGTCGTTCTGGGCGTGCAGCTCGCTCTCGGTTCCGACCCATGCGAACTCGCCAGCGACTCGTGCACGCTGGCGAAGCAGCTGGCGATGGGCGTCTTTGAGGAAGGCTGCATCGCTGACTGCGTGATGGCCCATATATTCCTCGCGGCTGCGCTCGGCGCCTCCGGACTCCAGGATGAGGGCGTCGGCTGCGAGCAGGGCCTCCACCGTGGCCAGGTCGCCGCTGGACAGGGCGATGTTGAACCGCTCTGTCACCGCAACGGCGGCCGTTGCGACCGCTGGGACGTCCACATCCGCGGATGCCGCAGCGGCGGGGTGATGTTGTTCATGCGATGGTGTCGTCTGCGCCATCACGGGAGAAACGACGACCAGCGTCAGGGCGAGGGTGAGGGAGGTCGCTGCTGCGTTCATTTGCTGGACTCCAGGAGATCAATGGGTGCTCGCGTGGCCGTCACCGGCCACGGGCGTGGGTGCTGTTGGGGCGTGGTGACAGGTGGCGGTCCCGAAGGGCTGCGTGAGCCCGTGATTGCGACCTGCCGTCGTGCTTGGCCTGGTGATGCTCGTGGGCCGGTGCGGGGCGCTCACGCGGTCGGGCTCAGGGGTCGCGGAACAACGCGTGACAGGAATAGCAGGAGTTCAGCGTGTCGCCGATGGCCAGTGCCATTGCGGGAACGTCGTCCGCGCGGCTTGCGTTGATCATTGCTTCTAGCTGGTCGTGGAAGGCGCCGTCCATCGCCAGGAAGGCGGAGAGCTGGTCGCTGTTGCGGGGGAGTACATAGCTCCCGTCCTCGATCGCTGCCTCGGTGGCGTGCTTGGCCTCGTCCAGCTGATGGAGCTCATCCGCGATGTGGCTGACGACGCCATCACCAACTCCGCGCACGGCGTTCTCGAGGACCGTGGTCAGAAGCTCCATCTCGATCTGGACGACGTTGCGCTCGATCGCGTCTGTTTCGCCCTCCGCGGGTGTCTGGGTTGGGACGATTTCGGCCTGGTGCTGTGCAGGGGTCTCGGAGGTACAGCCCGCCGCGAGCAGCAGGGTCGAAATTGCCAGGAAGATCAAACGGGTCATGATGCGTTCCTCGGTTGACAACGGAGTGGCGCCCGCGAATCGACGCAAGGCGAGCGTACCGCATGCTAGCAGCACTATCCCGGCGCCTGTCCCGGGCCGGGACACACGACAGGATCGTGACGCTGTTGGTGATGTTCAGCGCCCTGCGGTTGCGCGCCTATCGGGATCGGGGCTGATCAAAAACCGGCATGTCGTCCGCTCAGCACGTCCAGGGTGGGGCAGGGTGTTCCGGCAGGAGCCTGGACACACCTGTCGAGCTGCTTTTCCAGATCGGCTTCCAACTTCCGCAGATCGGAAATGCGCCCACGGACATCGGCGAGCCTGCGCGCGGTGAGCAATTGCGTCTGCTCGCACGAAGAATTCCCAACCACCTGCTGGAGTGCCTGAACTTCCCTGAGGCTGAACCCCATGGCCTGGGCCCGACGGATGAACTGAAGTTGCCTCACCGCATCCGACCCGTAACGGCGTACGCTGCCTGCGGGACGCTCAGGTTCCGGAAGCAATCCGCGACGCTGGTAGTAGCGGACGGTTTCCACGTTCACGTTTGCGGCCGCTGCGAGCCGCCCGATGGTCAACGTCTGGGTATTCAATGGCCTTGACTCCGTACCATGGTACGGAAGTTAGTATAGCTCTCATGTCGCGTACGCACCCCAAATCTCCAGTCGTCGCCGTCGTTGCCGCTGGCCTCGCCACAATCGGAGCTTCGGTCTGCTGCGTGGTCCCGCTGGTGCTCGTGCTCATGGGGGTCAGCGGCGCCTGGATCAGCACTTTTACTGCGCTCGATCCCCTGAGGCCCTGGTTTAGCGCCGTCGCCATCCTGGCCCTGGTGGTGGCGTTCTGGATGCTGTATCGACCAGCAGTACGGTGCGGCGTGAATGGCTACTGCGTCGAGCCCGGCACCCTGCGGCGCCGGCGGCGTTGGCTGTGGTTGGCGACAGCCGTCATCGCCCTGTTGCTGCCCTTTCCCTATTACATCGTCTGGATCCTGTAGGAGGACGCAATGCGCAAGTGGATACTGACCCTGGTTGCTGCATTTTCGCTCGGTGCGGCCATGGCGGCCGCGCCTGCGGCCGTGGTGGTGCTCGATGCCGAGAACATCACCTGTCCCGCCTGTGGCATCACCATCAGGAAGGCGCTGGAGAAGGTGTCGGGCGTCACCGACACGAAGGTCGACACCCGGGCGGAAACAGTCACGGTGACGTTCGATTCGAGCCAGACGGATACCACCGCGATCGCGCGTGCAGTCACGGAGGCAGGTTTCCCGGCGACGGTGCGGACCGACGGTGAGTAGCGTCGAGCTCGAAAGCATCCTGACCTGTCCGGAATGCGGGCATCGGGCGCGCGAGACAATGCCAGTCACCGCGTGCCAGTTCTTCTACGAGTGCGCTGGCTGTGGAGTGGTCCTGCGGCCCAATCAGGGCGACTGCTGTGTGTTCTGCTCGTTCGGGACAGTGCCATGTCCGCCGATCCAGCAACAAAGCCCATGCTGCGGCTGATCTGCGAGCGTGGCGTCGCCTATTCCTGCGATCATCGTTACCCGGTGATGTCGGTCAGCAAGCCGATCCCGAGCGTCGCATCGGTTTTGGCAATCGATTCTTCGGCGCTGCTCATCGTTCCGGTCAATGCCCGGACCGCGTCGATGGTCTCTGGAATGACGATCGCCTGATTATCGACCATGTAGGCGTAGAACAGCTCGTCCCCCTGGACCTTCAGCATGTCCGACCACACAGCCACTTCATAGAGATTGTCATGCGGCCGGCCGAGATCGGCCATGAGTTCCTTGACTGTATTGAGAGCCGACAAGCCGGCGTCCGTGCGTATCAGGGCGATCCGCGACGATGCGGCAAACGCGTCCAGCACCTCTTCCCTGGAGGCCCGTCGGGTCAACTGCACCGACCAGTAGTGCAAGTGCGCCAGCGTCTGCGGCACTTTGACTGCCATCGTGACGACATCGAGGTCGGGGTCGACGCTCTGCGCGTCCGGTCCTTGATGGCTGGGAATCTCGGGCTCGGGGACGAGGGTGTTCATGATCCCGCCGAGATGGCTTTCCCACGGATCCGTGGCGCGGCGCAGCAGCGTCCCGCGCGCGCGCCGCAGCAGGCCCGCGTGCTTCAATGCGGTGAGGGTGCGGACGATCGAGGTTGTGTTGCAGGAAACGACGCGCGTACTTTCCCGGTTCAGCGCGCTCGAATAGCTGACCTCGGCGACGAAGGAGTGTCCGGTCACCTCGTGCTTTTCGCCGCCCTGGACGATGAACTTGATTCCCCTTTGTCGATAGACGTCGACGTTCTCCGCCGCGATCCGCTTCGGCGTGCAGTCGACCACCAGATCGCTCACCCCGAGCAGCTCATCCAGGCTTCCCGCGACGTCGAGGCCTGATTTCCGCATCGCCTCCGCATGTTCTTCGGTTGCCCCGAACAGGCGAAAACCCTTCTGCATCGCCATGCGCGGACGCCAGTCGATACTGATATCCGCAACTCCTGCGAGCTCCATATCGTCCTGCTGGGCCACGGCTTCGGCGACACGCTTCCCGATCACGCCGTAGCCGTTGACGGCCACCCGGATCTTCTTCGCTGGGCTCATTTGCTTCTCCTTGCGGCGGAATCGACCCGCTGTCATGTGTCGCAGATTGTCTCAGAATGCGGGCCAAGTATTTCACGAAAGCGGGCCCGCTACTTTCCTCGGTGCCGCATCCAGTGAACGTCTGAACATGTCGCCCCAGGGCGATCTCGGTCTGCAACTTATGCTGGATGGTCCAAGCGCGCCATAACCCTCCCGCAACCTGTGCTGCTGAATGCGGTGGCATCATTGGGCTTTGTGCCAATGGCATTCAACGTTGAAGCCGGTTTGGAGGTCCAGCGGTCCTGACCTGCCCCCCGATATCCGGGCCAGCCTGATCTTAGTAGAGTCCGTCTTACAAGAGGACGGACATGAAGAAGCGATACACCGAAGAGCAGATCATCGGCTTCCTGAAGCAGGCGGCCGCCGGCACGCCGGTCGGGGGGCTTTGCCGCAAGCACGGCTTCAGTGACGCGTCGTTTTACCTGTGGCGGCGCAAGTTCGGCGGCATGGACGTGCCCGACGCCAAACGCCTGAAGGCGCTGGAGGTGGAGAACACCCGGCTGAAGAAGCTGCTGGCCGAGTCGATGCTGGACAACGAAGCGCTGAGGATCGTGGCGCGGGGAAAATACTGAGCCCGCCGACGCGACGGGCTGCCGTCGCGGATGTGCGGGCGAAGCTGGGCCTGTCGGAGCGGCGGGCCTGCCGTTTGCTGGGGCTTTCACGCAGCGTGTTGCACTACCAGCCGCGCGTGACGAACGCGCCGTTGCAGGCCAGGCTCGTTGCGTTGGCGGGCGAACGTCGCCGGTTCGGCTACCGCCGGCTGCACATCCTGCTGGAGCGGGAGGGCTGGATCGCCAACCACAAACGGATCTACCGGCTGTACCGCAACGCTGGCCTGGCGGTGCGCAAGCGCCGCAGGCGCGATCGCGTGACGGTCGAGCGCCGTCCGCTGCAGGTGCCGTCGGGGCCGAACCACACCTGGTCGATGGACTTCGTCTTCGACGCGCTGGCCAACGGGCGCCCGATCAAGTGCCTGACGGTGGTAGACGACTGCACCAAGGAAGCGGTAGAGATTGCCGTCGGCCGAAGGATCAACGGCCAGAACGTTGCTGACATCCTGGACGTGGTTTGCCGCTTCCGCGGCTATCCCGCGGCGATCAGGACCGATCAGGGGCCCGAGTTCACCGGCCGGGCGCTCGACCAGTGGGCGACTGCCAACGGCGTGACGCTGGTGCTCACGCAGCCCGGCAAACCCACGCAGAACGCCTATGTGGAGAGCTTCAACGGCAAGTTCCGGGACGAGTGCTTGAACGAAAACTGGTTCATCTCGCTCGAGCATGCGCGGGCGGTCATCGCCATCTGGCGCAAGGACTACAACGAGGTGCGCCCGCACAGCTCCCTGCCAAAATGCACGCCCGCCGAGTTCGCTGCCGCGCTCCGCAACGAAGGTGTCCTGGCGGGTTCGACCGCCGATCGAAATCTGACCCACCGGAGCGGTATGCTCCCCAACCTGGACTCTACTAAGTAGCAAGTGGCCCTGAGAAAGGGGGCAGGTCACCAGTGATTGGCGATCCGCTCACGCTCGTTGCCGGCGTCATGCGCGAGCCCCTTTCGACCTTCCTGGTACTTGTAACAATTGCCAAAGTGGGACGATACATCGCGGTCGCGGCACTGGTTCTCGGGGTGCGTTGACTTGCCGCTGAGCTGGATTTTTTTTGACATTCGCCCGGTCCGCGAACGCTGGTGTCATAGAGTCGGCGACAAGTAGCGCCAACCAGCCCTAGGCGCCGCTCCAGCCAGAGGCGCACGGCGCGTAACTTTCCAGCCGGCTCGATTACGGTGTGTCCACCGTCTGGGAGTCAAGAAGGACCCGCACTGGTTCCTCAAGGCTGGTCATGCCGGCGCGGCGCCCGAGCTCCAAGGCTTCTTCGGGTGGCGCGCCGCTACGCGCGGAGATCATCGCCAGCAGCGCGCCGGCGCGGTTGCCGGAGGAGCAATGCAGCAGCACGGGTCCCGGTGCCTCGTCGATCCAGGCCTGCACCTGCGCAGCGTTCGCATCGGTGATGTCCTGGATGCCGCCGACGTCGAGCTGGCGGTAGACCAAGCCAGCGGTGGCGACTTCCGATGCTTCGTCGCGTCCGCCCATCTCCTCGTCTGGACGCAGATTGATGACGGTGGTGACCCCGCTTGCGCGGATCGAAGCCCACTGGGAAGGCGTGGGTTGGCCGGAGGCGAACAGACCGCTGCGCACCGCCTGCAGCGGCACCTCTTGGGCTGCGGCAGCCGGCGCAGCGTCGGCATGCCGGCTTGCTGGCTCCATGGAGGCGCAGCTGGCCAGAAGCAGCACGCCCGCAAGCGACCAGGTCAGCGCCCCAATGCGCGCGGAGATGCGGGATGGGCTGGATCTCATGCATTCAATGGTAAGACCGCGCCGGTGATGCCGCCAGGGTGGTCCGATCAAGTCCCTGCGGATTAGGCCAAGTTATCGGGGGTAGGGCGGATGGCTCCTTTCGACCCAAAGCGGACGTCTCGTTGGAACATCGCGCACCACTTCGTCCCACGGATCACTCAGGCAGCCAAGCCCGACCGCATGACCTCGTAGAGCGCAGTCCGGGTATTGCTGTCTGCCATCGAAGGGCTAGCAGCCCATGCAACGGCAAGAGCCCCCAGGAAGAGACTGAGCCGGGGCATCCCGGCGGTTCCCGGCGAGGTCAGTGTCCCCGCGCATGAAATCGAACCGCTGCAGCAGGCGCACCAGTTCCTGGACACGCACTGTCGTCGGGGCTGCGCGATCACCAGCCGTGCCAGTGCGGCAGCGGAAACAAGTACAAGCGGTGCCATGGCCGACAACTGGAACGCGCCTTTTCCCTGTAGCCCTCTCGACGCATTCAGCGGTATTGTATAACCCCATCATCCGCAGGTACCCTGCGCGGCCATGACCCGCCTGCATCCCCGCTTCTTGTTGCCGCTCCTGCGCGTCGTCGTGCTGGGTGTGCTTGCGTTGGGGCTGGCGTTCCAACCGGTGATGACAGCCGCCGGCGAGATGCATGAGCTCGCGCACGATCCGTCTGGCGCGCACAGCCACGGCCCGCATGCCAACGATCTGGACCCGGAGTTCGCCGCGGCGGACGCGCACGATCAGGACGGATCGGAGACGTTGCACCTGTTGCTGGATTTCGCCCATTGCTGTGGTTCAGCCGCGGCCGTGTTGCCGGTTCTGGATTCATTTTCCACTCAACCGGTCGCCGGTCGAATGGGGGTCGAAAAAGCGTCGCCCCCGGCCGCCTTGCGTCTGCCGAGCCCATTCAAGCCTCCGATCTTCGGATGACCGCGCCGTCGGCCTGATGCCGACTCCCGTCAATTCGATTCATCGGAGCAACCCCCATGCGTTTGCGATCAGCGGCCCTGGCCGCGTTCGTCGCCGTGTGTGCCGTGGCATTCCCCACGCACGCCGCCGACCCCCTCACCCTGGACGACGCTTTCCTCCGCGTTGCCGATACACACCCCGATCTGCGCCTGTTTGGCGCCCGCCATGAGGCCCTGAAAGCCGAACTGGATCGCTCCTCGTTGCGCCCGGCGCTGGTCGCTGGAGCCGAGGTCGAGAACGTGCTCGGTACCGGCCCGGCCAGCGGCCTGGATGGCGCCGAGATCACGCTGAGCCTCGCCTCCGTGCTGGAGCGCGGCGGCAAGCTCGATGCCCGCCGCACGCTCGCGCAAAGCCGGATCGATGCGCTGGCCATCGGGCGCGAGGCGCGGCGGTTGGATCTCCTGGCCGAAGTGGCCCGCCGCTACCTAGCAGTCGTCGGTGCGCAACGCGAAGGCGAGCTTGCGCAGTTGGGCGTCGACCAGCGCGATCGCACCGTTGCTGCGGCGCGCCGGCGTCACGAGGCTGGCGCTTCGCCCGAGTCGGTCGTACTCACCGCCCAGGCGGCCTTTGCGCGGGCCGAACTGGATAGCGCCCGTGCCCGGCAACGTGAGGCGGCCGCCCGCCAGCACCTCGCGGCCCTGTGGGGCGAGCGAAATCCCGCATTTGAGATCGTCGGCGGCGATCCGCTGGATGTGCCCCAGGTCGCGGACTTCGCGGTACTCGCCGATTGGTTGCAACGCACTCCCGAGCTGGCGCAGTTCGTCGACCAGCAGCGCATTGGCGAGGCGCGCCTGCAGCTGGCACGCAGCGAAGCGACCCCCGACTTCGACTGGCAGGTGGGCGTGCGACGGATGGCGGAGGGCGATGACTTCGGCTTGGTCGGCAGTGTCTCTATCCCGCTGGGCACCACTCGCCGGGCACAGCCGGGCATCCGTGCCGCACGCGCCGAGTTGACAGCGCTGGAAATCGAACGGGAGGCCATGGGGCTGTCGCTCTACTCCACCCTCGCTGAGGCGCATGGCCGCTTCGGAGTGGCCCGCCTGGAAGCACAGCGGCTAGGTGAGGACGTGCTTCCACGTCTGGCCAAGGCCGAAGCCGCGGCCGCCACCGCGTACCGCGCAGGCGCCGCCAGTTATCTGGAGTGGTCGAGCCTGCAGGCGGAGCACGCCGCCGCACGGCAGCAACAGCTGGCGGCGGCGCTGGAAGCCCAGCGCGCCCTGATCGAGATCCAGCGGCTGACCGGCCAGGCATTCGTCGCCGGCCCGGGCCTGCAACACAACCAAGGAGCAACCCCATGAAGCCTGTCCACCTGATTCCGGCACTGGCGCTGGCCTTGGTCCTCGCAGCCTGCGGTGGCGAGCCGGACCAGCCGGCCAAGGACGCACATGCGAACGACGCCGCCGACCACGGAACGGAGGCCGACGAACACGGCCATGAGGCGGATGAAGTCGCCAGCACGGTCATCGCTGCGGAAGTCGCTGAAAAGTCCGGTATCAAGACGCAGCCCGCCGGCCCCGGCGTGATCGCCGACGAGCATGAGGTGCAAGGCCTGCTGACCCCGGTCGAGGGTCGCGTTGCGCAGGTCACCGCCCGTTTCCCGGGCCCGATCCGTTCGCTGCGCGCCAAAGTCGGCGACCCGGTCCGCGCCGGCCAGGTGCTGGCGACGATCGAGAGCAACCTGAGCCTGAGCACCTACAGCGTCGCCGCGCCGATCTCCGGCGTGGTCGTCGAGCGCAGTGCCTCGGTCGGCGGCCTGGCCAGCGAAGGTGCGCCCCTGTTCGAAATCGCCGATCTTTCGCAGCTCTGGGTCGACCTCCACATCTTTGGCGCGGACGCCCAGCACATCCAGCCCGGCGTGCCGGTGGCGGTCACCCGCATGAGCGATGGCGAGACCGTCCGAACCACGCTCGAACGCGTGCTGCCGGGCATGGCCACCGCCAGCCAGAGCACGGTGGCACGCGCGACGATCGACAACGCCGACAACCAATGGCGGCCGGGCACAGCAGTCAAGGCGCGGATCACGGTCGCACAGGAACCGGTGGACCTGATGGTGCCGCTGACCGCGCTGCAGTCGATGGATGGCCAGGAGTCCGTGTTCGTACGTGAGGGCGAGACGTACCTGACCCGACACGTCGAACTCGGTGCCCGCGATGCCACGCAGGTGCAGATCCTCTCGGGCCTGAGTGAAGGCGAGGAGGTGGTCGTCGCGGAGAGCTACCTGATCAAGGCGGACATCGGCAAGGAAGGCGCGGCGCATGACCACTGACGCCATAGGCCGCCAGCCGGGCCTGCTGGAGCGGATCGTCCGGTTCTCGATCCGGCATCGCTGGATGATGCTGGTGCTGACCCTCGGGCTGATCGGAGTAGGCATCTGGAGCTTCACCCGGCTCCCGATCGATGCAACGCCGGACATCACGAACGTCCAGGTGCAGATCAACACCGAGGCGCCCGGCTACTCTCCGCTGGAGTCCGAGCAGCGGGTCACCTATCCGATCGAGACGGCACTCGCCGGCTTGCCCCGGCTCGACTACACGCGCTCGCTGTCGCGCTACGGCTTGTCGCAGGTCACCGTGGTGTTCGAGGACGGCACCGACCTGTACTTCGCCAGGCAGCAGGTGGCCGAGCGCCTGCAGCAGATCCGCTCGCAGATCCCAGAGGGACTGGAACCCGAAATGGGGCCGATCTCGACCGGGTTGGGCGAGATCTTCATGTACACCATCGATGCCGCGCCCGAGGCGGTCAAACCGGACGGCACGCCGTGGACCGCCACCGACCTGCGCACCCTGCAGGATTGGGTGATCCGGCCGCAGATGCGCAACACCCCGGGCGTGACCGAAGTCAACACGATGGGCGGCTTCGAGCGGCAGATCCACATCACGCCGGACCCGTCCAGGCTGGTCGCACTCGGCTTCACGCTGCAGGACATCGTCGACGCGGTGGCGGCCAACAACCAGAACATGGGCGCCGGTTACATCGAGCGCAACGGCCAGCAGTACCTGGTGCGCGTGCCCGGCCAGGTCGGCGGGATCGACGAGATCCGCAACATCGTGCTGGACCGGCGCGAAGGCCTGCCGATCCGGGTTGCCGACGTGGCGCAGGTGGGTGAAGGCCCGGAGCTTCGTACGGGCGCGGCCACCCAGAACGGCGAAGAGGTCGTGCTGGGCACCGTGTCGATGCTGGTCGGCTCCAACAGCCGCAGTGTCGCGCAGGCCGCGGCGGCGAAGCTGCAGGACGCGAACGCGAGCCTGCCAGAAGGCGTTATCGCAACGGCGGTCTACAACCGCACCGGGCTGGTCGAACGCACCATGCAGACGATCTCGAAGAACCTGGTCGAGGGCGCCCTGCTGGTGATCGTGGTCCTGTTCCTGCTACTGGGGAACTTCCGCGCCGCGCTGATCACCGCAGCCGTCATCCCCCTGGCCATGCTGTTCACGATCACCGGAATGGTGCGCGGAGGCGTCTCGGGCAACCTGATGAGCCTGGGTGCGCTCGACTTCGGCCTGATCGTCGATGGCGCGGTGATCATCATCGAGAACTGTCTGCGGCGGTTTGGCGAGATGCAGCACCGGCTAGGCCGGAAGCTGACACGTGAAGAACGCAACGACCTGACGGCCACCGCCACGGTTGAAGTCATCCGGCCCAGCCTGTTCGGCATGTTCATCATCGCCGCGGTGTACCTGCCGATCTTCGCGCTGACCGGGATCGAGGGAAAGATGTTCCACCCCATGGCGATTACCGTGGTGCTGGCCCTGACCGGTGCAATGGTGCTGTCGCTGACCTTCGTTCCCGCGTCCATCGCGATCTTCATGGGCAACCGCGTGGAGGAGAAGGAGAACCGGCTGGTCCAGTGGACGCGGCGGCGCTATGAGCCGTTGCTTGCCTGGTCGCTCCGCCGGCAGAACTGGGTATTCGGCGGGGCAATCGCCCTGGTCGCCGTGTCCCTGCTGCTCGCCACGCGCCTGGGCAGTGAGTTCATCCCTAGCCTGGACGAGGGGGACATTGCCATGCACGCGATCCGGATCCCTGGGACCGGCCTGGAACAGTCGGTAAAGATGCAGCTCGCCGTCGAGGAGCGGTTGATGCAGGTCCCCGAGGTGGAGCGGGTCTTCAGCAAGATCGGCACGGCGGAGGTGGCGACTGACCCGATGCCGCCGAACGTGGCCGACACCTTCCTGATGATGAAGCCGCGCGAGCAGTGGCCGGACCCGCGCAAACCCAAGGGCGTGCTGATCGACGAGATCGAGGCGGTCGTGGCGACGCTTCCAGGCAACAATTACGAGTTCACGCAACCGATCGAGATGCGCACCAACGAGCTGATCTCCGGCGTGCGCGCAGACGTGGCGGTCAAGGTGTTCGGGGATGACCTGGACACGCTGATCGAAGTGGCCGAACAGGTCGAGGCGGTTGCCAGGCAGGTCGAGGGCGCGGCCGACGTCAAGACCGAACAGGCGACAGGCTTGCCACTGCTGACGATCGTGCCGGACCGTGCCGCCCTTGCGCGCTTCGGCCTGAATCCGGGTGTCGTGCAGCAGACGGTTGCGACCGCAGTCGGTGGGCAGGTCGCCAGCCAGTTGTTCGAAGGTGACCGCCGTTTTGACATCGTGGTCCGGCTGCCGGAGAACATGCGCGTCGACCCGGCAGCCCTGCAGGACCTGCCGATCCCCTTGTCCGACAATGCGAACGCGGACCGATCCAGCCTGGAGCCCAGCTGGGCAACGGCGCGGACGGTGCCTTTGCGGGAGGTTGCGAGGATCGAGAGCCTCCTCGGGCCGAACCAGGTCAACCGTGAGAATGGAAAGCGCCGGGTGGTGGTCACCGCCAACGTACGTGATCGCGACCTGGGCGGGTTCGTTGAAGATCTCCAGCAGCGCATCGAGCAGCAGGTGAGCGTCCCGAACGGCTATTGGATCGACTATGGCGGCACGTTCGAGCAGTTGATCTCGGCCAGCCAGCGGCTCGCAGTCGTGGTGCCGGTGACCCTGGTCCTCATCTTCGGCCTGTTGTTCATGGCGTTCGGCTCGGCCAAGGATGCGGTGATCGTGTTCAGTGGTGTGCCGCTGGCGCTGACCGGGGGTGTGGCCGCACTGGCACTTCGCGGCATTCCGTTGTCGATCACCGCAGGGGTTGGCTTCATCGCCCTGTCCGGCGTCGCCGTTCTCAACGGCCTGGTCATGATTGCCTTCATTCGTAACCTTCGGGAACAGGGGCAGTCGCTGGATGACGCGGTCTTCAACGGCGCACTAGGGCGGCTGCGGCCGGTCCTGATGACGGCCCTGGTGGCGTCGCTCGGCTTCGTCCCGATGGCACTCAATGTCGGCACCGGGGCGGAGGTACAGCGTCCGCTCGCCACCGTGGTGATCGGCGGGATCGTGTCCTCCACGCTGCTCACCCTGCTGGTGCTGCCGACCCTCTACCGCCTTCTGCACCGCGGCGACGCAGCGAAGCCGCAACCGGAGGCCTAACGAAGTGAGCGAAGAGAAGATCGAAATACACGACGCGCACCAGCGCCGGATCCTGTTGATCGTCCTCGCCCTGAACCTCGCGCTTGCCGCGGGGTTCGGGGTCACGGGCGTCGCCGCCGGCTCAAGCGCTCTGATCGCAAATGGACTGGACAATGCGTCCGACAGCGCCGTCTACATCATCACCCTGCTCGCACTCAGTCGCTCACAAGCCTGGAAACGGTCGGCGGCCAAAGTGTCCGGCTGGCTGCTGATCCTGTTCGCCGCTGGGATCCTGGTCGACGTGGGCCGTCGGTTCCTGGGTGACGCCGAGCCCATTGGTACGACGATGATGGTGATGGCGCTGGGGGCCGGCCTGGTAAACGCGACATGCGTGTGGCTGCTCAAGAAAATCCGGCAGGCCAATGTGAACGTGCGTGCCGCGACGACCTTCAGCACCAACGATTTCATCGCCAACGCAGGCGTGCTCGTGGGTGGCGGACTGGTGCTGTGGACCGGGCGGGCCTGGCCCGACCTCGTCGTGGGGCTCGCAGTGGCGGCGATCGCCCTGAAAGGGGGCATCGAGATCCTGCAGGATGCCCGTGGCGAAGAGGACGCTTGAGTGCCGACCTAGGATGGCGGGTGGCGCAGCGTGTCGAGGATGGCGCACTGGCCGCGCTCGCCGCCGCTGCAACTGCCAATCACCCGTTCGAGCTCCGAGGCCATCCGCTGAAGGTCGTTTAGCCGGTTCCGGATGTCCAGCAGGTGCCCGCGGGCAAGACGGTCGACATCCTGGCAGGACAACCCGTCGTCTTCGGCCAGGCCCAGCAGGCTGCGGATCTCCTCCAGCGAGAAGCCCAGTTCGCGTCCGCGGCTGATGAAGCGCAGCCGATCCGCGTCGGCGGGACGGTAGTCGCGATACCCGCCCGCCGTGCGCGGCGGGGCAGGCAACAACCCGATGCGCTCGTAGTAGCGCACGGTTTCGGGATGGCACCCGCTGCGCTCCGCGACCTCTCCGATCTTCATGGGCTTGACTCTGTAGCGACTCCGGGGTTTAGGATCGCCGACCTGGAAGCGGGCCGCAAATCCTCGGACGCCCGCTCGACTCGGAGACATGATCATGAGTGATTCGTGCGGCTGCGGAAGCACGGTGGATATCCGCGCCCTGGAGGCGGGGCAGCGGCGCGTGTTGATGATCGTGCTGGCAATCAACATCGCCAGCTTCGTGATGATGATCACCGCAGCGATCTACAGCGGCTCGTCCTCGTTGCTGTCGGGCAGCCTCGACAACCTCGGTGATGCGTTGACCTATCTGCTGAGCCTGGCAGTGATCGGCGCGAGCCTGCGCGCCAAGGCCAGGGTGGCGTTGTTCAAGGGATTGCTGATCCTCGGTGCCGCGGTTGCGGTCGCCATCCAGATCGGCTGGCGCCTGGCCCACCCGGAGGTGCCGATCTTCGAGGCCATCGGCATCGCCGCCGTGATCAATCTTGCGTTCAACGCCTTGTGCCTGTGGCTGCTTACCCCGTACCGCTTTGGCGACGTGAACATGTCATCGGCCTGGGAGTGCTCGCGCAATGACCTGTACGAGGGTGTTGCGGTGCTGCTGGCAGCCGCCGGCGTGTGGCTGTTCGATGCCGGCTGGCCCGATCTGGTCATCGCCGGTGGACTGTTGCTGATGTTTCTGCGGTCCTCCGCTCGGGTACTCCGCATGGCTTGGCGGAGTTACCGGGACGAGGTGAAATAACGAGTTACGGCCCGTTGTCCGGTCCTCGAAGAAGAAATGCTCCGTTCTGACGCGTGGCTGGAGCGGCCAAGAAAGTCAGCTATGACAGGCAGTTAGCTCACCTTTGGCCGTTTTTTACACGAATCCCTGCCGACCCTCTGAAAGAGTGGATTCGAAGCGGCAGTTCGGGTCAGCCAGAACGTCCGCTTCTGGCCGAAAGCAGACTCCCGTGGGGTTGGGGATTAGGTGGATTTATCGAGGGTATCTTGTTTGCTGCGGTACGGACGAAGATCGAGAATGTGAATAGAAATTCGATGGAAGTGCCGACGCCACTGGCCTACGCTTGCCCTATGCAAGAGGGGAAGTTAGTTGAGGGATGAGTCTGCTGGTTCAGCGCGTTAGATTCTCAATAATTTCATCTTTTGAGAACCAGCCTTGGTCGAGCACGAAGTGCTTAACTCGTTCAGGTGCGGAACTGTATGCGACCAAGGCAAGGCTTTTCCTTGCGCGACTTGCGGTTACGTAGAACAGACGCCTAGTCGCTTCAAGCACTTTGCCCTCGGTCTTGCCGCCGAAAAGATCTTCATACTTGAACATGAAGCCCCGTGCCTCAGTGTCATCCATGATCACCATCACGCGATCGAACTCGAGGCCTTTGACGCCTTGATGCGTGTCAAAACGTGCGCGTCCCGCAAGATACTCGCGAAGTGGCGCGACTTGTGAGAAGGAAGTGGCGAGCAGTCTATCGATTACCTCAATCCGCCGACGAGTTGCCTCATCTTCCTGCTCACCATCATCAGCAGCCTCCATATCATTCTGGTCTGCTTCTTCCGCAACCCACGCGATAAGCCGATCCGGAATCTCCAAAAGTTTGCTCGACGCAATCTGGCGCAACACGATCAACAGCGTTGGATCCGTCTCGTTGTCCCAAAGCGCGTAGAGGCTGTCGACCGCGCCTTGAACCGTGGCGAGATGCGCACGACCAGGATTGGCTTGTAATGCTTCGGATGAGAGTAAGGGGGAGTGCGCTTTCAGCGAGCGCATTAGCGCAAATCGATCACCATCGCGCTTGGCCTCCACAATAGGAAGAACTTGTTCGGTGAAAAATGTCGCAACTCGCTGCGAACCACTGAGCAAGCTTTGTGAGTCAAGATCGTAAAGCGCTCCAAACGCGTCCAGACAGCCCAGCCGTCTTGCCGCCATGCGATGTTCAAGGGTAAGCGTCTTGACCGTGCCAGGCACCTCCCAGAGCGCATCTTCCGTCAGCTCAGCCATCGTGCGCATAACTCGATCTTCGAGTGCAAACTTTTCGGCATGATCTGCTGGGAAAACAAACAGCCGCACTATGCCTTCGGGTGCATCCGTTCGCGGTGTTTGCTCGTGATCATCGGCGGCCCTGCGGATCTTGTTTAGCAGTGAAACAATGCGGATGGGGCAGCGGTGGTTCATCATCTTGCGTGGCTTCATCCAAGCCGGAGGCAAGTCCCGCCCCAGGTCTTCCTTGCCGTCAGCATATATGCGCTGCATCATGTCGCCGATGAGGCCGAGAGAGAACGTGCCTTTATGCTCGGCTTCGACCCGAAATAGTGCATCGACCAAAGCGGCGTTAGTGTCTTGGCTCTCGTCTACTAGCAAAATGGGATAGCGGCCAACAAAGATGGCCCGCATCCGAGTTTTTTCGGTTAAAAAGTGTGATGTCAGCTTTATGACTTCGGCATGATTGAGAGAGTCCCGCGTTCGATTGGTGCCGGTTGGACTGTAAATAAAGCGCTTGATACCTGGCAGCAGTTCAAGACGCTTGCCGTATGAGGCTATCTTCGCTTTACGGTCGTCCGAAGCTTTGCCCGCTCTCCCTCTTGCTTCGAGGCGATGCAACTCTTCAATCTCGGCGGCCAGGTAGGTTGTCAGCCATGCACGGATGTCGTTGTCTAGTCCTTCAATCAAGGACCATGCAAAGCTGTGGATGGTTCGAACGTCAAATAGTGGGTCAAACGACACGCGCCGAATGATCTCGTCGCAAGCGGCATTGGTGTAAGTAATAACGCCGACGCGTTGACCGCGCGGGCGCAGGCTGACACCCCATGCGTCTTGGATATGTTCGAGTGCAGAAACCAGGGAGCGGGTCTTGCCGGACCCTGCACCCGCAAAAAGAAAGAAGCTCTTCGGTGCCGCAGGGTCAAGACACGCTGTGATCTCAACATCTGCTGCGCGATCCGCATCGTCATCGGCGGTGCTATAGGGCTTATTCACGCCGCCCCTCCGTTGCCGGACGAAGGTGCATCAGGCGCCGGGGGTGGCTTAACGGTTGCAGCTGCATCGGGATCTGGCTGGCCGGGTTGTGGAGGTGAAATGGGCAGTTTTCCTGCCACATCGTCTTCCTTGCGTTTGAGTTGCTCGATCAGCCAGCGCAGACCTGAGTCGATGTAATCGGGCAGGTGTAACGATTCAAGGTTCTCGCTCTCCAGAAGCGTCATGGCAAACTCAGCCTTGTCGCCACCGGAAAGCGCTTGATGCAGCTTTCCCGCAAGTGCATCCAAATTCTCAGACGAACGCAACGCGTCGTGAATCGCCTTGGCTAGGCCGGGCTCGTCCAGCGCTGCAAAGAAGTCGATGTTGCGGTAGACGAGCGCATCTTCGAAAGTATTGGCAATTGCTTCGCCATCCGTATCGGCCCCGAACGAGACTTTGGTGGGTTGCTGGTAGGCAACGCGGACGCCAACGCCAACGCTATCGAGGACGAGAGAGCTTGGCTTCATATCGAGGAGCACATCAATCGCATCTTCTTTGGGCACCCAGGTCTTCATGGTCTGGTTGCGAGTCAGAAGATCTTGGCCACGCTTCGGAACTGCTTTGGTGTTAGCAGTGGTTTTCGCGTCAAGATCGGTGATGATGAGCGTATTGAGTCCGAGGTCGACCAAAAGAGCCTTCAATCGATGTGCGTGGCTACCGCCGATTTCGAGCCAAGTTATGTAGCGACTTGTCAGATATTGATAAGCCTCTCGGTTTCGGACCATATGAGGCACGATGATGCGCTCGGCCGGGCCTTCCACCAAGATCGCTCCATCGGCGAAGAAAAGATCACAATGAGTAATCTTCAAGTAGCGCTTGACAAAGCGCTTGGTGGTCTCGTCATCGCCGAAGGTATTGGAGAGACAGACCACACGAGACACTGGAACAGAGCCTTTGACCAAATTGATGGGCATGCGCCGGAAGTAGCGCAATGATGCAAATTCAGTTTCGTGTGCGATATGGCTGGAATGGGTGCTGACGATTAGCTGAGTGCGTAGATCAGAAGAATCACCAAGCGATGTGTGTCTGCGTAGAACGCCATACGCATGACTGATGAAAACTTGCTGGACCTGGGCATGTAGATGTGCTTCCGGCTCTTCTACGAGCACGAGGTGCAGTGGTGGAATGGCAGCACTCTCGGTCGTAAGATTTTTCCCGGCTTTTCCCACCAGCATCCACTTGTCGCGAAAGCTCATCAATGCAAAGACCATGGAAACCAGGTTCTGGTAGCCAAGCCCGTTGGAGTCTTCTGGAAGACGACTGACGAAGCCGGCATCGGCGAGATGTGTCGGCACATCGTAATGAACGGCCGAGCCGTGTTTTAGTGCATCGAGCGGGCGCAAGTCAGCAGCTAGCGTCAGCTTGGGGTCGGTGAGACCCGGATAGCCGATTGTTTCGAGCTCCTTGATCGCAACATCGAAGGACTCGGAAAGCTGACGACCGAACGCGACCCGAGCACTGTGGATGGCTTGGAGGGCTTTTAGATCCTTCTGCTCGGGTTGATCGAAGGGATCAAGGTGCTGCGCGTAGTAGCCACGTAACTGCGTCGAGAGCTTCTTGCCAAGGCGCTTATCTTCCTCGGTCTCGCCTTCACTGCCTGTGCGCGGCGGTGCGAAGCCTAGCCCGCGCTGAGCGTTAATTTCGTCGATACGTATGAGACCCTTAAAAGGGTCATCGGCGAGTGGTTCGCTGTTTTCGGGCAGCGCCTGCGGTTTGGCTTCACCATCCGCTGGATCGATCAGCTTCGCAGGATCCAGAAGGTAGGCCTTGATCTCGAAGGCAGCCCGCAGTCGGCGAGAAAGAAACTCGATCATCGACTTCGGCCAGAGCGAGAACGGGTCCGTTTCCTCCTCTGCATCTGCCGTCGCGACTGCCATCACTTCCTTCGCAGTCTTGCGAGCGGCGAGATAATCACGCTTGAAGTCATCGAGCTTCTTCGGCTCGAACCGCAGGCGCACGCCAATGGATGAACCATCCCAATCTAGGCTCGGGAGGATCTTTTGCACAAAGTGCACCTGGTGGTCTGGCACCGAGAGCCAAACATCAAGCGTTGGCGCTACCAACCCCCAGTCGAAAGCTGGCGGATCCTCACCGTCCACAGCATCCTCCCAAGCCTTTCCTGCCGCATCTAGCGTGGACCAATGGCTTAGCGTGAAATCGTTGATCGAAAAGTTGCCGTGATCGACGAGGAAGTGCCGCAGTGCCACGATCGCCGAGGTCTTTCCACTGTTGTTTGCGCCGACGAAAACCGTTGTCTTTTCGGCGATGTCTATGCGCACGGCGAGCAGCTTTCTGAAGTTAGAGACCTCTACGAAATCGATGTGCACCGTAAGCTCCGATTTATTACCGCGGTCTGATGCTGGTTAATGGTTGAGTTGCGTCACCACCTAGAAGATAGCAATTGACTAACGCGCTTTGCCTCCTTCTCTATTGAAGGTGGTTCTTCACTACTGTTCCAGTGAAAGACGAGGGACCGCCGATTGCAGCCATACATCCGTCGGTGCTCAGTCTTCAAGCAGACGAGCTGCCGGGTTACCTGTGGCTCCACCGGCCTGGAAGTACCCAATCACGCTCGACACCGCCCGGTGCTCCGTCAATTGCATGATCGCCGGCAGAGAGACACCCTGGCGGCTGGCTTCGGTCACGAACCCCGAGCGCAGGCTGTGCCCCCCAAAATCCCCCTCAAGCCCCGCCAGTCGCGCCCGCCGCTGCACGATCTCGCCTACGGCGGCAGGGGAGAGGGCAGGGCCCATACGCTGCTTCCACAGGCGCCGGAAGATTGCGCCCTCGGTGATGCCAGATGCTTCCAACCAATCCTCCAGCGCTAAGGCAGCTCGATCGAGAACGGGCTTGTCAGGGGTCGAATTCGCCGTCACGCCGGCCTGCTGTGTCTTGCTGTGCTCGAGTCGATAGATGTAGCCCTTGTCGCCGATCCGGCGTAGGTCGCGCATGTCCGCGGCCGCGATCTCACTGCGACGGCGGCCACCGCTTGCGAACCCGAAGCAGAGCAGGGCACGGTCGCGCAGACCCTCCAGGCTGTCGTCACAGGTGGCCAGCATGGCTTCCAGCTCAGCCAGGGTGATCGCGGTTTTCTTCCGCGGGCGCTCGCCACGTTTGACCGCCGCGCGGGCGGCGCGGCTAAGCACGGTGCGGATGGCCGGCTGCTCACAGGGATTGGGCTGCTGCTTGAGCCGGTGCGCCGTGGACAGGACCGCGACCCGGTGCCGGACCGTGCTCAGCGTCCACGGCCCGGGCTTGGCCTTCAGGCCAGCAGCCACGAGCGCCTGATCGACGGCCGGCGGCAGCTCCCAGGCCTGCTCGCCGTCGGAAGTGCGGCGAACCACATGGTCGACCACGAACTGGAGCACGACGGCCTCCGGAACCGGCAGCGTCAATTCCAAACCATAGCGAGCCACGTGCCAGCCAGCCCAGTAGCGCAACGCGCTGGCGTAGCTGCGGGTGGTGTTCTCGGCCGCCGCTTCGGCGAGGAGTTCGCGCACCGCGTCTGCGGCCTGCTGCGCCAATTGCACAGGCAGGGCCATACCAGACACCGTCTCGGCGAGGGTCGGAATTGTGTAAGTATATTTCATATTATGTAATATTTACTACGCCCTAGACCTTATAGCCACGATAATCATCACTTATCACCAGTACGTCAAGCGCGGGGTAGGGCGCCCGCGTAGGAGGGTCACATGGCACGCGGAATCACTGAAATTGACGTCCACACTGCGGCCGACGCGCTGGTCGACGCCGGAGAACGTCCCACGGTCGAGCGCATTCGCGCGCACCTAGGCACCGGCTCCCCAAACACCGTGACGCGCTGGCTCGAAACCTGGTGGCAGGGGCTTGGGCAGCGCTTGCAGGCGCACCGGGCACGTCTCGCGGTACCGGAAGCCCCCGATGCAGTGGCCGAGCTTGCAGGCGAACTATGGCGGCTGGCGCTCGAGAGCGCCCATGAAAGCGCCCTTGAGGGTGTGGCCGCTGACCGAACTGCCCTTGATGACGCACGTGCCGCGTTTCAGGCCGAACGCGACGCCTTTGCCGCCGAAGCCTCCACCCTGCGCGACAAGTTGGCGGCCGCTGTCCATACCGAACATGTAGCAACCAGCCAGGCGGCCGAGCTCAGACGCCTAGTCAGCCAACTCGAAGCCCAGATCACAGAACTGGCCCAGCAGCGCGACGCTGCCCTGAGGCGGGCAGCAGAGGCCGATGCGGCGCGACAAGCAGCCGACAGCCGTCTGCAGGCGCTCCAGGACGCCGCCCAGTCGGAACGAGAGACAATGGCCAGGCATGTTCAGGCGACCGAGGACCGCGCCCACGCTGAGGTCGATCGCGCCCGACAAGAGAGCCGAGAACTCAAGGGCCTTGTTGCCTCGCTTCGCAAAGAGCAGGCTGCCGCGAAGAAGGCACATCTTCAGGCCATCGAACAAAGCAGCGCAAAGGCCCTGGATGCCCAGCGCGAGGCCGAGATCCAGAGGGCCAAGGCGGAGGCATTGGAAGCGCAACTTGCGCAGCTTCGCGACTTACCAGCGGCGCTGCAGTCGGTTCTGCAGCAGGCCAAAGCCGCACCAAGCCCACGAAAAGCGGCCAAGCGAAGCGCAAGAGTGCCCCGGGAAAAGAAAGCACGGGGTGTCCCGTAAACCGTCCAGGACCGAGCCTTGACGAAGGCATGTCTAAAACAGTGATGGAGTTGTTGAGAGTGGGGCCCATCGACTGCACCCAATGTGGACGGGTTAGCACCTCCACTGGGGAGACTTCACCGCGTCCAGCACGGTTTGATGCGGGGGGTGAAGGGTCCATGGTGAGCGTTAGTGCGTCAATGGGACACTCCGCCGTACAACAGCTCTCCGTACGGAAAAGCAGGCATGCAACTGTGCACGCGCGGCAAGTTGTTACATCCTCCAGTGCAGAAAAGGAAAAGTTGGCATCCGACTGTGCTCGCAGACTACATCGGGTGTGCTGGAGCGAGACACAAAAGAGTGCGGTGACCAGTCCCATCATCGCGAACCACGCGGCAAACCTGCGTCGAAGCATTGCGCATAATGTAAATTATGTAAATTACGGGGTCGGCCTCAGAGTCCCAGATCAACCGGCTCGCAGTTCCACGCCCGTCAGGGCCCGTCTGTCTGCCGCGGAGATCTTGAGACCGCAGGTGCGGAAACTAGTGACCGAGCCTGCAGACAACTACCAGCCAAGTCTGTCACGTCCGAACAAGTAGCTACCGATCCTTCCACGCACACGGACAAATCGGAGCCACGACCGTCGATTCAGTCCCCCTGAAGGCCTCGATGTGATTTCCATGGACCGAAGTACTGTCGTCCCGAGGCAGATTCAGTCAAGAACCTAGTTTGATCAGCCGTACCACTTCACCGAGGCCTTCCGCTGCGGCCACCCCTCCAACGCATGCGGTCAAACTAGGTGTGACGTCGAACTCTTCGGCTGCGACCAGCTTAAGGCCGTCAATGCGGAAACTTGGCGCCACAGCTCCGGAAAACCAGTGCCAAGCCGCTGTCTCCGGATAAATTGGCGCCTGTCAGGATGCAGACGTCGATCAACTTGATCGATGGAGCCGAGACGCAGCGATCATTTGGCTACGTTGTCCTGGGTGGTATCAGTCAATCTATCTCGTCCTCTTGGCGATGAGATCATCGCAGCTAGGCTCATAGTGAGCTGGCCGCCACGTGGTCGACCGCTCCCGATTCCCGGGCCAACTGGCGGGCTTCCTCAACGCCCTTCCGCTCGCTGTAGCGATCCACCAGATAGTCGCTGCGCCCACGCACCAGCAGGGTGAATTTCACTAACTCTTCCATCACGTCGACGACCCGGTCGTAGTAGGAGGACGGTCGCATCCGCCCTGCATCGTCGAACTCTTGCCACGCCTTCGGCACCGACGACTGGTTCGGGATCGTCACCATCCGCATCCAGCGGCCGAGCACGCGCAGCGTGTTCACCACGTTGAACGACTGCGAGCCGCCGCTGACCTGCATCACCGCCAGGGTCCGGCCTTGGGTCGGGCGCACGCCGCCCTCTTCCAGCGGCAGCCAGTCGATCTGGTTCTTGAAGACACCCGTGATCGTGCCGTGCCGCTCCGGCGAGACCCACACCTGGCCCTCGGACCACTGAGACCACTCACGCAGCTGCTGTACCTTGGGGTGGTCCTTGCCCACGCTGTCCAGCACCGGCAGCTCGTGCGGATCGAACACCCGGGTCTCGGCACCAAGCTGCTGCAAGATGCGTTCGGCTTCCAGCGCCAGCTTGCGGCTGTAGGACTGCGGTCGCAGCGAGCCGTAGAGCAGCAAGATCCGGGGCGCGTGCGCGTTGGCGTCAGCGCCCAAGGCATCGTGCCGCGGCGCCGGCAGCAGGCTGGTCTCCAGGTTGGGAAGTTCAAGGATGTTGGGGGATTGCCGGTCTATATTCATTCGACTATTCTAGAAGGATGGAAACGAACCAGGCAATAGCCGCGCTGACCGCGCTCGGCCAGGACACCCGGCTGGCAGCCTTCCGGCTACTGGTCGAGGCCGGCCCGGAAGGACGCATGGCGGGCGAGATCGCTGAGGCGCTGGCGGTGCCCGGCGCGACGCTGTCCTTCCATCTGAAGGAGCTTGTGCACGCCGGCCTGGTCGAAAGCGAGAGCCGCGGCCGCAACGTTTGCTATCGCGCCAACTTCGACGCCATGAACGGCCTGCTCGCCTACTTGACGCACAACTGCTGCGCCGGCCGCAGCTGCTGACCCCCTGCGTCCCCACCGCCAACCACGGACTGCCTCATGAAACGTCGCGTTCTGTTCCTTTGCACCGGAAATTCGGCTCGTAGCGTACTCGCCGAAGCTACGCTGCGCGCCTGGGCCGGCCACCGCTTCGAGGTCTTCAGCGCCGGCAGCCAGCCGACCGGCACGGTCAATCCCTACGCACTGGACCAGCTTGCCGCCGAGGGGATCCCTACGGTCGGGCTACGCAGCAAATCATGGGACGAGTTCGCGACCGCCGGTGCGGCGCCGATGGACCTGGTGCTCACCGTGTGCGACTCGGCTGCGGCCGAAGAATGCCCGGTGGTGTTCGGCGACTTCCTTCGTGCGCACTGGGGGCTGCCGGATCCGGCAGCGGTCGAGGGCGGCGACGAAGCCTGCCGTGCGGCCTTCCAACAGGCGCATCGCATCGTCAAGGCGCGCCTGCAAGCGCTGCTGGCGCTACCGGCCGAGGTCTGGGAAGACCGTTTGACGTTGAAGCAGTCGCTCGACCGCATTGGTTTTGTTGAGCCGGATGACGAGGCCTACGGGCACCTCTCTGGTGATGCTCCCGCCAGCAAGGATTGATCCATGCTGACGGCGCTGCTGATCTTCATCGTCACGATCACGCTGGTGATCTGGCAGCCGAAGGGCCTGGGCGTTGGCTGGAGTGCCACATTCGGCGCGCTGCTGGCACTGCTGACCGGCGTGGTCGGGGTGGCGGACATCCCGGTGGTCTGGGGCATCGTCTGGAACGCCACCTTCACCTTCATCGCGGTGATCATCATCAGTCTGGTGCTGGATGAGGCCGGGTTCTTCGAATGGGCGGCCCTGCACGTGGCACGCTGGGGCAAAGGCAGCGGGCGCAGGCTGTTCGCGCTGCTGGTCCTGCTGGGCGCGGCGATGGCGGCGCTGTTCGCCAATGATGGTGCGGCGCTGATCCTGACCCCGATCGTGATCGCGATGCTGGTGGCGCTGCGGTTCAGCCCGGCGGCGACGCTGGCGTTCGTGATGGCGGCCGGGTTCATCGCCGACACCGCCAGCTTGCCGCTCGTGGTCTCCAACTTGGTCAACATCGTGTCTGCCGACTACTTCGGCCTGGGCTTCGGCGAGTACGCGTCGGTGATGGTGCCGGTCAATCTGGTTTCCGTTGCGGCGACGTTGGCCATGCTGATGTGGTTCTTCCGCCCCGAGATACCGGTGAGCTACGACGCGGGCGAACTGAAGGATCCGCGGGCGGCGATCGTGGACACCACCACGTTCAAGGCAGGCTGGGCGGTGCTGGGCCTGCTGCTGGTGGGCTTCTTCGGTCTTGGGCGGATGGGGGTGCCGATCAGCGCCGGTGCGGGCGCCGGCGCGCTGGTGCTGCTGGGCGTGGCCGCTCGCGGACACCGGATATCGACCCGCAGGGTGATCCGGGATGCGCCGTGGCAGATCGTTGTGTTCTCGCTGGGCATGTACCTGGTGGTCTACGGCCTGCGCAATGCGGGTCTGACCGATCATCTTGCCGCCCTGCTCAACCGCTTCGCCGAGCACGGCGTGTGGGGCGCGACGATGGGTACCGGCCTGCTGACCGCCTTCCTCTCCTCGATCATGAACAATATGCCCACGGTGCTGGTCGGTGCACTGTCGATCGACGCCAGCCAGGCCGAAGGCACGGTGCGCGAAGCGATGATCTACGCCAACGTCATCGGCAGCGACCTGGGCCCCAAGTTCACGCCGATTGGCAGCCTGGCCACGCTGCTGTGGCTGCACGTGCTGGCCCGCAAAGACATCAGGATCACCTGGGGCTACTACTTCAAGGTTGGCCTGGTGCTGACGCTGCCGGTACTGTTGGCCACCCTGGCGGCCCTGGCACTGCGCCTCACATTGACTTGAGCCTCTCCACGAAGCCTGCTGCCTGCGGGTAATACCGAAGCTGTGCTGCGGACTGAGCCGCCCCCTCTCCCGCAGCTAGGCGGTGGGCCTATGCACCCGGCAGGCGCCAGAAGCGCCCGGGCAAGTGATTGAAGATGAAGTTTTACAGGCCTCATCGTCCGTTCCTGTAATTTACAGCGCTCCCGCAATGGCCCGGCAAGGAGGGCACGCTTGCCAGCGCCTCCATGCTTGTGTCGGCAATGAGCGGCCATGTAGCGGTGCTGGCCAGCAGATTTGGAGCAGAGTCGAGGGCTCTGGGAGTAACCATAGAATATCTGGCGTAGTCCGGAACTGTCCGAGCTCAACGGGACCGGCCTAAACTCGACCGCTTCCGACCACGCGGACCCTAGATTCATCCCTGCCCTCTCATGTCTTATGAATCAATCACTTAAGGTTGGCTATCTTCTCCGCGGCTGACATTCGTCCAGATCACTGAAGCGGTACGCAACCGCTCCTCGATCAGGGCTGCTGCCGCCGACCTGGCATCAGGCGTGAACCGGCCGGCCCAAAACCGCGGCTTGCGGCGCGTTGCGTATGCGGTTCGGGTCTTCATGTGCGGTTGGGTTCCATCATCGCCAAAGGAGTTGCGCTTGCCGCAAACCGGCACTACAATTTCCGGCTTCCACACGTGGGGCCATAGCTCAGCTGGGAGAGCGCCTGCATGGCATGCAGGAGGTCGGCGGTTCGATCCCGCCTGGCTCCACCACTACTCCGGTTACCAGGCCACAGGCCGGCCTGGCAATCTGCACCAAACGACGTCCCCATCGTCTAGAGGCCTAGGACACAACCCTTTCACGGTTGCGACCGGGGTTCGAATCCCCGTGGGGACGCCACTTCAAACAACAACGCCCGCGCAAGCGGGCGTTGTTGTGTCTGCCGCGGTCATCGTACGGCAAATTTCCGGGGGCGCCGGCGTTCCGGGTTACCCTCGGGCGCATGGACTCCAGCCGACAGCGGTCCCCGGCCACTGCCCTGCCCCGCCCGGTGCTGCGTCCGCGCGACGCGTTCGCGATCACCATCGGCATCGTGGTCGGCGCCGGCATCTTCCGCATGCCGTCGTTGATCGCGGGGGTGTCCGGCAGCGAGCTGGTGATGCTCACTGCGTGGCTGGTGGGCGGGCTGCTCTCGATCATCGGCGCGCTCTGCTATGCGGAGCTGGCCACCAGCTACCCGCAGGCCGGCGGTGATTACAGCTACCTGCGCCGCGCCTACGGGCCACGGCTGGCATTCCTCTATGGCTGGGCCCGGCTGGCGGTGATCCAGACCGGGTCGGTGGCGCTGCTGGCCTTCGTGGTGGGCGATTACATGGCCCAGGTCTTCGGTACCGGGGCGTGGTCGTCGGCGGCGTATGCGGCCGCTGCGGTGGTGGTGCTGACCGGGGTGAACTGGCTGGGCATCCGCCAGGGCGCGGCCACCCAGTTCTGGCTGACGGTGCTGGAAATCGGCGGCGTGGTGCTCATCATCGTGGCCGGGCTGCTCTTCGCCCCCGGCGATACCGCCATCGCCGCGCCCGGCGGCGACAGCGCGATGGGCCTGATCCTGGTGTTCGTGCTGCTGACCTTCGGCGGCTGGAACGAGGCGGTCTACATCACCGCCGAGGTGCGCGATGCGCGGCGCTGGATGCCGCGGATCCTGGTGCTGAGCCTGGTGGTGATTTCGCTGCTGTACCTGCTGATCAACCTGGCCTACCTGCGGGTGCTGGGCCTGGGTGGCATGGCGGAGTCGGAGGCCGTGGCGGCGGATTTGATGCAGCAGGTGTTCGGCGGCCCGGGCGCGGTGCTGATGAGCGGGATCGTCGTGGCCGCGGCGCTGACATCGGCCAACGCCACGTTGATCACAGGCGCGCGCAGCGTGTACGCGGTCGGGCGTGATTTCCCGGCGCTGGCCTTCATCGGCCGCTGGGACGAGCGCAGCGGCTCGCCGCGCACGGCGATGCTGGTCCAGGGCGGGCTGGCGCTGCTGCTGGTGGGCCTGGGCGCGCTGGCGATGGACGGCTTCCAGCTGGCGGTTGAATACACCGCGCCGGTGTTCTGGCTGTTCTTCCTGCTGGTGGGAATCAGCCTGTTCGTGCTGCGCCGGCGCGAGCCGCATATCGAACGCCCCTTCCGGGTGCCGCTGTACCCCGTCCTGCCGCTGGCGTTCTGCCTGACCTGCGCCTACCTGCTGTGGTCGAGCCTTGCCTACACCGGCATCGGCGCGCTGGTGGGCGTGGCGGTGCTGGCGGCAGGAGGCGTGCTGCTGCTGTATCTGCGACCATCCAACCCATCCACGCCGGAGACTTCACCATGAACGCGTTCCGCTCCCTCGCCTGCCTGCTGCTGGTACTGCCGCTGCTGTCCGCCTGTTCCGACGATACGACGGTTGCGGCAGAGCCCGCATTCGAATCATCCGCCCCGGCCGACGGGTTCGACACCCTGGATCCGGTGGCCGCGGTCAGCGGCCCCGAGTCGCCCTACGAAGCGGATGCGCCGCCGCCCGCCCGCACCCCGGACGTGATCTACGTGCCCACTCCCGAGCCGGTGGTGGACGCGATGCTGGAGCTGGCCGGGGTCGGCCCCGACGACGTGCTCTACGATCTGGGCTCGGGCGATGGCCGCATCCCGGTGACCGCGGCCGAGCGCTTCGGCATCCGCGCGGTCGGCATCGACATCAACCCTGTGCGGATCATGGAGGCCAACGCCAACGCCGAGGAAGCGGGCGTGACCGACAAGGTGACCTTCATCGAGGGCGACCTGTTCGAGGCCCATATCAGCGACGCCACGGTGGTCACGCTCTACCTGCTGCAGAGCCTGAACGTGAAGCTGCGCCCGAAGCTGCTCAGCGAGCTGCAGCCCGGCACCCGCATCGTCAGCCATTCCTTCGACATGGCCAACGAGTGGGAGCCGGAGCAGACCCGCGAGGTCGACGGCAGCATGATCTACCTGTGGACGGTGCCCGAGCGCTGAGCGTCATGCGGCGGCAGCGGGCCTTCGAATGCCAGCGTGGCCACGCCGTGGCCGCGCTCGGCCAGGTAGTGCAGCCACTTGCCCAGAAAGGTGTTCATCCGCAGCCTGTGGCCGACCACGCGCTTGGCCGGCGGGTACATGCCGATCACGTCCTGCCAGCGCCGGCCCACGTAGCAGTGGGTCGCCTCCACCTGGCGCGCGTCGCGGTACAGGCGCAGGTAGGCTGAAGGATCGGGCTGGCCGGTGACCGGGTCGCTGAGCCCGTAGCTCAGGCGCAGCTCGCTGGTGTAGGCGTGGCGCTCAAGGACGTCCAGGCGCACGTCCAGGCCGTCGCCGATCCGTGAGACGTAGCAGCCGGGGGCCATGTCACCCGGTTCGAACAGCCGCTGCAGCAGGTCGTGGTTCTCCGCATACAGCGCCATCAGCCAGCCGAAACGGCTCAGGCCCGGGACGCGCTGGATGCGGGTGGCAACGTGAGGCATGACTGGATGCTACACGCTCGACCCGATCAGAACATCTCGCGATTGATGCCCAGGTGTTCGAGGATCCGGCTGGAGATCTCCTCGATCGAGGCGTGGGTGGTGCTCAGCATCGGGATGCCTTCCATCCGCAGCATGGTCTCGGCCGCGGCCACCTCCCGCTTGCAGGTCTCCAGTTCGGCATAGCGCGAATTGGGCCGGCGTTCCTGGCGCACCTGGTGGAGCCGCTGCGGGTCGATGGTGAGGCCGAACAGCTTGCTCCGGTGCGGGCGCAGGTGGCGCGGCAGCCGATCCTGCTCCAGGTCTTCGGGCGTCAGCGGGTAGTTGGCGGCGCGGATGCCGTGGTGCAGCGCCAGGTAGATGCAGGTGGGCGTCTTGCCGGCCCGCGACACCGCCACCAGGATCACCTCGGACTCGTCGTAATTGACCGACATGCCGTCGTCGTGGGCCAGGGCGAAGTTCATCGCGTTGATGCGGCGGTGGTAGGTATCGAAATCGACCATGCCGTGGGCCTGCCCCACCCGCGACTCGCGCGAGGTGCCCAGTTCGGCCTCCAGCGGCGCGATGAACGGGGCGAACACGTCCAGCATCAGCGCCCCGCTCCCGGACAGGATCTGGTTGAGCTCCGGATCGACGCAGGAATTGACCACGATCGGGCGCGTGCCATGGGTTTCCCCGGCCGCGATGATCTCCGCGACAACCTCGCGGGCCCTTTCGGGGCTGTCCACGAACGGCACCCGGTCGGTCAGGAACTGGACTCCGCCGAACTGGGTCAGCAGGCTGTGGCCCATGGTCTCGGCGGTGATTCCGGTGCCATCGGACACGTAGAACACGGCGCGGACGGGAAGATCGCTCTGTTGCTGGGGCATGGACGGGCCTGCGGGCGGCGGGGTTGCTAAAATAGCCGTTTCCGCCGGGCGGTGCCCGGTGGCTCCCGCGCCCTCCCCTCCACACCGTTTCCACAAAGACCCCGGAGCATCGCCTTGAGCGCCAACATCCTCTGGCTGCAAGACCTGCGACTGAACGACCTGGCCCAGGTCGGCGGCAAGAACTCCTCGCTCGGCGAGATGATCGGCAACCTCGCCCAGCTGGGCGTCTCGGTGCCCGGCGGCTTTGCCACCACCTCCGACGCGTTCCAGGCCTTCATCGCCCACAACGACCTGCACCAGCGGATCTCCGACCGCCTCGGCAGCCTGGACGTGGAGGACGTGCACGCCCTGACCGCGGCCGGCACCGAGATCCGCGGCTGGGTCATCGACGCGCCGCTGCAGCCGGAACTGGATCGCGAGATCCGCGAGGCCTACGCCAAACTGTGCGCCGACAACGGCGGGGGCGAAGTGGCCGTGGCGGTGCGCTCCTCGGCCACTGCCGAAGACCTGCCCGATGCCAGCTTCGCCGGCCAGCAGGAGACCTTCCTCAACGTCACCGGCGCCGAGGACGTGGTGGTCAAGGTCAAGGAGGTCTTTGCCAGCCTCTACAACGATCGCGCCATCGCCTACCGCGTGCACCACGGCTTCAAGCACGAGGACGTGTTCCTCTCGGCCGGCGTGCAGCTGATGGTGCGCTCGGACACCGGCGCCTCGGGCGTGCTGTTCACCCTGGACACCGAGTCGGGCTTCCGCGACGTGGTCTTCATCACCGCCAGCTACGGCCTGGGCGAGATGGTGGTCCAGGGCGCGGTCAATCCGGACGAGTTCTACGTCTACAAGCCCACCCTGCGGGCCGGCAAGCACGCCATGCTGCGCCGTTCGCTGGGCAGCAAGCTGCTGCGCATGGTGTATTCGGACGCGCCCGGCGAGCGGGTGCGGGTGGAAGACACGCCCGCCGACCTGCGCGCGAAATTCGCGATCACCGACGAGGACGTGCACGAGCTGGCCCGCCAGGCGCTGACCATCGAGGAGCACTACGGCCGGCCGATGGACATCGAATGGGGCAAGGACGGCATCACCGGCAGGATCTACATCCTGCAGGCGCGCCCGGAAACGGTGAAGTCGCGCGCCAGGGCAACCACCATGGAGCGCTTCCAGCTTGAAAAGCGCGGCACCGTGCTGGCCGAAGGCCGCGCCATCGGCCAGAAGATCGGCACCGGCACCGCGCGCGTCGTGCGTACCCTTGAGGACATGCACCGGGTGCAGCCGGGCGACGTGCTGGTGGCCGACATGACCGACCCGGACTGGGAGCCGGTGATGAAGCGCGCGGCCGCGATCGTCACCAACCGCGGCGGGCGCACCTGCCACGCGGCCATCATCGCCCGCGAGCTGGGCGTGCCGGCGGTGGTGGGCACCGGCAACGCGCTGGAACTGGTGGAAGACGGCACGGTGGTGACGGTGAGCTGCGCCGAGGGCGATACCGGCTTCATCTACGAGGGCGAGCTGCCGTTCGAGCGCATCACCACCGACCTGGAGGCGATGCCCGAGGCGCCGCTGAAGATCATGATGAACGTGGCCAACCCCGAGCGCGCGTTCGATTTCGGCCAGCTGCCCAACGCCGGCATCGGCCTGGCCCGGCTGGAGATGATCATCGCCAGCCACATCGGCGTGCATCCCAAGGCGCTGCTGGAGTACGAGCAGCAGGACGCCGCCACGAAGAAACTCATCGACGAGCGCATCGCCGGCTACGCCGACCCGGTGTCGTTCTACGTGGATCGGCTGGCCGAGGGCATCGCCACCCTCACCGCCTCGGTGGCCCCCAACCCGGTGATCGTGCGCCTGTCGGACTTCAAGTCCAACGAGTACGCCAACCTGATCGGCGGCCGGCGCTACGAGCCGGAGGAAGAGAACCCGATGATCGGCTTCCGCGGCGCCAGCCGCTACGTCGATCCGTCCTTCTCCGACGCCTTCGCCCTGGAATGCCAGGCAGTGCTGCGCGTGCGCGAGCAGATGGGACTGGACAACCTGTGGGTGATGATCCCGTTCGTGCGCACGCTGGACGAAGGCCGCCGCGTGGTCGAGGTGCTGGCGGCCAACGGCCTGCGCCAGGGCGAGAACGGCCTGAAGATCATCATGATGTGCGAGGTGCCCTCCAACGCCCTGCTGGCCGACGAGTTCCTCGACATCTTCGACGGCTTCTCGATCGGCTCCAACGACCTCACCCAGCTCACCCTGGGCCTGGATCGCGACTCCTCGATCGTGGCCGGCCTGTTCGACGAGCGCGACCCGGCGGTGAAGAAGCTGCTGTCGATGGCGATCCAGGCTGCCCGCGCCCGCGGCAAGTACGTGGGCATCTGCGGCCAGGGCCCGAGCGACCATCCCGACCTGGCCCAGTGGCTGATGGACGAGGGCATCGAGTCGGTGTCGCTCAACCCCGACACCGTGGTGGACACCTGGCTGCGCCTGGCCAGGCACAAGGCCGGCTGACCGGAGCGCCCTGATGCACTTCGACGGGACGCGGCTGCTGCAGTGGCTTGAGGACAAGAGCCTGGATCTGCTGGCAGTGGTCGTGATCCTGCTGGTGGGCGTGTGGCTGTCGCGGCGGCTGAGCGCGGGCCTGGAGCGGGTATTGGATCGGGTGGGCGCGGACAGCACCGTGTCCGGCTTCCTGCGCTACCTCTCCTACGCCGCGATGCTGGTGGTGACGGCCGTCATTGCGCTGCAGACGTTCGGGGTGCAGGCCACCTCGATCATCGCGGTGCTGGGCGCCGCGGGCCTGGCGATCGCGCTGGCGATGAAGGACTCGCTGTCCAACATCGCCGCCGGCATCATGCTGATCGTGCTGCGGCCATTCCGCGAGGGTGATTTCGTCCAGGTCGCCGGCCAGGAAGGCACGATCGAGCAGATCCGCGTGTTCCAGACCCGCCTGCGCACCGCCGACAACCGGGTGGTGGTGATGCCCAACAGCAGCATCACCACCGCGGCGATCATCAATTTCAGCGCCTATCCGCGGCGGCGGATCGACCTCAATATCACCCTGGACTACCGCCACGACCCCCGCCAGGCCCGGGACGCGCTGCTGGAAGTGGCCGCCGCCCAGCCCGGCGTGCTCGATGATCCCGCTCCCTCCGTGGCGGTCAGCCAGCTGGCCGATGCCGGCGTCCAGATGACCCTGTTCGCCTGGGCCAAGACCTATGAGCTGGCCGATACCCGCACCGGCCTGGTGATGGCGGTCAAGGAGCGAATGGACGCGCTGGGGATGTCGCTTGCCGCCGCCCCGCGCGACGTGCGGCTGTATCAGCCCGACAGCGACGGCGAGTTCCGCGACCCGTAGGCCGCGGCGGCCTCAGCCGGCCAGCTTCGCCATGTGCCGGCGGTAGTGGCGCAGCTCGTTGATTGAATCGTGCACGTCGCTCAGCGCGGTGTGCGCGGCCTTCTTGGACACGTTGGCCAGCACCTCGGGCGCCCAGCGACGCGCCAGCTCCTTGAGCGTGCTCACGTCCAGGTTGCGGTAGTGGAAGTAGTTCTCCAGCTCCGGCATCTGCCGGTGCAGGAACCGCCGATCCTGGCAGATCGAGTTGCCGCACATCGGCGAAACCCCGCCCGGCAGCCATTCGCGCAGGAACGCCAGCGTGCCGCGCTCGGCCTCGGCCATCGGCACGCCCTCCTCCAGCACCCGCCGCCAAAGGCCGGATTGGCCGTGCTGGTTGCGGTTCCACTCGTCCATCGCCTCCAGCACGGCCTGGTCGTGGCCGATGGCGAACACCGGGCCTTCGGCCAGCACCTGCAGCTGCGAGTCCGTCACCACGGTGGCGATCTCCAGGATGGAATCCCGGCGCGTATCGAGCCCGGTCATCTCCAGGTCGATCCAGATCAGTCGGCTTTCACTGGCGTCGGGATTGCTTGCTGTCATGCGCTCGCGTCCTGTGGCGGGACGGCGCATCATAGCGCAGCGTTACCCCTCCCCGACCCACGCGCCATGCATCCGATGTCCGCCCTTTCCCAATACGCCGTGCTCACCGCGATGCTTGCGCCGGCGTTCTTCCTCACCGCCACCGCCGCGCTGCTCACCACCGCCAATGCGCGCCTGTCGCGGGTCATCGACCGGGTGCGCTCGCTGCTGCGCGAGCTTGAGGAGTGCTCGGTCGAGCCCCATCGGGAGAAGCTTGAAAGCCTCATCGGCCTGCAGCGGCGGAGGATCCGCCTGATCCTGCGCGCCAGCCAGCTGCTGTACGTGGCGATCAGCTGTTTCGTGGGCACCAGCCTGAGCCTGGCCGGCGACGCGTTCCTGGGCAACCGGCTGCCGCACCTGCCGACCCTGCTGGCGGTGCTGGGCGTGCTGTCGATGTTCACTTCCAGCCTGCTCCTGGCACGCGAAGCCGCGCTTGCGGTGGGCGCGGTCAACGACGAAATGGACGATGCCCACGGCCGGGTGAACAGAGCGCCGTAGGCCTGCCGGACGCCGGCCCTACAGCGGCGGCTTGCCGCGCTTGCGCCGGAAGTAGTTGGTCAGCCGCGTGCCGGCTTCCACTGCCAGCACCCCGCGCACCACTTCGACGCGGTGGTTGTGGCGCGGATCCTCGACCAGGTCGAACACGCTGCCCGCCGCCCCGGTCTTCGGATCGGCGGCCGCATACACCAGCCGCGCAACCCGCGCGTGCACCATCGCCATCGCGCACATCGCGCACGGCTCCAGGGTCACGTACACGGTGCATCCGATCAGCCGATGGTTGCCCAGCGCCCTGCCCGCCTGGCGCATCGCCATGATTTCGGCGTGGGCGGAAGGGTCGTGGTCGCTGATATTGCGGTTCCACCCCTCCCCCAGCACCACACCATCGGCGCCCACCACCAGCGCCCCCACCGGAATCTCATCGAACTCACGCTCGGCGCGTTCGGCCAGGGCAAGGGCCTGGCGCATCAGGATTTCGTCGGTGACGCTGGTGTTGTTGGCCATCTCAGCCCTCCGGCCGCCTGCGATGCATCACCAGCCCGGCGATACTCACGCCCAGCGCCACCAGCACCACGATGATCGTGGCCAGGGCGTTGATTTCAGGGGTCACGCCCATCTTGACCTTGGAATACACCAGCATCGGCAGCGTGCTCGAGCCGGGGCCGGAGGTGAAGCTGGCGATCACCAGGTCGTCCAGCGACAGGGTGAAGGCCAGCAGCCAGCCGGCCAGCAGCGCCGGGGCGATCAGCGGCAGGGTGATGACGAAGAACACCCGCCACGGCCGCGCGCCCAGGTCCATCGCCGCCTCCTCCAGGCTCGCGTCCATGCCGGCCATGCGCGAACGCACCACCACGGTCACGTAGCAGGCGGTGAGGGTGATGTGGGCCAGGGTGATGGTGGTCATGCCGCGGTCGGGCCAGCCGAAGGCCTGCTGCAGGGTCACGAACAGCAGCAGCGAGGACAGGCCCATCATCACGTCGGGCATCACCATGGGCGCCGAGTTCATCAGGCTCAGCAGGCCGCGCCCCGGGAAACGCCCAAACCGCGACAGCGCCAGCCCGCAGGCGGTGCCCAGCATGACCGCCGCGGTCGCGGTGAGCGCGGCGATCAGGAAGCTGCGCTGCACCGCGTCCAGCAGCTGCTGGTTGCCGAGCAGTTCCACGTACCAGCGCGTGGAGAAGCCGCCCCACACCGTCGAGATCCGCGAGGCGTTGAACGAGTACACGATCACCGAGAAGATCGGGATGTAGAGGAAGGCGTAGCCGAACGCCATCGCCGTGTAGAGCCCGGTGCGGTTGCGCTTCATCCGGTCGCCTCCCGCTCAGCGCGCCGGTTCTCCACGTACTCGAACACCAGGATCGGCAGCACGATCAGCACCAGCATCGCGATCGTCACCGCGGCGGCCAGCGGCCAGTCGCGGTTGGTGAAGAACTCGATCCACAGCACCCGGCCGATGGTCAGCGCGTCCGGCCCGCCGAGGATGTCGGGAATCACGAACTCGCCCACCGCCGGGATGAACACCAGCAGCGCCCCGGCGATGATGCCGGGCATCGACAGCGGCAGGGTCACCCGTGCGAACGCCTGCCACGGCCGCGCGCCCAGGTCTTCGGCGGCTTCCAGCAGGGTGAAGTCCAGGCGCATGAGGGTGGCTGTGAGCGGCAGGATCATGAACGGCAGGTAGTTGTAGACGATGCCGATATACACCGCGATATCGGTATGCAGCAGCGCGAAGTCGGGGCTGGCCAGCCCCACCGCCGACAGCGCCTGGGCCAGCAGGCCGTTGGCCTTGAGGATGCCGATCAGCGCGTAGGTGCGCAGCAGCGAACTCGTCCAGAACGGCAGCACCACCAGCACCAGCAGCAGCATCCGCGCCACCGGCCGGGCGCGGGCGATGCCGTAGGCGATGGGATAGCCCAGCAGCAGGCAGAACACCGTTGACACCGCGGCGAACATCAGCGACTTCAGGTAGGCGGCGATGTACAGCGGGTCCGACAGCAGCATCGCGTAGTTGGAGGCGTGCAGGCGCAGCGAGACGGCACCGTCCGCGGTGTGCTCCAGCAGCGGCGTGTACGGCGGCACCTGGCCGAACACCGCCTGGCCGAAGCTGATCTTGAGCACGATCAGGAACGGCACCATGAAGAACAGCCCCAGCCACAGCATCGGCAGCGCGGTCACCAGGAAGCGGCCGCGGCGGGTCTGGAACTCGTGGCCGACGGCGCGGAACCAGCCGAACAGGTTGCGCACCACGTCGAACCAGAAATCCCACAGCCCGGCGTTGCGGCCCGCCGTGCTCATGCCGTCAGCACCACCGCGCTGGCCGACTCCCAGCTCAGCCACAGGGTGTCGCCCCAGTCGTAGTGCGGCTCGGAGCTGCGCTCCACGTGGGTCTCCTGCACCCGCACGATCGCCCCGGCCGCGGTCTCCACCCGGTACAGCGACACGTCGCCCAGGTAGGCGATGTCGAGCACGGTGCCTTCCACCACGTTCTCGGTGGCGGCGGTGCCGCGCTCGGGCGGGGCCTCATGCACGTCCACCTTCTCCGGCCGCACGGCCACGCTGACCGCGGTGCCCTCGGGCAGCGGATCGGCGTGGCGTGCCAGCAGCTCGGCGTCCAGCGCATCGCAGTGCACCCGCACTTGCCCGGACTCCTCGTCCATGGCGGTCACCCGGCCCTCGAAGATGTTGATGCCGCCGATGAACTCGGCGACGAAGCGCGTGGCCGGATATTCGTACAGCACCGCCGGGGTCGAGACCTGGACGATGCGGCCGGTATCCATCACCGCGATCCGCGAGGACATCGTCATCGCCTCCTCCTGGTCGTGGGTGACCATGATGAAGGTGGTGCCCACGCGCTCCTGGATGTTCACCAGCTCGAACTGGGTGTGCTCGCGCAGGCGCTTGTCCAGCGCGCCCAGCGGCTCGTCCAGCAGCAGGAGCTTGGGCTCCTTGGCCAGCGCCCGGGCCAGCGCCACGCGCTGGCGCTGGCCGCCGGAGAGCTGGTGCGGCTTGCGCTTGCCCAGCTGCGGCATGCGCACCAGCTTCAGCATCTCCTGCACCCGGTCGCGGATCTCGGATGCCGGCAGCCGGTCCTGCCGGAGGCCGAAGGCGATGTTCTGCTCCACCGTCATGTGCGGGAACAGCGCGTAGCTCTGGAACATCATGTTCACCGGCCGCTGATACGGCGGCAGCCGGGTCACGTCCACGCCGTCGATCAGGATCCTGCCGCGGTCGGGCGTTTCCAGCCCGGCCAGGATCCGCAGCAGCGTGCTCTTGCCCGAGCCCGACCCGCCCAGCAGCGCGAAGAACTCGCCGCGGTAGATGTCCAGGCTCACGTCATCGCAGGCGTAGACCTTGCCGAAGGTCTTGGTGAGGCCTTCGATGCGCACGAACGGCTGCGCCGCCGGGTCGCGCCAGGGCTCGCCCGGGGCGGCTTGCACGCCGGTGGTCATGCCTCAGCGGCCGCTCTTGATCGCGGTCCAGGCGCGCACGCGCTGGCGCTGCACGTCGTCGGGAAGCGACACCGGGTCCACCAGGCGCTCACGCACCTCCGCCGGCGGATACACGCCCGCGTCGCTGGCGATCTCCACATCCACCAGCGGCGTGGCCGACAGGTTGGCATTGGCGTAGGCGACGTGGTCGGTGATCGCGGCGATCACTTCCGGTTCCAGCAGGTGGTTGATGAAGGCATGTGCGTTGCCGGGGTGGCGGGCATCCTTCGGGATGGCGATGACGTCCATCCAGCGGATCGCACCCTCCTTCGGGATCACGTAGCGAATGTCCGGCGCGTCGCGGCCGGTGGCTTCGGCCGCTTCGGCGGCCACGTCGCGGGCCTGGCCGATGTCGCCCGAGTAGCCCATCACCAGGCAGGCGTCGCCGTTGGCCAGCGCGTCCTTGTACTCGGCATTGTTGAAGGTGCGGATGTGCGGGCGGATGGCGGCGTAGGCTTCGCGCACCGCGTCGATCTCGTCGGGCGCGCCGGCGTTGGGGTCGCGGCCCAGCCAGATCAGCGCGGCGCCGAAGGCCTCCTGGTCGTCATCGAGCACGTGGATGCCGCAGGAGGCCAGCCGCGAGGCGTTGGCCGGGTCGAACAGCAGGCCCCAGGTATCCAGCGGCGCGTCCGGCCCCAGCGCCTCGCGCACGCGTTCCACGTTGATGCCCAGGCCGGTGGTGCCCCACATGTACGGCACCACGTGGGCGTTGCCCGCGTCGATGTCGGTCAGGCCCTGCAGGATCTCCGGATCCAGGTGCTCCAGGTTGGGCAGCTGCGAGCGATCCAGCGGCGCGTACAGGCCGGAGCGGATCTGGCGCTGGGCGAAGGGGCGCGCCGAGGGGAACACCACGTCGTAGCCCGAGCCGCCCGCCACCAGCTTGGTCTCCAGGGTCTCGTTTTCCGAATACACGTCGTAGTTGACGCTGATGCCGGTGGCGGCCTCGAAGTTGGCGATGGTGTCTTCGGCCACGTAATCCGACCAGTTGTAGACGTTGAGGCGGTTGGCCTCGGCACCGCCGGCGGCGCCGGATTCGGCGTCGGTCTGGGTGCCGCCGCAGGCGGCGAGGATCAGGGCGCTGGCGAGCGTGGCGAGGCGCAGGGACACGGCATTCTCCGGTGGGGGTGCAAAAGGGAATATTAGCCTGCGCGGGCTGTTTCCAGACCGATTTACCCGGCTCGCGCACAGGAGTATCGTGCGCGCGTTTGGCCCATCCCGGGCCGGAGACCGCAAAGCATGAACAGGCTGACCCTCGGCGCCGCGCTGGCCGCCGTCCTCTCCACCACTGCCCTGCCCGCCCTGGCCCAGGAGGCTGAACCTGCCTGGTCGTTCGGCGGTGAGCTGGCCGCGGTCAGCGACTACGTCTGGCGCGGCGTGTCGCAGACGATGGAGGATCCGGCCCTGCAGGTCGAGCTGGTCGCCGAGCATGCCAGCGGCTTCTACGCGGGCGGCTTTGCCTCCAACGTCGACTTCGGCGACCCGGATGACGGCATCGACTACGAAGTGGAGGCCTATGTCGGCTGGGCAGGCGCGCTGGGCGAGGCCACCGAGCTGGATGTCTACGTTTCGCGCATCGCCTATCCGGGCCACAACGGCGCCGACTACGACACCGACTACACCGAGCTCCAGGCCAGGCTGACCTTCGCCGAGACCTGGTATGCCGGCGCGGCCTACTCGCCGGACATCTTCAACCTGGGCGGCAAGGGCTGGTACTGGTACGGCGGCACGGCGCTGCCGCTGGGCGATACCGGCTTCACCTTCAACGCGCAGCTCGGCCACTACGACCTGGACGATGCCGCGGGCGACAGCTACAGCGACTGGCTGGTGGGCGTGGATCGCGACTTCGGGCCGGTCAACGCCAGCCTCCAGTACACCGACACCTCCGGCTACAGCGAGCTGGTCGCCGAATCCGTCGGCGACGCACGCCTGGCGGACGGCCGCTTGGCGCTGGTGCTCAGCTGGGCGTTCTGAGCGGGATTACTCCCACTCGATCGTGGCGGGTGGCTTGCCGCTGATGTCATAAACAACGCGAGAAATGCCGCGCAACTCGTTGATAATGCGGTTGGAAACGCGCCCCAGGAAGTCGTACGGCAGGTGCGCCCAGTGCGCGGTCATGAAGTCGATGGTTTCCACCGCCCGCAGCGCGATCACCCACTCGTAGGCGCGCGCGTCGCCGACCACGCCGACCGACTTCACCGGCAGGAAGACGGCGAACGCCTGGCTGGTCTTCTCGTACAGCCCGGCGCGCACCAGTTCCTCGATGAAGATCGCGTCCGCGCGCGCCAGCAGTTCGGCATACTCGCGCCGCACCTCGCCCAGGATCCGCACGCCCAGCCCCGGGCCGGGGAACGGATGGCGGTAGACCATCTTCTCCGGCAGGCCCAGCTCCACGCCCAGACGGCGCACCTCGTCCTTGAACAGCTCGCGCAGCGGCTCCACCAGGCCCAGGTTCATGTGCTCGGGCAGGCCGCCGACGTTGTGGTGGCTCTTGATCACGTGGGCCTTGCCGGTGCCGCTGCCGGCCGACTCGATCACGTCCGGGTAGATCGTGCCCTGCGCCAGCCAGCGCGCGTTGGGCAGCTTGCCGGCCTCTTCCTCGAAGATCTCCACGAACAGGTTGCCGATGACCTTGCGCTTGGCCTCCGGATCGGTGACCCCGGCCAGGGCCGCGAAGTAGCGGTCGGCGGCGTCGACCTTGATCACCTTCACGCCCAGGTGCTCGGCGAAGGTGGCCATGACCTGCTCGGCCTCCTGGTAGCGCAGCAGGCCGGTGTCGACGAACACGCAGGTGAGCTGCCGGCCAATGGCCTGGTGCAGCAGCGCGGCGACCACGGACGAGTCCACGCCGCCGGACAGTCCGAGGATCACCTCGTCGTCGCCGACCTGCTCGCGCACCCGCGCCACCTGGTCGTCGATGATGTTGGCCGCCGTCCACAGCGTCTGGCAGCCGCAGATGTCGACCACGAAGCGGCGGATGATCGCCTGCCCCTGGCGGGTATGGGTCACTTCCGGGTGGAACTGCACGCCGTACCAGCGCTTCTCGTCGTTGGCGAAGGCGGCCACCGGCACCCGGGCGGTGCTGGCGGTGACGGTGAAGCCGGGCGGTGCCTTCGACACGTGGTCGCCGTGGCTCATCCACACTTCCAGCCGCGACGGCGCGCCGGGCAGGTCGGACAGGCCGGCCAGCAGCTGATCCTGTGCCACCCGCTCGACTTCGGCATGGCCGTATTCGCGCTGGTCGGCGGACTCGGTCTCACCGCCCAGCTGGCGGGCCATGGTCTGCATGCCGTAGCAGATGCCCAGCAGCGGCAGGCCGCTGTCGAAGACTTCCTGAGGCGCGACCGGCGCGCCCTCGACGGTCGTCGATTCCGGGCCGCCGGACAGGATGATGCCCTTGGCGCCGAACTTCGCGATCTCGCCCGGGTCGTGATCCCAGGCCCAGACTTCGCAGTAGATCCCGATCTCGCGGATCCGGCGGGCGATGAGCTGGGTGTACTGCGCCCCGAAGTCGAGGATCAGAATCTTGTCGTGGTGGATGTTGGTCATTACCCAGCCCGGTAGTTCGGCGGTTCCTTGGTGATCTGCACGTCGTGGACGTGGCTTTCGCGCTGGCCGGCGCCGGTGATCTTCACCAGCTGCGGCTTGCTGCGCATGTCCTCGATGGTGCCGCAGCCGACGTAGCCCATGGTCGCGCGCAGGCCGCCGATCAGCTGGTGGATCACGCCGCCCAGCGGGCCGCGGTACGGGACCCGGCCCTCGATGCCCTCGGGCACCAGCTTGTCGGCCGAGGCGGCTTCCTGGAAGTAGCGATCCGAGGAGCCCTTCTCCATCGCACCCAGGCTGCCCATGCCGCGGTAGCTCTTGTAGCTGCGGCCCTGGTAGAGCTCGGTTTCGCCCGGGGTTTCCTCGGTGCCGGCGAACAGGCCGCCGATCATCACCGAGGACGCGCCGGCGGCCAGCGCCTTGCCGATGTCGCCCGAGTAGCGGATACCGCCGTCGGCGATCAGCGGGATGCGATCCTGCAGGGCCTCGGCGACCATGTCGATGGCGGTGACCTGCGGCACGCCCACGCCCGCGACCACCCGCGTGGTGCAGATCGAGCCCGGGCCCACGCCCACCTTCACCGCGTCTGCGCCGGCGTCCATCAGCGCCAGGGCGGCGTCGCCGGTGACGATGTTGCCGCCGACCACCTGGATCTGCGGGAAGTTCTTCTTCACCCAGGCGACGCGGTCGATCACCGCCTGCGAATGGCCGTGCGCGGTATCGACGATGACCACGTCCACGCCCGCCGCCACCAGGCGCTCCACGCGCTCCTCGGTGTCGCCGCCCACGCCCACCGCGGCGCCGGCCAGCAGGCTCTCGGAGGCGTCCTTGGCGGCGTTCGGGTTGTCCTGGGCCTTCTGGATGTCCTTGACGGTGATCAGCCCGCGCAGCTGGAAGTCGTCGTTGACCACCAGCACCTTCTCGATCCGGTGCTTGTGCAGCAGCTCGATCACTTCCTCGTCGCTGGCGCCCTCCTTCACCGTGACCAGCCGCTCCTTGCGGGTCATGATGTTGCGCACCGGGTCGTCGAGCTTCTTTTCGAAGCGCATGTCGCGGCCGGTGACGATGCCCACCAGCTGGTCGCCCTCCACCACCGGCACGCCGGAGATGTTGCGGGCGCGGGTGAGGCGCAGGACTTCGCCGATCGAGGTCTGCGGGCCGACGGTGAACGGCTCGCGGATCACCCCGGCCTCGAAGTTCTTGACCTGCAGCACGTGCTGCGCCTGGCGCTCGGGGCTCATCGACTTGTGGATGATGCCGATGCCGCCCAGCTGGGCCATGGCGATGGCCAGGCGGGCTTCGGTGACGGTGTCCATGGCGGCGGACGCGATCGGCATGTTCAGGCGCAGGTCGCGGGTGAGCCGGGTGGCGAGGGAAACGTCCTTGGGCAGGACCTGGGAGTGAGCCGGGACGAGCGAAACGTCGTCGTAGGTCAGTGCTTCGGCCTGGATGCGCAGCATGGGCAATCCGGATGGGGAGTGAAGCGCGCCATTGTACCGCGTTTACCGGCCCCGCAGCGGGCCGCTGAACGTCTGGACGGGTGGTTTTTGACCCTAGCGGGCGGCGCGCAGCAGCAGTTCCCCGGTCTCGGCCGCCTCGGCCGCTTCCAGGGTGTTCTCCATCAGCGTGGCCACGGTCATCGGCCCCACTCCGCCGGGCACCGGGGTGATCCAGCTGGCCCGCTCGGAGGCGGCGGCAAAGCCGACGTCGCCGACCAGGCGGCCGTCCTCGATCCGGTTGATGCCCACGTCGATCACCACCGCGCCGGGCTTGACCCACTCGCCCGGGACGATGTCCGGGCGCCCGACCGCCACCACCAGGATGTCGGCCGACTCCACGTTCCGCCGCAGCACCTCGGGCGGGGTGAACTTGTGGCAGCTGGTCACGGTGCAGCCGGCGATCAGCAGCTCCAGCGCCATCGGCCGGCCGACGTGGTTGCTCACGCCCACGATGGTCGCGTTCTGGCCGCGCACCGGGCGGTCTGTCCAGGCCAGCAGGGTGGTGATGCCGCGCGGCGTGCACGGGCGCAGGCCGAACTGGCGCAGGGCCAGGTGGCCGACGTTCTCCGGGTGGAAGCCATCCACGTCCTTGCGCGGGTCGATGCGGTGGATCAGCCGGGTGGCGTCGGGGATGCCGGGCAGCGGCAGCTGCACCAGGATGCCGTGCACCTCGGGGTCGGCGTTGAGGCGGTCGATCAGCTCCAGCAGTTCGGCCTCGCCGGTGCCGGCGGGCAGGTCGAAGTCGAGCGCGCGGATGCCGACCTTTTCCGCCGCCCGGCGCTTGTTGCGCACGTAGGACTGCGAGGCCGGGTCGCTGCCGACCAGCACCACCGCCAGCCCTGGCGCGGGCTTGCCGGCGGCCAGGCGCTGGTCGACCTTGAGGCGGAGCGAATCAAGCAGGCTGTCGGCAATGCTCCTGCCGTCGAGGATGCGTGCGGTCATGCGTGGGTGGGCGCGCTGCGATAGAGTCGATGCACATTCTCCCCGTTTGCGCGCGCTTGCGAAAGCGCCGATCCAGAACGCCATGACCGAAGCACAGCAAGACCCCACCACCACCGAGATCGAGGCCGCCGTGTTCCGCCGCCTGCGCGAGCACCTGCTGCAGGAGCGGCCGGACGTGCAGAACATCGACCTGATGATCCTGTCCGGGTTCTGCCGCAACTGCCTGGCCGACTGGTATCGCGAGGCGGCGCAGGATCGCGGCGTCGAGATGGATCGCGACGCCGCCCGCGAGACGGTCTACGGCATGCCCTTCAGCGACTGGAAGGCCCGCCACCAGCGCCCGGCCACGCAGGAGCAGCTGGAAGCCTTCGAAGCGGTGCAGCGCGCCCGCGGCAAGGGCTGAGCGCGCGAAGCTACGCGCCCGAGCAGAAGGCGGCGTAGTCGATGTAGCCGGGAAACTCGCGGCCCGGCGCGCACAGCGGGCAGTCGCGATCGGGGCCGAGCCGGGTTTCGCGAAAGCGCATGCCCATCGCGTCGAAGTGCAGCAGGCGCCCGCGCAGCGGTTCGCCCAGCCCCAGCAGCAGCTTGATCGCCTCGGTGGCCTCCAGCAGGCCGACCACGCCGGGCAGGATGCCCAGCACGCCGGCCTCCGAGCAGTTGGGGGCGAGCTCGGGCGGCGGCGGCTCGGGGAACAGGCAGCGGTAGCAGGGGTATTCACCGCGGTGGCGGCCGGCGTCGAACACGCTCACCTGGCCTTCGAAGCGGTGCACCGCGCCATAGACCAGCGGCTTGCCCAGCTTCACGCAGGCGTCGTTGAGCAGGTAGCGGATGGGGAAGTTGTCGGCGCCGTCGATCACCACGTCCACGTCGTCCAGCAGGGCTTCCACGTTGTCGCTGGTGACCAGCTCGGGCACTGCTTCGACATGGGTGCGCGGGTTGAGCGCGGTCAGGCGCTCGCGGGCCGAGGCGACCTTGGGGGTGCCGATCGAGGCTTCGGTGTGCAGGATCTGCCGGTGCAGGTTGCTGCGATCCACCACGTCCGGGTCGGCGATGCGCAGGGTGCCGACCCCGGCCGCGGCCAGGTACCAGGCCGCCGGCGAGCCGAGGCCGCCGGCGCCCAGCAGCAGCACGCGCGATGCCTGCAGCCGCAGCTGGCCCTCCAGGCCGATCTCGGGCAGCAGCATGTGCCGCGAGTAGCGCTCGTGGAAGTCGGCGTCGAAGCCGGGTTCGGGTGCCGACATCGGCAGCTGTTCCAGGCGCCAGCGCTCGGTGCCGCCGGCGACCGAGGCGATGTTGGCGTAACCCTGCCCGGCCAGCACCTCGGCGGCCAGCATCGAGCGGTTGCCGGAGCGGCAGATCAGCATCACTTCGTCGTCGCGGCCCGGCAGGTGATCGCCGGGAGCCGCTTCCAGCTCGGCCCTGGCCACGCCCAGCGCGCCTTCGGCCATGCCCGATGCGCGTTCGAAATCTTCGCGCACGTCGATCAGGCGCACGCCCTTGGTGACGCGCCGCCGCGCTTGGGCGGGAGAGATTTCCTTGATTGCCATGCGCGCCATTATCCCGCGCCGCGCGGCCGGCTGCGCGCCCGTCGCGGGCGCGCCGTTCAGTAAGCGATGACCTCGACCACGCTGCCGGCGGCGTACTCGCGGGAGCCCTCTTCCAGCACCAGCAGCGCGTCCGAATCGGCGGCCGCGCGCATGCGGTTGGAGCCGTCCGCGGGATTGGGCTCCACCGACAGCACGCCGTCTTCTCCGCGGATCAGCCGCCCGCGCAGGAACTCCAGGCGCTCGTTGCGCTTGTTCCACGAGGTGACCAGGCGGGCATGCAGCTTCGGCCGCGGCGCGCGCGCCTGAAGCGCATCCACCAGCGGCCGCCCCAGCGCCAGCCACGTGGCCAGCACCGACACCGGGTTGCCCGGCAGGCACAGGAACAGTGCTTCGCCCAGGCTGCCGCCCTCGGCCAGCAGCACCGGCATACCGGGCTTGAGCCGCGCCTTCCAGAACAGCACCCTGCCCTGCGACTGCATCAGCGCGGGCAGGTGATCCTTCTCGCCCGCCGAGACCCCGCCGCAGGTGATCACCAGGTCGAAGGCGTGGCCGGCGTGGCGCAGCGCGGACTCGACCTGCGCCGGCTCGTCCACCAGGGTCGGCCACGCCACCGGCTCCAGGCCCTCGGCGCGCAGCAGGCCCATCAGCAGTTCGCGGTTGGAGTTGTAGATCTGGCCCGGGCCGAGCGCCATGCCCGGCTCCACCAGCTCGTCGCCAGTGGCGAACACGGCCACCGTCGGCGGCCGCCGCACCTCCAGCTCCGCCAGCCCCTGCATCGCGCACAGCGCAATCCGTGAGGGAGTCAGCACGTCACCGGCGCGCAGCAGCAGCTCGCCCGGTGCGGTGTCCTCGCCGGCGCTGCGCACGTGGCGGCCGGCCGAAGGCGGCACCAGCACCCGCACCAGGCCGCCTTCCACCCGGGTGTCCTCCTTCATCACCACGGTGTCGGCGCCGGGCGGCATCGGCGCGCCGGTGGTGATGCGCACGCACTGGCCGGGCTGCACCGGCGGCTGGTCGGAGGTTCCGGCGAACTGCTCGCCGGCCAGCTCCAGCACGGTTTCGCCGGCCCCGGCCAGGTCGGCGTGGCGCAGGGCGAAGCCGTCCATCGCCGCGTTGTCGAACGGAGGCTGGGCGATGGTTGCGACCACGTCCGCCGCGAGCACCCGGCCGTGCGCGCGCTGCAGCGCGCAGCGTTCAACCGGCAGGCGCCGGGATCCGGCGGCCGAGGCGATGATCGCCGCGGCTTCGGCGTAGGAAATACGGGTCGGGAAATCAGTCATTCGGGTGTTGGACGCCGGCGTCGGCCAGGTCACGCGGGGTATTGAGGTTGCCGAAGCGTACCCCTTCCAGCCGCAGCGCGGCCATGCCGAGCCGGGCCTGCAGGGCGTGCACCGCAAGCTCGCCCGAACCGATCGCCGCTGCCACCGCCGGCCGCAGCGTATCCACATGCCACAGCGCCACCAGCGGCTGCGGGCCGTCGTCGTCGACCGCGAAGGCCCCCTGTCCGCCACGCGCGGCCAGCCTGCGCAGCAGGCAGTCGTTGATGTTGACCAGATCCACCGGCACCGTGAGCAGCCACGGAGTGCTGCAGGCCCGCGCCAGCGCCTCCAGCCCGCCCAGCGGCCCGAGGCCGGGCGAGGCGTCGGCCACGGCGGTCAGGCCGAGCGCCGCATAGGCATCGGGTTCGCGATTGGCGCTCACCAGCACTTCGTGCACTTCGGGCGCCAGCCGCGCCACCAGGCGTTCGACCTGGGAAACGCCGCCGCGTCGCAGCCAGGCCTTGTCCACGCCGCCCAGCCGCGAGCCGCGGCCGCCGGCCAGGATGCCCAGGGTGGCCGTCGCCCCCACCGCTCAGCCCTTGCGCTTGACGTGCCGCAGCAGCCGCTTCTTGCGCTCCACCTGGCGGTCGGTGAGCACGTTCTTGCGATCTTTGTACGGGTTGTCGCTTTCCTTGAAGACAAACCGCACCGGGGTGCCGACCAGCTTGAAGCGCTTGCGGAAGAAGTTCTCCAGGTAGCGCCGGTAGCTGTCCGGCAGCGTGCGCAGGCGGTTGCCGTGGACCACGAAGGTCGGCGGATTGGTGCCGGATGGATGCGCGAAGCGCAGCTTGGGTGAGCTGCCGCGCACCGCCGGCGGCGGATTGGCTTCCACGGCGATTTCCAGCGAACGGTTCACCTCGGCCGTGCCCAGCACGATGGTGGCCGAGTCGTGGGCGTTGTGGATGGCGCGGAACAGCTCGCGCAGGCCGGAGCCGTGCAGCGCGCTGATGCGCACCGACTGTGCCCACGGCACGAACGCCAGCTTGCGCTCCAGCAGCGCCTGGGTCTGGTCGCGCTGGTAGCTGTCCAGCCCGTCCCACTTGTTGACCGCGATCACCAGCGCGCGGCCGGCATCGAGCACCGCGCCCAGCACGCTCGCGTCCTGGTCGGTGACGCCTTCGCTGGCATCCAGCATCACCACCGCGACCTGGCACTCCTCGATCGCCCGCAGGGTCTTGATGATGGAGAAGGTCTCCACCGCCTCGTGCACCTTGGACTTGCGGCGGATGCCGGCGGTATCGACCAGCCGGTAGCTGCGGCCTTCGCGCTCCAGATCCACCGCGATCGAATCGCGGGTGGTGCCGGGGACGTCGGAGGCAACCACCCGCTCCTCGCCCAGCAGCCGGTTGACCAGGGTCGACTTGCCCACGTTGGGGCGGCCGATGAAGGCCAGCCGCATCCGTTCCGGATCGTCATCCAGATCCTCGCCCCGGCCCTCTTCCGGCAGCCGGGCCAGGATCCGCGCCAGCAGGGCATCGATGCCCTGCCGGTGCGCCGAGGACACCGCGAAGCTGTCCTCGAAGCCATAGCGCGAGAATTCGGCCAGGGAGGCGCGCGAGTCGATGCCGTCGGTCTTGTTGACCACCAGCAGCACCGGCCGGCCGCTCTTGCGCAGCCACTGCATGAGCTCCTCGTCCAGCCCGGACGGGCCTTCGCGCCCGTCCACCACCAGCAGCACCAGGTCCGCATCGGCGGCGGCGGCGCGGGCCTGGCGCGCGGTCGCGCCCGCCAGCCCTTCCTCGTCACCGGCGATGCCGCCGGTGTCCACCAGCATGAACGGGCGCTCGGGATCGAGCCTGCAGACGCCGTAGTTGCGGTCGCGGGTCACCCCGGGTTCGTCGTGCACCAGCGCGTCACGGCTGCGGGTGAGCACGTTGAACAGCGTCGATTTTCCGACGTTGGGGCGACCTGTCAGGGCAACGAGTGGAAGCATGGGCACACGCCCGCCGGCCGTTACTGCTGCAGCCGGAACGCGCTGACGTCGCCACCGACCGTCTGCACCACCAGCACGCCTTCCGACACCACCGGGGCGCCCTTGATGGCGTCGCTGCCGGACGCGCGTGCGCGCGCCGCCAGCTCGCCATTGTCCATCCGCAGCCAGTGCAGCCAGCCCTCGAAGTCGCCAACCACGGCGTGGTTGTCATGGATCGCGGCCGAACCCGGGTTGCGGCGGGCCAGCGCGTCCTGCTGCCACAGGGTGTTGCCGGTGTTCTTGTCCATCGCATACACGGTGCCGTCGCGATCGGCGATCACCAGGCGGTCGAAGCCCGCGCCCAGCTGGCCGGCCCCGCCCTGCTCGCGGCCCCACAGCGGACGCCCGCTCGGCGCCTCGATGGCCATGGTCTGGCCGCGATAGCTGCTGGCGAACAGGGTGGTGCCGTCGAGCACCGGGCTGCCGTCGATGTCGGCCATCCGCTCCAGCTCGGTGCGGCCGTCGGGATAACCGACCTGCTGCTCCCACACCGGCTGGCCGCTGGCCAGCTCCAGGGCGATGACCGTGCCGTCGGCGTTGCCCACGAACACGTAGCCCGGCCCGAGGGTGGGTGCGGCCGCGCCGCGCACGCTCAGCGCCGGCAGCTCACGGTTCCAGAACCAGTTGCGCTCGCCGGTGGCGGCGTCGAAAGAGGTGACCCGGCCGTCGTTGGAGTGCACCAGCACCGCGCCCTGCCCGATCACCGGTGCGGCCAGCACCTCGTTGCCCAGCTGCGCAGTCCAGCGCTCGGCGCCGGTATTGGCATCCAGCGCCAGGACTTCGCCGTCCAGGCTGCCCACCACCACCAGGCCGTCGCCCGCGCCCGGCGAGCCGGCCAGGCGAAGGTCGGACTGCGCGTGCCACAGCTCGTTGCCGGTCTGCAGATCCAGGGCGCGCACGCCGTGGCTCATGCCGGCCGCGTACACGCGTCCATCGGCCACCGCAGGCCCCTGGCGGGTACCGGTGCGGCGCTCGCCCTTGCCGACGCTGGCGCTCCAGATCCGGGTCGCGGTGGCGGTTTCGGTGAAGTCCTGCAGCGGCATCGGCTCGGTGACGCCGGGTTCACCGTCGTTGCTGCTGAACCAGCCGCGCACGGTGCTGCAGCCGGACATCGCCAGCGCGCAGGACAGCACCACCGCGCCGCGCAGCAGCATGGACTTGCGCGAGATCGTCGGACGCATCGTATTCACAGGCTTCATCAAATCGTCCCGGGCTGCGCCGGCTGTCCGCCGGCGTCAATGAGTTTGAGTTCCAGCAGCCGCCGCTGCGGCGCGTCGGCTGCCATGCCGTCCAGCGCGGACGCGTAGGCCTCGCGGGCCTGGTCGCGCTGGTCGAGGGCGGCGTGGGCATCGCCGAGGGATTCGAGCGCGGCCGGCTGGCCGCTGCCGCTCAGCAGTTCGACGGCCTGCTGCGCCTGGCCGGCTTCCAGCAGCACCTGGGCCAGGCGCTGGCGCCGGAGCGGCTCCAGCGCAGGGTCGCTGCTCGCGGCGCCCTGCAGGGTCGCGACTGCAGCGTCGAAGTCATCGGCCTCGACCTGTGCCTTGGCCAGTTCCAGCCCGGCCAGCACGCGGTAGGTGTCGCCTTCCAGGCCGGCGGCCAGGGTCTGCGCCTGTTCCAGGTTGCCGGCGGCGACGTTGTCGACCACGGCCTGGAAGGCGGTGCCCGCCTGCATGCGCTGATCCAGCTGGTACTTCTGCCAGTACTGCCAGCCGAAGATCAGCGCCAGGCCCAGGCCAATGCCGGCGAGCAGGCCCAGACTGTTGCGCCGCAGCCAGTCGCGGACGCGTTCGCCCTGTTCGTGCTCGTCGTAGATATCGTCGATCGCCATGCTGTCTCCGGCCCGCGCTGGCGCGCGGGCAGCTTTCACTCTCTGGTTTCGGGATTTGCGGCTGCGCCCCGTCCGGGACCGCCGCCGGCCTGCGCGTGGCCTGCCGGGTCAGTCGCCAGCCGGGGCGAGCGAACCGTCGGAGGATACCGTAAAGCGCGCCACGTTCGCCCGCTGGAAGGGCGCGATATCCTGAATATCGCCGAACCGGCTGACTTCAACGGCGCCGGCATTGCCCAGCACCACCTGCCCGACTTCGCCGCCGTCGTAGTCGCGCTGCTCGCCTGCGCGAACCAGCGCCTGCTCCAGGCGGGCGCCACCGGGTGCGCTGATTTCCACCCAGCTGTCGGCCGTGAACCGCAGCGACAGGGCCGGTGCGCTGGACGCGGGGTCGGGCGTGGCAACGGGTGCGGGACGGCGCGACTGGATCGGCGTCATCGAGGCCACGAACGGACGCTGCTGCCGGGAAACGTCGGCGGCCGCGTCGGCCCCGGGAGCAACCTGGAGGTCGAGCGAAGCGGTTTCCAGCGGATCGCCGTCGATGTGGCCGCGGGTCACCATCCAGACCGGAACGGCCAGGGTGGCGGTGATCACCACGTACACCATCCGCCGCGCCGCCTGCTCGGCGATGCGCCGGTAGCGCGGGGTGAAGGTGCGCGGGCGCAGTTCCGGGGGCGTGACCGGGGGAAGCTCATCGGCCGGCTGCAGGGCCTCCGGCGGCAGGCCGACGGCGCGGGCATAGCTGCGCAGCTGGCCGCGCACGAACACGGCCGCGCCCAGGCGATCCCAATCGCCCGCTTCGAGCGATTTGACCACGCGCGCCGGTACCCGCATTGCTGCGGCGACTTCGGATACCCCGAGCCCTGCGGCTTCACGGGCCTGTCTGAGGCGGAGCCCGGCCCCCTGATCGGGCGCGCCTGCGTTCGCTGCCGATGACATGTTGGACTGCTATCCCCCGGAATTCTGCTGCACTGCGCCCGGGAACTCCCTTCCCAGCTGCTGACGGTAACGCTCGGCGGCGGTGGTGTCGCCCATCTTTTCTTCGATCTGTGATGCAAGCAATAGTACGTCCGCCGTGGCCGGCGCCGCCGCCAGCCGCCGCTGCGAAAACGCGCGGGCATCCAGATAATTGCCACTACGGTACTGGTATTCGGCCATCGCTGACAACGCCACGCTGTTTTCCGGATCCAGCTGCAGGGCCGCGCGCAGGTAGGACTCGGTGCGGTCACCGCGGCCGGCGGCCTCGGCGCAGGCGCCGGCATTGGCCAGCGCGTCGGCCCGGTTGTAGCCCGGAGCGGCCACCGCGCGTTCGAAATACGCCATCGATTCGGCGGCCCGGCCTTCGCGGCACAGCCAGGCGCCGTAGTTGTTCTGGATCGCGCCGTCTTCCGGCGCATGCCCGGCGGCGGCGGCGTAATGGCGGCCGGCCTGCTCGCTGTTGCCGCGAACCATTTCCACCAGCGCCATCATGGTGAGCGCGTCGGGGGCGTTGCGGTCGATCTTCAGCGCCGCCTCGGCCTCGCGCACGGCCACGTCGGTCTGGCCCGCGTTCAGGGCGCGCCCGGCCTCGGCGACATGGTTGCGCACCTGGGCGCGCTCGCGGCTGCCGCGGCTGTCGGAATAGCTGTAGTCGGGCGCCACCTGGTGGTAGCGGCCGCGCTCGGCGCTGGGCTTGATGAAGGAAAGGCGCGAACAGGCGGTGGCCGTCACGGCCAGGACGGTTGCCAGCAGCAGCGCGTCACGCGCGCGCATCGGAGCCCTCGGCCAGGCGCTTGCGGAACTCCGCCTGGCGGCGGGTGCGATCCATCACCTGGCCCTTGAGCTGGCCGCAGGCAGCGTCGATGTCGTCACCGCGCGGGCGCCGCACCGGCGCGATCCGTCCGGCCTCGTTGAGCAGCTTCTGGAAGCGGCGCACGGCCACGTCGTCCGGACGCTCGTAGCGGGTGCCCGGGAACGGGTTGAACGGGATCAGGTTGACCTTGGCCGCGTCCTTCATCTGCAGCCGGTTGTCGAACTGGCGCATCAGCTGCACCAGCTCGCGGGCATGTTCGGGCTGGTCGTTGACGTCCTTCATCAAGGTGTATTCGAACGTCACCGACTCGCCCTTGCGGCGCTGGGCGTAGCGCACGCAGGATTCCATCAGCTCGGCGATCGGGTACTTCTTGTTCAGCGGCACCAGCTGCGTGCGCAGCGCGTCGTTGGGCGCGTGCAGCGATACCGCCAGCGAGACGTCGCTCTCCTGGCCCAGGCGGTCGATCATCGGCACCACGCCGGCGGTGGACAGGGTGACCCGCTTGTTGGCCAGTCCGTAGCCCAGGTCGTCGCGCATCACGCTCATCGCCCGCACCACGTTGTCGAAGTTCATGAGCGGCTCGCCCATGCCCATCATCACCACGTTGGTCAGCCGGCGCTGCTTGTGCGGCACGTTGCCCAGGTGCTTCGCAGCCACCCACACCTGGCCGATGATCTCGGCGGTGGAGAGGTTGCGGTTGAAGCCCTGGGTGCCGGTGGAGCAGAAGGTGCAGTTGAGCGCGCAGCCCACCTGCGAGGACACGCACAGGGTGCCGCGGCCCTTGTCGGGGATGTAGACGGCTTCCACCGCATTCCGGCCGTCCATCGCCAGCAGCCACTTGTGGGTGCCGTCGGCGGAGGGCTTTTCGAACTGGATCTGCGGCACCACCACCTCGGCGCGCTCGTGCAGCTTGGCGCGCAGCGCCTTGCCCAGGTCGGTCATGTCCTCGAAGTCAGTGACGTAGTGGTGGTGGATCCACTTCATCACCTGGTGGGCGCGGAACTTCTTCTCGCCCAGGACGTCCACGAAGAAACGCTCCAGCCCCTCGCGGTCGAGCTCAAGAAGGTTCTGCTTGGCGGCTGGTTCGGTCACGGGTCTTCGGTGGTTCAGGCGGGGTGGCCGCGGATCGCATGGATCCGCGGCCGATGGTGCTCAGCGGGCGTAGACGTCCGCGTCGCCAAAGAAGTACTTGATCTCCTGGGCGGCGGTTTCCGCGGCGTCGGAGCCGTGCACGGCGTTGGCGTCGATCGAGTCGGCGAAGTCGGCGCGGATGGTGCCCGGCGCGGCTTCCTTCGGGTTGGTGGCGCCCATCAGCTCGCGGTTCTTCGCGATCGCGCCCTCGCCTTCCAGCACCTGGATCATCACCGGGCCGCTGATCATGAACTCCACCAGCGCGCCAAAGAACGGACGCTCGCGGTGCACGGCGTAGAAGCCTTCGGCCTCTTCGCGGGTGAGGTGCTTCATCTTCGCGGCGGCGATCTTCAGGCCGGCCTTTTCGAAACGCGAGTAGATCTCGCCGATGACGTTCTTGGCGACGGCATCGGGCTTGATGATGGACAGGGTGCGCTCCAGCGCCATGGGGGTGGTCTCCGGTCAGCGGGCGGCCATGGGCAGGCCTCCCAGATTAGCATCTAAAAACCCGCGGCGGGACGCGGGTTTAGCCAGCTTGGCTGCCAGCGATTCTACAGCAGTCCCAGCCCGTGCGACACCGGCGTTTGACCGCCGGAGCCGATCCGCCTAGTATCAAACAAGCGTTTGAACCCCTCCTGCGGCCACTTTCCAGACTTGATGTCCACTACCCGGTTCTCCACCAAGGAGCGGATCCTCGGCGCGGCCGAGGAGCTGTTTGCCCAGCAGGGCTTCGGCGGCACCTCGCTGCGCCAGGTCACCTCGCGGGCGGACGTCAACATCGCCGCGGTCAACTACCACTTCGGCAGCAAGGAAAACCTCGTGAACGAGGTGTTCCGCCGGCGCATGGACGAGATGAGCGCCCAGCGCCAGGACATGCTGCGCCAGGCCCGGGCCGAGCGGCCCGGTGACCTGGAGGCGATCCTGGCGGCGTTCGTGGAGCCGGCGCTGGCGCTGGCCGGCGACCGCAGCGGCGGCGGCGCGTTCATCCGCGTGATCGCCCGCGCCTATGCCGAGAAAAACGACGGCCTGCGCGCCTTCCTGTCCGAGCGCTACGGCCACGTGCAGCGGGATTTCGCCCGCGCGCTGGCCGACTGCCTGCCCGGGCTGAGCAAGCAGGAGCTGTACTGGCGTCTGGATTTCCTCGGCGGGGCGCTGACCTACGCCATGGCCGACTTCGGCCTGATCAAGCGGCCGTCCGGGGTGGGTGAACTCGAACACCGGCGCCGTGCCGCCAGCGAGCTGATCCGCTTTGCCGCCGCGGGTTTCAAGAGCTGAACCTTTTCCTTTTCAAGGAGTTGCGTAAATGACCGAGAAGCTGCTTGTACGCCGCGCCGCCGTCCTCGGCGCCGGGGTGATGGGCGCCCAGATCGCCGCCCACCTCACCAATGCGGGCGTGGACACGGTGCTGTTCGACCTTCCGGCGAAGGAAGGCGACCCCAACGGCGTGGTGCGCAAGGCCATCGCCAACCTGGGCAAGCTGAGCCCCGCCCCGCTGGCCGACCGGGCGCTGGCCGCGCGGATCACGCCGGCCAACTACGACAGCGACCTGGCGCTGCTGGCCGAATGCGACCTGGTGATCGAGGCGATCGCCGAGCGGATGGACTGGAAGCAGGATCTGTACCGCAAGGTCGGCCCGCATATCGCTCCACACGCGGTGCTGGCGTCCAATACTTCCGGCCTTGGAATCAACAAGTTGGCCGATGTTCTTCCAGAGGAATTGAGGAACCGGTTCTGCGGCGTCCACTTCTTCAACCCGCCGCGCTACATGCATCTGGCCGAGCTGATCCCGGCCAGGGACACCGACAAGGCGGTGCTGGAGGGGCTGGAAACCTTCCTCACCACCCATCTGGGCAAGGGCGTGGTGTACGCGCGCGATACGCCGAACTTCATCGGCAACCGGATCGGGGTGTTCTCGATCCTGGCCACCGCCCACCACACCAGCGAGTTCAACCTGGGCTTCGACGAGGTGGATGCGATCACCGGGCCGCTGATTGGCCGGCCCAAGTCCGCCACCTACCGCACCTCCGACGTGGTCGGGCTGGACACGATGGCCCACGTCATCAAGACCATGGCCGACACCCTGCCCGACGACCCGTGGCACCGCTACTTCAAGTCGCCGGCCTGGCTGACGGGGCTGGTCGAGAAGGGCGCGCTGGGGCAGAAGACCCGCGCCGGCGTGTTCCGCAAGGTCGGCAAGGACATCATGGTCCTGGACGTCGACAAACAGGACTACCGCCCCTCCGACCGCAAGGCGGCCGACGAGGTGGTCGAAACCCTGAAGACCAAGGATCCGGCGGCAAAGTTCGCCAGGCTTCGGGAAAGCGACCATCCGCAGGCCAAGTTCCTGTGGGCGGTGTTCCGCGACCTGTTCCACTACAGCGCCTTCCACCTGGCCGACATCGCCGAGACCGCGCGCGACGTGGACCTGGCGATCCGCTGGGGCTACGGCTGGTCGCTGGGGCCGTTCGAGACCTGGCAGGCCGCCGGCTGGAAGCAGGTGGCCCAGTGGATCGACGAGGACATCAAGGCCGGCAAGGCCATGAGCGACGCGCCGCTGCCGGCGTGGGTGCTGGACGGGCGCGACGGCGTGCACGGCCGGGACGGCAGCTACAGTCCGGACTCCGGCAAGCAGGTGCCCCGCTCCACCCTACCCGTCTACGCGCGTCAGCGCTTCCCCGATCCGCTGCTGGGCGAGCGCTTCGACCAAGGCGAGACGCTGTTCGAGAACGACGGCGTGCGCCTGTGGACGGACGGCGACGGCGTGGGCGTGATCAGCTTCAAGACCAAGATGCACACGGTCAGCGACCAGGTGCTGGACGGCATCCAGGAGGCAATCGCCATTGCCGAGCGCGACCTGCGCGCGGTGGTGGTGTGGCAGCCGAAGGAGCCGTTCTCCGCCGGCGCCGACCTCGCCGGGGCGCTGGGGCTGCTGCAGGAAGGCAAGGTCGACGCCTTCGAGGCGATGGTGGCCAACTTCCAGCGCACCAGCCAGCGCATCAAGTACTCGCTGGTGCCGGTGGTGGCCGCGGTGCGCGGCCTGGCGCTGGGCGGCGGCTGCGAGTTCCAGATGCATTCGGCGCGCACGGTGGCGCATCTTGAAAGCTACATCGGCCTGGTCGAGGCCGGCGTGGGCCTGCTGCCGGCCGGCGGCGGGCTGAAGGAGCTGGCGGTGCGCGCGGCGCAGGCCGCGGGCCCGGGCGGCGACGTGCTGGCCGAGCTCAAGCGCGGCTTCGAGACGGTGGCGATGGCCAAGGTGTCGACCTCGGCGCTGGAGGCCAAGGCGCTGGGCCTGCTGCGCCCGGACGACGTGGTGGTCTTCCACGCCCACGAGCTGCTGCACGTGGCCCGCCAGCAGGCGCTGGCGCTGGCCGAATCCGGCTACCGCCCGCCCCTGCCCGCGCGCGCGGTGGAGGCCGCCGGCGACGTCGGCATCGCCACCCTGAAGATGATGCTGGTGAACATGCTCGAAGGCCGCTTCATCAGCCCACACGACAACGAGATCGCCGAGCGCATCGCCGACGTGCTGTGCGGCGGTGAAATCGACCGCGGCGCGCAGGTGGACGAGGACTGGCTGCTGCGCCTGGAGCGCGAGCACTTCGTGGCGCTGGCGCAGATGCCCAAATCCCAGGAGCGCATCGCGCACATGCTCAAGACCGGCAAGCCGCTCAGGAACTGATGAGGAAGATGACCATGACCAAGCAGATCCAGGACGCCTACATCGTCGCTGCCACCCGGACTCCCGTCGGCAAGGCGCCCAAGGGCATGTTCCGCAATACCCGTCCCGATGAAATGCTCGCGCACGTGCTCAAGGCCGTAGTCGCGCAGGCGCCGGGCATCGACGTCAACCGCATCGAGGACGCGGTGATCGGCTGCGCCATGCCCGAGGGCGAGCAGGGAATGAACGTGGCCCGCATCGGCACCCTGCTGGCCGGCCTGCCCGACACCGTGGCCGCGCAGACCATCAACCGCTTCTGCTCCTCCGGCCTGCAGGCGGTCGCGCTGGCCGCCGACCAGGTCCGCCTCGGCACCGCCGACCTGGTGCTGGCCGGCGGCACCGAGAGCATGAGCATGGTGCCGATGATGGGCAACAAGATCGCGATGTCGCCCAGGGTGTTCAAGGACGACAACGTGGCCATCGCCTACGGCATGGGCATCACCGCCGAAAAGGTGGCCGAGGAGTGGAAGGTCTCACGGGAGGATCAGGACGCGTTCGCGCTGGCCTCGCACCAGAAGGCGCTCAAGGCCATCCAGGCCGGGGAGTTCGCCGACGAGATCAGCCCCTACGAGATCGTCTCCCACCAGCCGGATCCGGACGGCAACGTGATCCGGATGCACAAGCGCGTGGCCGACACCGACGAAGGGCCGCGCCCGGATACCTCGCTGGAAGGGCTGGCGAAGCTGCGCACGGTGTTCCGCAACGGCCAGTTCGGCGGCACCGTCACCGCCGGCAACTCCTCGCAGATGAGCGACGGCGCCGGCGCGGTGCTGCTGGCCTCCGAGCAGGCGATCAAGGACTACGGGCTGACCCCGCTGGCGCGCTTCGTCAGCTTTTCGGTGGCTGGCGTGCGGCCGGAAGTGATGGGCATCGGCCCGATCGCGGCGATTCCCAAGGCCCTCAAGCAGGGCGGCCTGACGAAGGATCAGCTGGACTGGATCGAGCTCAACGAGGCCTTCGCCGCGCAGGCGCTGGCGGTGATCCGCGATTCGGAGCTGGATCCGGACAGGGTCAACCCGCTGGGCGGCGCGATCGCCCTGGGCCACCCGCTGGGCGCGACCGGCGCGGTGCGCACCGCCACCATCCTGCACGGCATGCGCCGCAGGCAGCACAAGTACGGCATGGTGACCATGTGCATCGGCACCGGCATGGGCGCCGCCGGCATCTTCGAGTCGCTGTAACCCGGTAGGAGCGCGTAAGACGCGCTCCTACACGGCCGCGGCGGCCATGTCAGTCGTTGCTGGAGACCCCGAGCTCGTCCAGTGCCCGCTGCATGCTGGCGCGGGCGGGCTCGCTGAGCTGCTCGTGGTCGAGCGCGAAGCGGATGGTCGCCTCGATCAGGCCGATGTGGGTGCCGCAGTCGAAGCGGGTGCCCTGGAAGCGGTAGGCGTCGTAGTGGGCGCCGCTGCGGATCATCGCGGCGATCGCGTCGGTGAGCTGGATCTCACCGCCGCTGCCCCGCCCGGTCGTCTCCAGCGCCTGGAAGATCCCCGGCGGCAGCACGTAGCGGCCCACCACGCCCAGGGTGCTCGGGGCATCCTCGGGCTTCGGCTTTTCGACCATGCCGCGGATCGCGCCGTGGCGGCCGTCGAAGTCGTCAGTGGCCACGATGCCGTAGCTTGAAGTCCGCTCGCGCGGCACGTCCTGGACAGCGATCGCACCGCCGCCGGTGCGTTCGGCGTGGTCGGCCATCTGCTTCAGGGCGCCGTCGCCGGTGTTCCAGATCAGGTCGTCGGGCAGCATCACGGCGAACGGCTCGTCGCCCACCACCGGCTTCGCGCACAGCACGGCGTGGCCCAGGCCCAGCGCCTCGGGCTGGGTGACGAACACCGTGCGCACGTGCGCCGGCAGCGGGTTGCGGATCATTTCCAGCTGCCTGGTCTTGCCGGCCCGCTCCAGCTTGTCTTCCAGTTCGTAGGCCTTGTCGAAGTAGTCCGCCACCGCGTGCTTGTAGCGGTTGGTCACGAACACCAGGGTGTCGCAGCCGGCTTCGATGGCTTCGTCCACGGCGTACTGGATCAGCGGCCGGTCGACGATCGGCAGCATTTCCTTGGGAACGGTCTTGGTGGCGGGCAGGAACCGGGTTCCAAGGCCTGCCACGGGGAATACGGCCTTGCGGATGCGCTGGGTCATGTCTTCCTTGCGTGCCTGGCGGGGAACGCCACGACGGTGGCGACTTCAGGCTGGCTGGATGGCGTCTGTGGGGAGAACTCGGGCACCGAGTCCCGAAGCAGCTGGGAGAGGGTTTCCAGGTCGTACTCGCCGACCGCCTCGCGCATGCGCCCGAGGGCGTGGAACACCCGCTCCTCCAGGATCCCGCGGGCCTCGGCCTGCAGGATCTTCGGATGCGAGGTCGGGCGGTAGCGCTCGTCGGCGTGGAACAGGGTTTCGTGCAGCTTCTCGCCCTGCCGCAGGCCGGTGTACACGATCGCCACGTCGCGCTCGGGCTGCTTGCCGGCCAGGCGGATCATCTGCTCGGCCAGCAGCCGGATCGACACCGGCTCGCCCATGTCCAGGGTGTAGATCGCGTGCCGGGATCCCATCGCCGCCGCCTGCAGGATCAGCTGGCAGGCCTCGGGGATGGTCATGAAGTAGCGGGTCACTTCCGGGTCGGTCACGGTGACCGGCCCGCCGCCGCGGATCTGCTCGCGGAACAGCGGCACCACGCTGCCGGCCGAGTCGAGCACGTTGCCGAATCGCACGGTGACGAAGCGGGTCGCGGCGGGCCGCGACATCGACTGGCACACCATCTCGCCCAGCCGCTTGGTGGCGCCCAGCACGTTGACCGGGTCGACCGCCTTGTCGGTGGAAATCAGCACGAAGCTGGCGACGCCTGCGCGCACCGTCTCGGCGACCACGGTCTCGGTGGCCAGGACGTTGTTGCGCACCGCTTCGCGCAGCTGGGATTCCAGCACCGGCACCTGCTTGTAGGCCGCGGCGTGGAAGACCGCCTCGGGCGAGGCCAGCGACAGCGCGTGGCGCATCACCGCCGGGTCGCCGCAGTCGCCCAGCACCGGCACGCACTGGATCTGCGGAAAATCGCGCCGCAGGGTTGCCTCGATCGTGGCCAGGGCCAGCTCGTCGATCTCCACGATGGCGATCTGGCGGGCTCCATGCCGCGCACACTGCCGGCACAGCTCGGCCCCGATCGAACCGCCGCCGCCGGTCACCAGCACGCTGCGCCCGCCCAGCCAGCCGCGGATCGCCTTCCAGTCGGGCTGGACAGGCTTGCGCCCGAGCAGATCCTCGATCGCGACCTCTTTCAGCTCGCCCGGGAGCGAGCGCCCTTCCAGCAGGTCGTCGATCCGGGGCACCGTCCGAAACGGCAGCCCGGTGCTGTCGCAGGCGGCCACCACCCGGCGCATCTGCGCCGCGTCCAGCGACGGCATGGCGATGATCAGCAGCTTGGCGGCGGTCTCCGGCGCGATCCGGCCGACGTCCTCGATCCTGCCCAGCACCGGCACGCCCTGCAGGTGGCTGCCGTGCAGCTTGATCGCATCGTCCAGGAAGCCGACCGCCTCGTACGACCCGGTACGCCGCAGGTCGCGCAGCAGCGCCTCGCCGGCCTGCCCCGCGCCGAGGATCAGCACCCGCACCGCGGACTGGTCGGTGCGGTTGACGCTGTAGTCCTTCCAGCTGCGGTAAAGCAGCCGCGGCATGCCCAGCAACGCGGTGAGCACCACCGGGTACATCACCAGCACCGTGCGCGGCACCTGTTCGAGGCGGTTGAACAGCGCCAGCGCGAACACGATGCCGAACAGCCCGAACAGGCTGGCCTTGAGGATGTTGATCAGATCCGGGACGCTGGCGAAGCGCCACACCCCGCGATACAGGCCGACCCGCCACAGCACCAGCGCCTGGACTGCGAGAACCAGCGCGATCTCGGTCGACCACAGCGGCACCTGGGGCGCGAAGGGCTGCATCGACAGGCGGAACTGGTGCAGGCCGAGCCAGCACAGCCAGACCATGAGCAGGTCATGGGCGACGATCGCCAGGCGCGGCAGCGCGATGATGACCCGATCCTTCCAATGATTCATTTCTGCTGAGTCCGTCCTTCGCCGTCCCGGGATACGCCCTGCACTGCCAGCCAGACTGCGGCCGAAACCGCACACCAGCTTACTGTCGCAGCGCTCACAATGATAAACGTGCCGTTGACCAAGGTCATGCCAAACATCAATGCGACCGCTGCCGCCGACCAGCCTGCATACAGCAAGGTCACGGGTGCGTGATGCCCCAGTCTGCGTGACCAGACCTGGTACGCATGCTGAACGTGGGGCTGCCACCAGGCCTCGCACCGCAGGATCCTGCGGCCCAGGGTCAGCGTTGCGTCCACCAGGAACGTGGCCAGGGGCAGTACCAGCAGCAGCCAGCCGGCCCGGCCACCCTCCTCCCCGGGCGCCAGCATCACCAGCACCACCAGCAGCGCCAGCACCTGCCCCAGCGAGCCGCTGCCAACGTCGCCCAGGAAGATCCGCGCGCGGGGGAAGTTGAACGGCAGGAAGCCGCAGCAGGCCCCGGCCAGCGCCAGTCCCAGCAGCCCGGCCGGCGTTCCCGTGCCGGCCAGGAGCGCATAGGCCAGCGCGGCGATCGCGGCCTGGCTGGCGGCCAGGCCGTCGATCCCGTCCATGAAGTTCCAGACGTTGACCAGCACCAGCACCGCCACGAATGCGATCGCCGCCACCAGCAGGCCGTGTCCGGACATGAGCAGCGCCCCGGCGAGCAGGGCTGCGGACAGCGCATGGGCCAGCAGGCGGAGCCTGGCCGACAGCGGCCGGTGGTCGTCGATCCAGCCCACCGCGGCCACCAGCACCAGCCCAAGCGCGCCGACCTGCAGCACCGGGCGCAGCTGTGGATACAGCCACCCCATGGCCACGAGGGCGGCCAGCACGACCACCGTGATCGAGATCCCCCCGCCGCGCGGAGTCGCGACCGCATGGCTGCGGCGCTCGCCGGGCTGATCCAGCAGGCCGCGCCGGCGCGCATAGCGCAATGCCAGCCATGTCACCGCCGCGCTGGCGACCAGCGCGCCTGCGAACCAGGCGATCGCCACCACCGGCGAAACCGGCATGTTCAGACCACCGCGTAGTTCAGCAGCGGCTTGATGGTGCCCCACTCCTTGCAGCTCGGGCACTGCCAGTGGTGGCTGCGCGCGCCGAAGCCGCAGCGGCTGCAGCGGTAGCTGGGATTGCGCACCAGCAGCTGGTCGGTGATCAGCTTCAGGTCCTGCAGGGTCGAAACGGGGTCGGAGCTGCCGTTGTCGGCCAGGGTCAGCTCGATCAGCGCCGCCTCGCCGCGCACGGAGGGCCGATCCTTGAGCTGCCGGGTCAGGTACTCGCGCGCGGCCGAGGTGCCCTTCTCCGCCTCCAGCAGCCGGGTCAGCGCCAGCACCGGGGCGATGCCGCGGTAGTGCTCGGTCATCTCGGCCAGGAAGTTGCGCGCGCCGGTGGCGTCGCCGATGCGCTCGTAGGCCGAACGCAGCAGCGGGATGATCTCCGGCAGGAAGTCGGTGTCGTGGCGAGCGGCGCGCTCCAGGGCACGGATCGCGGCGGTATCGTTGCCGGCGTCGATTTCCACCCGGCCCTCGAGGATGCCCGCGCGTACCGACTTGGAGTCGGCGGCATAGGCGCGGCGGACTGCTTCGCGGGCCTCGTCGATGCTGCCCGTGGACAGGTGGCGCTCGGCCAGCTCGCACTCGAAGTGGGCCACCAGGCGTCCCATCGGCTCGCCGGTGGCGGCCTCGTAGCGGGTCGCGTTCTCGATCGCCTTGGCCCAGTCACGCTCGGACTGGTAGATGCTGATCAGGTGCCGCAGCGCCTGCGGCGCGCGGTCGTCGAGCTGGGCCAGCTCGGTGAAGACCGTCTCTGCGCGATCCAGCAGGCCGGACTTCATGTAGTCCTCGCCCAGCGCGAGCAGCGCCTGTACCCGCTGCTGGTCACCCAGGTCGTTGCGCTGCACCAGGCCCTGGTGCAGGCGGATGGCGCGATCCACCTCGCCGCGGCGGCGGAACAGGTGGCCCAGCGCGATCTGGGTCTCGAAGGTGTCCTTGTCCAGCTCGGCGATATGCAGGAACAGCTCGATCGCCTTGTCCGGCTGTTCGCTGAGCAGGTAGTTCAGGCCACGGAAATAGGTCGTCGACAGGCGGCTGACCTGGTTGTCGCTGTGGCGTTCCCCCCCGCGCCGGCCGATCACCCAGCCCGAAAGGGCCGCGGCGGGCAGCAGCAGGAAGAACCAGAACCATTCGGTCATGAAGGCCATGCGGTCACGCTCCCGGCATCCGGACAGCCGCAGCCGTCAGTCTTCGTTCGGCAGGGGCATCACGTCGCTGACGCGCTCGCGCAGTTCCTTGCCGGGCTTGAAATGCGGTACGTACTTGCCCGGCAGGGCCACGGCGGCCCCGGTTTTCGGGTTGCGGCCGGTACGCGGCGGCCGGTAGTGCAGTGAAAAGCTGCCGAAACCGCGGATCTCGATCCGCTCACCCTCGGCCAGGGATGCGCCCATGATCTCCAGCACCGACTTGACCGCGAGGTCGACGTCGTCCGCCTTCAGGTGGGCCTGGCGACCGGCCAGGATCTCGATCAGTTCCGACTTGGTCATTGACCCTTTCCGCCCCCTTCAATCGCGGCCGGCGGCCCGGTTGCCCGGGCCGCCGGTGCGCGGTCTTACTCCGACTTGCCTTCCAGCTGCTCGCGCAGCAGCGCGCCCAGCTTGGTGGTGCCGCTGGAAGCCTCGGCGGCGGCCTTGTTGTACTCGGCCAGGGTGGCGGCGGTCTCGGCTTCGTCCTTGGCCTTGATCGACAGCTGCAGGGTGCGGCCGCGACGATCCATGCCGACGAACTTGGCCTCGATGGTGTCGCCCACCTTCAGGTGCTGGCTGGCATCCTCGACGCGCTCGTCGCTGATGTCGCGGGCCATCACGTAGCCCTCCACGCCCTCGGCCAGGTCGATGGTGGCGCCCTTGGCGTCCACTTCACGCACGGTGCCGCTGACCTTGGAACCCTTCGGGTGGCCGGCCATGAACTGGCCGAACGGATCCTGCTCCATCTGCTTGACGCCCAGGCTGATGCGCTCGCGCTCCGGGTCCACCGCAAGCACCACGGCCTGCAGGGTGTCGCCCTTCTTCAGCTCGCGGGCCACGTCCTCGCCGTCGGTGTTCCAGCTCATGTCCGACAGGTGGATCAGGCCGTCGATGCCGCCGTCCAGGCCGATGAACACGCCGAAGTCGGTGATCGACTTGATCTGGCCTTCGACCTTGTCGCCCTTCTTGTGGATGGCCGCGAAGGTCTCCCACGGGTTGGAGGTGACCTGCTTCATGCCCAGCGAGATGCGGCGGCGCTCCTCGTCCACGTCCAGCACCATGACCTCGACGTCGTCGCCCACCTGGCAGACCTTCTGCGGGTTGACGTTCTTGTTGGTCCAGTCCATCTCGGACACGTGCACCAAGCCCTCCACGCCCGGCTCGATCTCCACGAACGCGCCGTAATCGGTGACGTTGGAGACCTTGCCGAACACGCGGGTGTTGGACGGGTAGCGGCGCGAGATGTTGTCCCACGGATCCTCGCCCAGCTGCTTGAGGCCCAGGCTGACGCGGTTGCGCTCGCGGTCGTACTTGAGCACGCGCACGTCGAGCTCCTGGCCCACTTCCACCACCTCGGACGGATGGCGCACGCGCTTCCAGGCCATGTCGGTGATGTGCAGCAGGCCGTCGATGCCGCCCAGGTCGACGAACGCGCCGTAGTCGGTGAGGTTCTTGACCACGCCCTTGAGCACAGCGCCCTCGACCAGCTTCTCCATCAGCGCCTCGCGCTCCTCGGAGTGCTCGCTCTCGACCACCGCGCGGCGGGAGACGACGACGTTGTTGCGCTTGCGGTCCAGCTTGATGAGCTTGAACTCCAGCTCCTTGCCTTCCAGGTACGCCGGGTCGCGCACCGGGCGCACATCGACCAGCGAGCCGGGCAGGAACGCGCGCACGTCCTTGATGTCGACGGTGAAGCCGCCCTTGACCTTGCCGCTGATCTTGCCGGTGACGGTCTCGTCCTTCTCCAGGGCTTCTTCCAGCTCGTCCCACACCATGGCGCGCTTGGCCTTCTCGCGCGAGAGCACGGTCTCGCCGAAGCCGTTTTCCAGCGCGTCAAGGGCGACCTTGACGACATCGCCCTCGGCGACGTCGATCTCGCCGTCGTCGTTACGGAACTGTTCGATGGGCACGATGCCCTCGGACTTGAGGCCGGCGTTGATGACGACCACGTCGGTGCGCACCTGGACCACGGTGCCGGTGACGATGGCGCCCGGCTTGAGCTTGGCCAGGTGGGCCTGGCTGGCTTCGAACAGTTCTGCGAATGATTCGGTCATGTTGATATCCGGTTGATGACACAGACCGCGGCGCGGGTTCTTCGGGAACTCCGGCTGTGTGCTGCGGTCCACCCGTTGAGTCGGCCGGCGCGGGATTGCGCATTGGCCGCAGGAGTGTGTGGTTTGCAAATGGGTTGATCCGCCGGTTTCCCGGCGGGGCTGGCTCTGTCGTGCGGGCTTCAGGCGGGGTCGCGCGCCGGCAGCAGGGCCAGGACGCGGTCGACGACGGTATCGATGCCAAGGCCGGTGGTGTCGATGTGGACGGCCCCTTCGGCCGGCCTCAGCGGAGCCACCGCGCGATTGGCATCGCGGGCGTCGCGCGCGAGAATTTCGCGTAACAGACCGGCCAATGTAACCGAAACCCCTTTGTCACTCAACTGTTTATAGCGCCTTTCCGCCCGTTCAGCGGCGCTCGCGGTCAGGAAAACCTTGTAGCGGGCGTCGGGGAAGATCACCGTGCCCATGTCGCGGCCGTCGGCCACCAGCCCGGGCGGGCGCCGGAACGCGCGCTGGCGCTCCTTCAGCGCTTCGCGCACCTCCGGGATCGCGGCGATCGCCGAGGCCGCCGCGCCGGCGGTTTCGGTGCGCAGTTCCATGGTGGCGTCCACGCCGTTGACCAGCACCCGCGGCTCCCCGCCCGGCTCTTCACGGAAGCTGACTTCGGTGTCGAAGGTGCAGCGCACCAGGGCCGAGGCGTCCGACAGGTCGAGGTTGCCCCACCCGGCCGCCACCCCGACCGCCCGGTACAGCGCGCCCGAATCCAGGTAGTACCAGCCCATCCGGGCCGCGATCGCGCGGCTGATCGTGCCCTTGCCCGAGCCCGATGGGCCATCGATAGTGAGGACGGGGACGGCGGATCCGGAGTCGGCTTCTGTCATGGAGTGGCTGGCAGCGGTGACGGGATTGGCAATTGTACTGCCCCTTGCAACAGGGCGAGGAAAACCGCTATGCTTGGCGGCTTGTTTCCGCCGTCCCCATATTTAGAGGCACATCATGAAGGTCCTGTCCTCCCTGAAGTCGGCGAAGGCCCGTCACCGTGACTGCAAGGTCGTTCGTCGCCGTGGCAAGGTCTTCGTGATCTGCAAGTCCAACCCGCGTTTCAAGGCGCGCCAGCGCTGAGCAATGCGCCGTGCGGCCGCGTGCCGCACGCGAACGGTTGCATCGTCCGGGGTCGCAGAAATGCGGCCCCGGTTTCGTTTCCGCCGCCCGGCAAGCGCGCCGTTCTGCTTACAATCGGCAGTCCAGACCCGGGGAGGAGTCGCCATGAACAACCGTAATCCGTTCCGCCGCGCCAGCAGCCTGCTTGCCCTGCCGGCCGCCGCCCTGCTTGCAGTGGCCGGATCCGCGTCCGCCGACGTGCTGTTGATCGAGCGCGTGGAAGCACAGTCGCAGGTCGCCCTGCCCGACCGCGGCCTGAGCATGGCCCAGGTCGAACAGCGCTTCGGCGCCCCCAGCGAGCGGCTTGACGCGCGCGGCGGCCAGAAGAGCGACTGGCCGACCATCAACCGCTGGGTCTACCCGCAGTTCACCGTCTACTTCGAGCGCGACCGGGTGATCAACGCCGTGCTCAACCAGGCCCGGCCGAACGAAGTCGGCCCCAGGCCGGCCATCCGCTGAGCCATGGGTGACGGCCAGGCGCGCTTCCCCGCGGAGTGGGAACCCCAGTCCGCGATCCTGCTCGCCTGGCCGCACGCCGGTACCGACTGGGCCGAACGGCTCGGCGAGGTCGAGGACAGCTACGTCGAGCTGGTTGCGGCGATTGCCCGCTTCCAGCCGGCCATCGTCTGCGTCGCCGACGCCGACGTGGAAGCCTACGCCCGCGCCCGCCTGGCCTCGGCCCGCATCGACATGGATCGGGTGAGGTTCGTCGAAGTCGAGTACGACGACACCTGGCTGCGCGACACCGGCCCGATCACCCTGCAGGATGCCGACGGCTTCCGCATGCTCGACTTCCGCTTCACCGGCTGGGGCGGCAAGTTCGGCGCCGAGCGCGACGACCGCCTGGTGGGCCAGCTGCAGGAAGCTGGAATCTTCTCGAATAATTCTGTTCAACCCATTGATTTTGCATTGGAAGGCGGCGCCATCGAAACCGACGGCGCCGGCACCCTCCTGAGCACCCTGCACTGCCTGCGCGAGCGCCACCCGGGTCTCGGCCGCGAGGATCTGGAGTCGCGCCTGGGCGCCTGGCTGCACCAGGATCGCTTCCTCTGGCTCGAACGCGGCTACCTGGAAGGCGACGACACCGACGCCCACATCGACACCCTCGCCCGCCTCGCCGCTCCCGACGCCATCGTCTACCAGTCCTGCGACGACCCGGCCGACAGCCACCACGCCGAACTGCAGGCCATGGCCGCCGAACTGGCCGCCATGCGCACCCGCGAGGGCACCCCCTACCGATTGTTTCCCCTTCCCTGGCCCGCGCCCGTACGCGACGGCGACCGCCGGCTGCCGGCGTCCTACGCCAACTTCCTGATCGTCAACGGCGCTGTCCTCATGCCCGCCTACGACGACCCGGCCGACGCCCGCGCCGCCGAAGTGTTGGCCGCGGCCTTCCCCGGGCGAGAAATCGTCCAGGTGCCCTGCCGACCTTTCGTCTGGCAGAACGGCAGCCTGCACTGCCTGACGATGCAGATGCCCGAGGGCAGCGTCGCGTTTTGATCCGGGGTCTGGGGTTTTTGGTTCCAGGGCTTCGGTAACAGGTGTCACCTGCACTTGCGATTCACCTGATCCCACCCGTATGGCGCTCGTATAGAAGAAGAGCCGAACTGGTCGTTGCGGTGAGCCGTGCCCCGCACCCCTCCGCCCCCGCACCCACGCCCACTCACACGGGTGAACAGCCGCACTCCACCGCAACCCACAAGCCCCCGCTTTTCGCACGCCAATCCACCACCCCCTTTACAATGCCCGCATGAAGAACAAGACCCTTCCCGTCGCCCTGGTGCAGGAGCGCAACCACGGTGATGCCGAGGAAAACCTGGCCGTCATCGAAACCCGCGTCGCCGAGGCCGCCGCCGCCGGCGCGAGGCTGGTCATGCTGCAGGAACTGCACAACGGCCCGTACTTCTGCCAGCACGAATCCGTCGACGAATTCGACCGCGCCGAACCCATCCCCGGCCCCAGCACCGAACGCCTCTCCGCCATGGCGAAGAAGCACCGCGTCGTCCTCATCGGCTCCCTCTTCGAGCGCCGCGCCCCCGGCCTGTACCACAACACCGGCGTCGTCCTGGAAGCCGACGGCACCCTGCTGGGCAAGTACCGCAAGATGCACATCCCGGATGATCCCGGCTTCTACGAAAAGTTCTACTTCACTCCCGGCGACATGGGCTTCACCCCCATCGACAGCTCCGTCGGCCGCCTCGGCCTGCTCGTCTGCTGGGATCAGTGGTATCCCGAAGCCGCCCGCCTGATGGCCCTGGCCGGCGCCGAAATCCTCCTCTACCCCACCGCCATCGGCTGGGATCCGCAGGATGACGACGCCGAAAAGCAGCGCCAGCGCGACGCCTGGATCATCAGCCATCGCGGCCACGCCGTCGCCAACGGCCTGCCCGTGCTCTCCTGCAACCGCGTCGGCCACGAGGCCTCGCCGCTGGGCGCGTCAGGCATCGACTTCTGGGGCAACAGCCACGTGCTTGGCCCGCAGGGCGAGTTCCTCGCCGAGGCGGGTGGCGAGCCGGAAGTGCTGCTGGCCGAAGTCGACATGGCCCGCAGCGAGGACGTGCGCCGGATCTGGCCGTTCCTGCGCGACCGGCGCATCGACGCCTACCAGGATCTGCTGCGTCGCTACATCGACTGACGGCGGCCGGAACCGACCGCCCATGACCGATACCACCGCGCCCCTGTGGCAAAGCCAGCCGCACGCCATCGTCGAGCGCGACGGCGTGCACTACACCCTGCTTGGAACCGCGCACGTCTCCCACACCAGCGTGGAGGCGGTCGAGGACGCCATCGACAGCGGCGGCTTCGACACCGTCGCCGTCGAACTCGACCAGGCGCGGCTGCAGGCGCTCACCGATCCCGATTCGCTGGCCAAGCTCGACCTGGTGCAGGTCATCCGCAAGGGCCGCGTGGCGATGTTCGCCGCCAACCTGGCCCTGGCCTCCTACCAGCGCCGGCTGGCCGAGCAGCTGGGCATCGAGCCGGGCGCCGAGCTCAAGCGCGCGGTGGCCGTGGCGAAGGAGCGCGATCTGGCAGTCGAACTGATCGACCGGGAGGTCGGCCTGACCTTCCGCCGCGCCTCCGCCAACCTCGGCTTCTTCGGCAAGCTGAAGCTGGCGTCCGGGCTGGTGGCCGGCCTGCTCAGCAGCGAGGAAATGGACGAATCCGAGATCGAGAAGCTCAAGGAAGGCGACATCCTCGAATCGACCTTCGGCGAGTTCGCCCAGAGCAGCCCCGCCCTGTATGAAAGCGTGGTCGGCGAGCGCGACCGCTACATGGCCGCCAGGCTGCGGCAGGTGCCCGCGGGTACCCGCAGCGTGCTGGCGGTCGTGGGCGCCGGGCACCTGGCCGGGCTGGCGCGCCACCTGGCCGAGGACACCGCGGCCCCGGGCGAGATCCGCGCCGGACTGGAAGACGCGCCGCCGCCGCGCGGCATGCGCTGGATCGGCACCGTGATCACCCTGCTGATCCTGGCCATGATCGCCTGGGGCTTCTGGCAGGGTGGCGCCGACATGGGCCGGCAGCTGGTGCTGGAATGGGCCCTGATCACCGCCGGGTTCGCCGCCCTGGGCGCGATCCTCGCCGCCGGCCACCCGCTGGGCATCCTGGCGGCGGCCGTCTCCGCGCCGCTCAAGCCGTTCCGCCCGCCCGGGGTCTCACCGGGGCTGTTCAGCGCCCTGATCGAAGCCCATTTCCGCAAGCCGGCCTACGGCGACTTCCTCGCCCTGCGCGACGATGCCGGTGACCTGCGCGGCTGGTACCGCAACCGCGTCTCGCGCACGCTGCTCAACTTCATCCTCACCAACCTGGGCTCCAGCGTCGGCGTCTGGGCCGCCGGCCTGCGCATCGCAGGCCAACTGTTCTAGGAGCGCGCCATGCCCGCGCCGACCGGGGCATCGCCGCGGGCGCGGCGCAGCACCCGCCGGGTGGCGTTGTTGAGGTCGTCGAGCATGGCGTAGATGGTGGGCAGGAACAGCAGGCTGACCACCGTGGAGAACGCCAGCCCGCCTGCCACCGCGCGCGCCATCGGCGAATACGCCAGCCCGCCCAGCACCACCGTCTCGCTGAGAGAGATCGGTATCATCGCCAGCACCGCCGTTCCCATCGTCATCAGGATCGGGCGCAGGCGCTCACGGCTGCCGGCCACCAGCGCATCGGTCCGGTTCATGCCCGTCCGGCGCAGGTTGTTGATGTGCTCGACCATGATGATGCCGTTGTTCACCACCACCCCCATCAGCACCAGGATGCCGATGAAGGCCATCACCGTGAACGACGTGCCGGTGAGCCAGAACAGCCAGAACACGCCCAGGATCGAGAACACCACGCAGCTCATGATCGCCGAGGGGAACAGCAGCGACTCGAACACCGCCGCCATCACCACGTAGATCATCACCAGCGCCAGCAGCAGGTTGAACATCATCTGCTGCACCGCCTGCTGGTCTTCCTCGAAGCCGCTGCCGGCGAAGCTGTAGCCATAGCCGGCCGGGAAGCTCATCGCGCCCAGGGTTTCCTCCATCGCCCGGCGCGCGTCCTGCATGGTCGCCCCGTCCGTGACGTTGGCCTGGATCGCCAGCGTGGTCTGGCGGTCGGTGCGGGTGATGCGGTTGGCCGCCGGCTCGATGGCCACGTCCACCATCGACATCAGCGGCACCGTGCGCCCGTCCGGCGCCCGCACCATGAAGGTGGCGATGTCGCTGGCGTCGAAGGTCTCGGCCCCGGCGAAGCGCACCCACACCGGCACCTCGGTCTCGCCGCGCCGGTACTCGCGCAGCTGGCTGCCGCGCAGGGCCAGGCCGACGAAGCTGGCCACCTGGTCGGCGCTGAAGCCGAACGCCGCCGCCCGCTCGCGATCCACGCGCACGGCCAGCTCGCTGGTACGGTCGCCCACGTCCAGGCGCACGTCGCGCAGCTCCGGCCGGCGCGACAGGATCGGCAACACGTCGGTGGCCAGCTCGCGCAGCACCTGCATGCTGTCGCCCACCAGCTGCACCTGCGCGTTCTGGCCCATGCCGCCGCCCTGCTCGCCGCCGCCCTGGATGCCGATGTCCGCGCGCGCGGACGTCGGCAGGCCGGCGCTGATCGCCTCGGCGATCGGCTTGCTGTCGCGCACGCCGGGATCGAGCGTGATCATCGTCCCCGAGCCGCCCTGCTCGCCGTACCAGGAATACACCTGGGTGATGCGGAACCGCTCGCGGTTCTCGTCCAGGTAGCGCTCGACCCGCGCGACCTCTTCCGACAGCTGTCCCAGCGTATAGCTGCCCTTCCACTGGTAGTACACCTGCAGCTCACCGGCCTCGCCGCCGCCGAACATGTCGAACTTCGTCTGCGTCATCGGCACCACGCTCGCCGCGACCACCAGCAGCATCCCGGCGATCGTCCAGCCACGGTGCGCCAGCGACCAGCGCAGCACGCTGGCATAGCCGCGCTGCAGCCGCGGGATCAGGCCGTTGCTGCGCTGCACCGCCGCCGGCGTCTTCATCCGCGCCGACAGCATCGGGATCAGGCTGACCGCAACCAGCCACGAGGCCAGCAGCGAGACGGTGATGGTCACCGCGATCTGCACCATGAAGATGCTGATGTTGTTGGTCTCGCCCAGCAGGTTGGGCAGGAACACGATGCAGTGGCAGATGGTGCCGGCCGACAGCGCGATGGCCACGTTGCGCGTGCCCACGATGGAAGCGCGCCAGGAGTCGCCGGGATTCTTTTCCCGCTCCTGGTAGATGCTTTCCACCACCACCACCGCGTTGTCCACCAGCATGCCCACGGCCAGCAGCAGGCCCATCAGGCTCAGCACGTTCAGGGTCACCCCGAAGAAGTGCATGAAGCCCAGCGTCATCACGAAGCAGATCGGGATCGCCAGGGTCACCATCAGCGTCGAGGGCCAGTGGCGCAGGAAGAAGAACAGCACGATGATCGACAGCAGCAGGCCGATCGCACCCGCCTCGGCCAGCTCCAGCAGCGATTCGGTGACCTCCGCGCCGGTGTCCTGGATCACCCGGAAATCGATCCCGTCCAGGCCCGGCGCGTCCTTGGCCTCCTCCAGGGTGGCCAGCGCCGCGCGCGACACCTCAACCAGGTTGGCGTTGCGCTCCTTGAACACCTCCAGCCCCACCGCCGAGCGCCCGTCCAGGCGCCGCCCGTAATCCATCCGCGTGGGCCGGAAGTGCACCTCGGCCACGTCCCCCAGCACCACCCCGCGCTCGTTGAGCGGCAGCTCGCGCAGCTCCTGCAGGTCGCTGATCTCGCCCACCGGCTGCACCCGCAGCCGCTGGCCGCCGTCTTCGATCAGCCCGGCCGAGACCGAGAAGTTCACCGTCTGCAGGCGTTCGGCCAGGGCGTTGAGCTGCAGCCCGTGCGCGCTCAGTCGATCCGGATCGACCGCGATCTCGACCTCGTTCGGGGGCGCGCCGCTGATCTCGACCCGGGCCACGCCCGGCACCCGCTCCAGGCGCCGCTTGAGCTGGCGGTCGATGAGGTCGTAGGCGTCGGTCAGGTCGGCCTGGGCGGCCAGGCGCACGCGCAGCACCGGCTGGTCGCTGGTCGACCACTTGAACACGAAGTAGCGCCGGAAGTCGTCGGGCAAATCACCGCGGATCGCATCGATCCGTTCGCGCGCCTCCGAGGCGGTGATCGCGATGTCCTTGTCCCAGTCGGAGAACTCCATGAAGATGCCCGCGCCGTCGGCCCCGGCCTCGCCGCGCATGCGCTTGATGCCGCTCATCGTGGCCAGCGCCTCCTCGGCCGGCTTGAGCAGGTTGCGCTCCACCTCTTCCGACGTGGAGCCGGTGTAGGGCAGCTGCGCGAACAGGAACGGCGGCGACACGTCCGGCAGCGCTTCCAGCGGCAGCCGGAACGAGGCGATCAGGCCGATCACCACCAGCGACACGAACAGCATCACCGTGGTGACCGGACGCCTCAGGCTGAGTTCGGCGATGCTCATGCCCGCTGCGGCTCCCCGTCATCGGAGCCGGTGATCGAGCGCCCGGCCCGGCGGCCACGCTCGGCGTACCAGGCGTCGCCGCGGCGGTCGAGCAGGTCGTACACCACCGGGATCACCAGCAGGGTCAGCAGGGTCGACGCCAGCAGGCCGCCGATCACCGTGATCGCCATCGGTGAGCGCACCTCGGCGCCCTCGCCGAATGCAAGCGCCAGCGGCAGGAACCCGAACAGGGTGCTCAGGGTGGTCATCGTGATCGGCCGCAGGCGCGAGCGCGCGCCCTCCACCAGCGCCTCGCGCTTGGCCACGCCGGCCTCGCGCAGCTGGTTGACCTTGTCGATCAGGATGATCGCGTTCTTCACCACCAGGCCCACCATCAGGATCAGCCCGATGAACACCACCACCGAGATCGTGTTGCCGGTGACCAGCAGCGCCAGCACCGCGCCCACCATCGCCAGCGGGATGGTGAACAGGATCACGAACGGGTGCAGCAGCGATTCGAACTGCGAGGCCATCACCAGGTAGACCATGAAGATCGCCAGCGCGAAGGCGAACAGCAGCGAGCTGATCGACTCGGCCAGCTCCTCGCCCTGCCCGCCGATGCGCATCTCGATGCCCGCGCCCAGCGGATCGGCGGCCACCATCTGCTCCACCTCCGCCACCGCGGTGCCCAGGTCGATGCCGGCGAGGTTGGACGATACCACCGCCACCCGGCCCTGGTCGGCGCGGTGGATCTCGCTCGGGCCGACAGTGGCGACGACGTCGGCGACCGCCGACAGCCGCACCGGCCGCGCGGATCCCGCGTTGATCACCAGGTTGCGGATCTGCTCGACCGAGTCGCGCTGGTCTTCCTGCGCGCGCACCAGCACGTCGATCTTGCGGTCACGGAAGTTGTAGCGGGTCGCCACTTCGCCGCGCACCGAGCGCACCACCGCGTCGGCGATGTCGCGGGTGGTCAGGCCCAGCGCACCGGCGCGATCCTGGTCGAAGCGGATCTGGATCTCCGGCGCGCCCTGCTCCACCGTGCTCTTGACGTCCGCGTAGTGCGGATTGGCCCGCAGCATCCGCGCCATCTTCTGCCCGGCCTCGGACAACGCGCCGAGGTCATGGCCGTGCAGCTCGATCTCCAGCGGCGTGGAGAAGCTGAACAGCGCAGGCCGGCTGAAGTCCACCTGCGCCTGCGGGTAGTCGCGCATGGTCTGGCGCAGGCTTTCGGTCAGCCGCGCCTCCCGCGCCCGGCTGCCACCGCCTTCCATCACCACGCTGAGCTTGCCGATGTTCTCGCCGCTCTCGGTGGGGTTGGCGTCCAGCCGGGTGCCGCTGCCGCTGACGCCGAACAGCACCTGGATGCCGTCCTCGCCGGCATGCCTGGCCTGTACCTCGCGCACGATCCGGTCGGTCTCGCGCAGCGGCGTTCCCGGCGGCAGTTTGACCGTCATCTCGAAGCGATCCTGGGCCAGCTGCGGAATCAGGTCGGTGCCCAGCAGCGGCACGATCGCCAGCGCCACCGCGAACACGGCCGCCGCGATCCCGAGCACCAGCCCGGGCCGCTGCATGGCCCGAGGCAGCACCCGCAGATAGCCTTCCTCGGCGCGGTCATAGACGCGCATCGCCGCATCGCTGGCGCGCCCGGTGACCGGTGACACCACGGCCACCAGCAGCCGCCAGATCCGCACCGCCACCCAGGCGATGGCGAAGAACACCCAGCGCACCAGCGCACCCGCCAGTCGCCCCACCGCCGCGAACGGCTTCTGCCACGCCGGCTGCGGACGCCACTGCGCACGCGGCGCCTCCTCGGGAAACGCCAGCGGCGGCCGGCCCGTGAGCGAGCTGAGCATCGGAATCAGGGTCACCGCCACCAGCAGCGACACGCCCACCGCGATCGCGATCGTCAGCGCCTGGTCGCCGAACAGCTGCCCGGCGATGCCGTCCACGAACACCAGCGGCAGGAACACCGCGATGATGGTCAGGGTCGAGGCCACTACCGCCATGCCCACCTCGCGGGTGCCCTCGATCGCCGCCGCGAGGATGCCAAGCCCGCGTTCGCGCGCCTTGGCGATGCTCTCCAGCACCACGATCGAATCGTCCACCACCAGCCCCGCGGCCAGCGCCAGGCCGCTGAGCGACATCACGTTCAGGCTCAGCCCCATCTGATCCATGAAGAAGAACGTGGTGATGATCGAGATCGGCAGCGACAGCCCCACCACCAGCGTGCTCCAGCCGCTGCGCAGGAACAGGAAGATGATCAGGATGGCCAGCGAGCCGCCCACCACCGCGTCGACCTTGACGTCGCTGATCGCCGCGCGGATGAACTTCGACTGGTCGTCCACCACCGTCAGAGCGATGTCCGCCGGCAGCCGCTCGCTGATCTGGGCGATGCGCGCGTGCACCGCGTCGGCGGTGGCCACGGTGTTGGCGTCGCCTTCCTTGTAGATCGCCAGCTCCACCGCCTCCCGGCCGGCCAGGCGGATGATCGCTTCGCGCTCCTTGTAGCCCTGGCTGACGCTGGCCACGTCGCCCAGCCGCACCGGGCGGCCATCGGCCACCATGCGGCTGTCGGATGCGGCCGCGCTCTGCGCCGACATCGCCGCCGCCATCACCGAGGCATCGCCCGAGGCCGCCGCGATCCGCGCCACCTCCTCGGCGCCGCCACCGCCCGCCGAGGCGGACTGGGTGGTCACCAGCATGTCGCGGATCTCCTCGACGCTGGCGAACTGGTTGACCGTGCGCACCAGGTAGCGCTGGGTGCCCTGCTCCAGCCGGCCGCCGGAGAGGTTGATGTTTTCCTGCTGCAGGCGCTGGATCACGTTGCCCGGCGGCAGGCCGATGCGGGCCAGCTGCTGGATGTCCAGATCCACCTGGATCTCGTCCTCCAGGCCGCCACCGACGCGGATCGCGGCCACGCCCGGCACCGATTCCAGCCGCCGCTTGAGCTCGTCGTCGGCGTAGCGGCGCAGCTGGGTCAGCTGACGCACCGCATCGCCCCCGCCCGCCGCCGACAGCGCCACCCGCAGCACCGGCTCGGTGGACGGATTGAACCGCAGCAGCACCGGCGGCTGCACCTCGAACGGCAGCTGCAGCGTCTCCAGCTTGTCGCGCACCTCCAGGCCGGCCTGGTCCATGTCGGTGCCCCAGGCGAACTCGAGCACCACGTCGCTCTGGCCGGTGCGGGAGATGGACTTGAGCTTGCGCAGCCCCTTGACCACGCCCACGGCCTCCTCGACCGGCTCGCTGATCAGGGTCTCGATTTCCATCGGCGCCGCGCCGGTGTACTCGGTGCGCACGGTCAGGGTCGGATAGCTCAGGTCGGGCAGCAGGTTGACCCGCAGGTTGCCCAGCGCGATCAGGCCGAACAGCAGCAGGCTGACGGTGACCATGGCCACCGTGACCCGGCGCCTGGTGGAGAACTCGATGATGCCGCCGCGCGCACCCTGCGCCGGCACGGGATCCGTGGGCGGAGCGCCGTGCGGGTTGCCGGGGGTACCGCTCACTGCGGGTTACCGGCGTCGGATTCGGCGGATTCGGCTGCGGCGGGCGCGGCGGCGACCGCTGCGTCCGCACCGATCACCTGCACCGCGCTGCCGTCGCGCAGCGCGCCCTTGCCGGCGATCACCACTTCGTCGCCAACGGCCAGACCGTCGCGGATTTCCACGAAGCCCGCATCCACGTGGCCCAGCTGCACCGGCGTGCGCACGGCCAGGCCGTCGCGCACCAGGTACACGGCCGGCTCGCCCTCATCGTCGAGCAGCGCGCCGCGCGGGATGGTCAGCACGTCGGCGCGCTGCTGGTACTCGATCCGGAAGCGGCCGAACATGCCCGGCTGCAGCTGCTGCCCGCCCTCGAACGCGCTGATGACGCGGAAGGTGCCGCTGCCCGCATCCACCACCGGTGCCACCCTGTCCACGCGGCCCTCGAAGCTGCGCCCGGGCAGCGCGTCCACCTCCATGTACACCGGCTGGCCGGCCTGCAGCGTGGCCAGCTCGCGCTCGGGCACGTTGAGGGTGGCCTCCAGCCGCGAGTTGTCGACGATGCGCATGATCGGGGTGTTGATCTGCACGAAGTTGCCGGTCTTGATCGAGCGCGAGGCGATGACCCCGGAGATCGGCGCGGTGACCGTGGTGTAGGACAGCTCCAGCCGCGCCAGGTTGTAGGCGGCGCGCGCGTTCTCCAGGTCGTAGCGCATCTGGTCGTATTCGCCGGCGCTGATCAGCTGCTGCGCGGCGAGCTGCTCGGCGCGCCGGTAGTTGCTTTCCAGCTTGCGCATCTGCGCTTCGATCTGGGCCAGGTTCAGGCGCGCGCGATCCGGATCCAGCCGCACCAGCGCCTGCCCGGCCTCCACCACCTGGCCTTCCTCCACCATCACCTGCAGGGCCACGCCCGAGGTCTTGGCCACCACCTGCGATTCGGCCAGCGCCTCCAGCGAAGCGGTGCCGGTGTAGCTGGCGGCGATGGTGCGGTTGCCCGCCTGTGCGACTTCAACCGGAACCTGATGCGCCTCTTCCGCCTGTCCGGACTGCGGGCCGCCTGGGGGGCCTCCGCACGCGGCCAGGGCCACCAGGCAACCGGCCAGGACAAGCAATGACCATCGGTGATGGCCGCCCACGGGAAGTACGCGCATGTTCAGGACTCGGTCTGGTGTTGTAGTCAAGTAAATCACCGATAGGCCTGCGGGAAATCCGCCAAAGGTCACGGTGACTGCCGGCTGGCGCCGTTGGAGTCGCGATTGTAGGGCAGGCTATACTCTGCCGATCGTGCGCCGTAGGGGGATTTTACGGCGTCCGCCCATCGGGCCGCGACGGCCCCGGATCAGCCAATACAGGATTGCGGATAACCACATGATGCGACCGCTGCAACTTGCCGCCTGCCTCGCCCTCGCCGCCCTGCCGTTCACGGCAGCAGCCCAGGATCCCGCCACCGCCGCCGCGCCCGCGCAGGGCTCGGCCGACGAAGGGCGCACCCTGGCCTACACCTGCATGGGCTGCCACGGGATCCGCGAATACCGCAACGCCTACCCGGCCTACCGCGTGCCCAAGATCGGCGGCCAGTCGGTCGAATACCTGACCAACGCCCTGACCGAGTACAAGCGGGGCACGCGCCAGCATCCGACCATGGAAGCGCAGGCCAAGAGCTTTTCCGACGAGGACATCGCCAACCTGGCGGCCTTCCTGTCCAGCGTGAACGAGTGAGCCGCCCGATGACGATTTCCAAGCACTTCCTGTTCCTGTCCGCATTCTCCGCCGCCGCGCTGCTGGCCGCCTGCGCCCCCGCCGACGGCGGCTCCTCGTCCGCGGGCCTGCCCAGCGGGCGCATCGACGCCGGTGAACTCCAGGCCGCGGTCAAGGGCGAGGCCACCGGCCAGTCCTGCATCGACTGCCACGGCGCCGACGGCAACCAGCCGCTGGATCCCACCTACCCCAAGATCGGCGGCCAGTACGCCGACTACCTGGGCCACGCCCTGCAGCAGTACCGCAGCGGCGCGCGCGATCATTCGCTGATGTCCAACCAGGCCCAGGGCCTGAGCGACCAGCAGATCGCGGATCTGGCGGAGTTCTTCGCTTCGCAGCCTTCGCAGCTGAGCGACCTCAGCAACGCCTACTGAGCCTGCGCCTGCACAGCCGGTGCAACGGGGCCCACGTGGCCCCGTTGTCGTTTGGGCGCCGGCAACACCTCAGCGCCAGGCGTCGTCGCTCAGGCCTTCCTGGTCTTCCTGCAGATCCGGGCGCCACGGAATGTCCGGCGGCGGCCGGGCGCTGGCGGGGTCGTCCTGCAGGTTTGGATCGACCAGGTCGCAGCCGCCGGCGAAGGCCAGGGTGGCGACGTTGCAGCGGATCGACTTGTTGGTGCCGGGGATCGGGATCAGCACGGTGCGGATGCTGCGCCGTACCCATTCCTCCAGCAGGTTCTCGTGGGGCACCCAGAAGCGGTCGAAGCTGGTCGGCTCGTAGTCGGTCGGCGGGCGCTTGAGCCAGGTGCCCATGCGGTCGATCTTCTCGTAGTCCTCGGTGATCGTGCCGGGCGGCAGGCCGCCGCCCACCTGCCCCTGCCCCGGCGGCAGGCGCACGCTGCCATCCGGGTTGAACAGGCTCGAACTGCCGCCCTGCCCGCCAGGGCGGTTGACGGTGGATGCACCGGGGTCGTCGCCGCGCTGCGGGGTGCTCCAGCCACCATCGCGCACGACCGGGGCCGGCCCGGCGTTCGCCACCGGATCGTCTCCGCGCTCCGGCCCGGTGTCGGGTGGGGTGTCGGGCTCGGTGCCCTGCCCGGCTTCGGCCTGGGCCAGGTCGCCTTCATCCGAGGCATCCGCAGCGTCCGCGGACTCGCCGGGATCCGGCACGGGTGGCATCGGGATGTCGCGGGTGCGCGCCTGCCGGGTGTCCGGGCTCAGCGTGGGCGCCTGGATGTCCGGCACGCGCACCTGCGGGGCCGGCGGCGCGGGTTCCAGCAGGGCGACCTCGCGCTCGGCGATTTCGAGCTGCGGCTGTGCGGGCTCGCGCGCCGGGGTGTCGATCGGCCGCATCGGCGGCGCATCGAGTTCGTGGGTTTCGGCCAGTTCGATCCCGCGCGTGCGCGGCGCCACTTCGATTTCGCGCAGCTGCGGCGCGGGCACTTCGACCGCCTGGATCGGTGGCACCTGGAAGGCGCCGTCGGGCAGCGGCGTTTCGGTCACCACGAGCGGCTGCTCGGGTTCCGGCGTGGGCGGCGGGGGCTCCGGTTCGGGCTCGGGCTCGGTCACCGCTACGGCTGCTGGCTCCGGCTCCGACGCGGGCAATGGAGCCGGGGCCGGCTCCGGCAGCGGCGCAGGCAGTTCGGGCTCGGCCGGAGCCGGGGACTCAACCTGTGCGGCGGGCTCCGGCGGCGCGCCGCCACCTTCATCCTCGGGGGTGCCGTCGCCGATGAAGACCACCTGGGTCACCTGCTCGCCGCGCTGGGCATCGGGCGCCGGCGCGACCAGGAACCGGGCGTGCATCAGCCACGACATCACCACCACCAGGCCCAGGTGCAGCAGGATCGACAGGCTGCGCGAGAGCACCCGCAGGCCGCGTTCGTCGCGGCCGGGCGGCTCCCACTGCTGGCGCCACAGCGCCCGGAATGCCCGCCAGCCCTGCAGCTGTTCAACCGGAGGCCTCGGCACCGGGGGGCGCGCGGCGAAGATCGCGATGATGTCGCGTGCCAGCGAAACGTCCGCGGGGCCCGCAGCGGGCGCGCTGGATTCAAACCAGGCTTTCCACGATGGCGGGATGCCATCGGCAGGCAGCGGCCGGATCGAGCGGCGCTGCCGGCGCCGCAGTGACTCGATCAGTTCGGCCGGGGTGAACACCCGAGTCGGCGTCCGGTCAGCCGGAACTGCGCTTGATGTACGGGGCGGTGCCGGTGTCGTGGTCGGTGGCGTCGCGCACCGCGGTCACGCCGGGCACCTTCTGCAGCAGGGTCTTCTCGATGCCCTGCTTGAGGGTGACGTCGGCCATGCCGCAGCCGTGGCAGCCGCCGCCGAAGCGCAGCACCACCACGCCCTCGGCGGTCACTTCCACCACCGAGACGTGGCCGCCGTGGCTGGCCAGCTGCGGGTTGATCTCGTGCTCGACCAGCCAGCGCACCCGCTCGACCAGCGATGCGGATCCATCCGGCGCCTCGCCCTTGATTTTGGGGGCGCGGATCTGCAGCTGGCCGCCGGTGGCCTGGGTGGTGAAGTCGATCTCGGCGCCGTCGAGGAACTTCACGCTGGAGGCGTCGAGCCAGAGGGTGAAGCCTTCGCAGTCGATGGCCCACTCGTCGCCGTCGAGGTCGCCGGGCTCGGCAAACTCCAGCTGGACGTCGGCGCGGGCGGTGCCCGGATACACCGCGGCCAGGCGCACGCCCAGGCCGGGCAGCGCTTCGCGTTCGATGAGTTTGCGGAAGTGGGTCTGGGCGGTGTCTGAGATCTGGATCATGCGGGTATTCTATCCGGCCCGCGGCGGGGTTTCCGGAACGCCAGTCGACCGGAGCGTTGCGCCGCAGCGACAGGAGTGAACCATGTCAGACCTGATCCCCCTCGCCCGGGCCCGCTGCGTGCCCCGCAGCGGCCGCGAACACCGCCTGTCCGATGCCGATATCCGCGAACTGCTGCCGCAGGTGCCGGGCTGGGAGCTGGCCGAGGACGGCCATGCGCTGGTGCGCACGTTCAAGTTCGACGATTACTACCGGACGATGGCGTTCGTGAACGCGCTGGCGTTCATGGCCCATGGCGAGGATCACCACCCGGACCTGGGGGTGCACTATGACCGCTGCGTGGTGCGGTATTCGACCCATGACGTGGACGGACTGTCGGAGAACGATTTCATCTGCGCCGCGAAGGCGGATGCGCTGGTTGGCTGACGAGTGAGCTGAGGGGCCACGACGGGGCTCGGCTTCGGTGCGCACCATCGGCGCGAATCGCTTTCAGCCTGCCAGGCGATCCAGGACTTCGGACAGCTCCGGCGCCAGCGGCGCGTGCAGCAGGTACGGAGTCCGGCCGTCGTCGAGCGCGAATTCAAGCGAAGCGGCGTGCAGGAACAGGCGCCGCAGGCCGGCCTTGTCGCGCAGGCGCCTGTTGACCTCCGGGTCGCCGTACTTGTCGTCGCCGGCCACCGCGTGGCCGATGTGGCGGGCGTGGACGCGGATCTGGTGGGTGCGGCCGGTGGCAATGGCGACTTCACAGTAGGAATGGCCGCCGCGGCGCTCGAGCACCTTGAAGTGGCTCAACGAGGGCTTGCCGGCGTCGCTGACCTGCACGTGGCGTTCGCCGCCCTGGCGCAGGCCCACGTGCAGGGGGGCGTCGACGCTCATGGTGCCGTCGGGCATCCGGCCGGCGAGCAGGGTCAGGTAGCGCTTGCCGACCCCGCTACGGGCGTCGCCGCCGCCTTCGCGCAGCAGCGCCTGCAGCTCGGACAGGGCCGAACGCTTCTTGGCGAACAGCAGCAGGCCCGAGGTGTCGCGATCCAGGCGATGCACCAGCTCCAGCGACTGGTTGGGGCGCAGGGCGCGCAGGGTCTCGATGGCGCCGAAGCCGATCCCGCTGCCGCCGTGGCTGGCGACCCCCGACGGCTTGTTCAGGGCCAGCAGCCGCTCGTCTTCGAACACGATGCCGGCCGCCAGCGCGTCCATCAGTCCCTTGGCCGGGGTGCCCCGCTCTCCCGGCCCGGCCAGGCGGACGGGCGGGATCCGGACTTCGTCGCCGCCCTCCAGGCGCCGGTCGGCCTTGGCGCGGCCGCCGTTCACCCGCACCTGGCCGGATCTCACCAGCTTGTAGACGAGGCTGCGCGGGGCGCCCTTGAGCTGGCCGAGCAGGAAGTTGTCCAGCCGCTGGCCATCGCGGTCGTCGGCCACCCGCACGGTGCGGGCGCCGCCAGGCTGGGAATCGGGGCGTTCCGGATGGGTCATTGGACGGGTTTGATCTGCTACACTCGCGTCGCGATATAAGGGTTTGATTTCGCAGGGAGTTGCCCCGGCGGTGCCAAGGTGCCACCGGAACCGGCAAACAGGGCCGAAAGCCCACCTTCCTCGATCCCGATTGCAGTGCGCGGCCACCGCCCCCGGGGCGGACATGTTAGCGGCTCATCGGCAGGCCCGGCCATCGTCCGTTTCCGCGGAAACCCCGCAAGACGGTGCTGAACATGCCCCGCGCGGCGCCTGCGGCTTTTTTGCCAAAGGCCGCCGCCGGTCCTTGCAACACGAACAATGCAACGCAAGCGCTCCCGCGGCCTGCCGTGGTGTCGTAGCGCTGGAACAACCTGATGGCCGCGCCGCGGCGCGGGACGGTTCGCCGTCCCGGCAGCGGAACATTCGCCCCGCTGGCGCAGCCTCCAGTACAACCAGACGAAACGCCCACGGCGTTCCGCGCGGTAGCAGCGCGCGAGGAACGCAACAATGAAACGCATGCTGATCAACGCCACGCAGGCCGAAGAACTGCGCGTGGCGATCGTGGACGGCCAGAACCTGTACGACATCGACATCGAACAGCCGTCCCAGGAACAGAAGAAGTCCAACATCTACAAGGGCCGCATCACCCGGCTCGAACCCTCCCTTGAAGCAGCCTTCGTGGAGTACGGCGCCAGCCGCCACGGTTTCCTGCCGCTCAAGGAAATCTCCCGCGACTACTACCAGGCCGGCGTCGACCACAAGGCCGGCATCCGCGAGCTGCTGCGCGAGGGCCAGGAAGTCGTGGTGCAGGTGGAGAAGGAGGAGCGCGGCAACAAGGGCGCCGCCCTGACCACCTTCATCTCGCTGGCCGGCCGCTACATGGTGCTGATGCCCAACTCGCCCACCGCCGGCGGCGTCTCGCGCCGGATCGAAGGCGAGGATCGCGCCGAGCTCAAGCGCGCCATGGACGCGCTGCAGATTCCCGACGACATGGGCGTGATCATCCGCACCGCCGGCGTCGGCCGCGACACCGAAGAGCTGCAGTGGGATCTGGACTACCTGCTGAGCATCTGGAAGGCGATCTGCGACGCCGCGCTGGCCAAGCCTTCGCCGTTCCTGATCTACCAGGAGTCGCGCCTGATCACCCGCGCCCTGCGCGACTACATGCGCGCCGACATCGGCGAGATCCTGGTCGACACCCCGGAGATGTACGCCGAGGCCAAGGACTTCGTCGAACAGGTGATGCCGCACAACCTGCGCAAGCTCAAGCACTACACCGACGACACCCCGCTGTTCAACCGCTTCCAGATCGAGTCGCAGATCGAAAGCGCCTACGAGCGCACCATCAACCTGCCCTCCGGCGGCGCGCTGGTGATCGACCAGACCGAGGCGCTGACCGCGGTGGACGTCAACTCCGCCCGCGCCACCCGCGGCGGCGACATCGAGGAAACCGCGTTCCACACCAACCTGGAGGCCGCCGACGAGGTGGCCCGTCAGCTGCGCCTGCGCGACCTGGGCGGCCTGGTGGTGATCGACTTCATCGACATGTCCTCCAACAAGCACCAGCGCGAGGTCGAGAACCGCCTGCAGGGCGCGCTCAAGTACGACCGCGCGCGCGTGCAGCTGGGCCGGATCTCCAAGTTCGGCCTGCTGGAGATGAGCCGCCAGCGCCTGCGCGCCTCGCTGGGCGAGTCCAGCCAGATCGTGTGCCCGCGCTGCGAGGGCCACGGCCGCATGCGCAGCGTCGAGTCGCTGAGCCTGTCGATCATCCGCGTCGCCGAGGAGCACGCGATGAAGGACAACACCGGCCAGGTGCTGGTGCAGGCGCCGATGGAGATCGCCAACTACCTGCTCAACGAGAAGCGCGCCGCGCTGGCCGAGATCGAGGGCCGGCACACGGCGCCGATCGTGATCGTCGCCGACGAGCAGCTGCACACGCCGCACTACGAAGTCACCCGGATCCGCGAGAACGAGATGGGCGAGGAAACCGATCGCCCCAGCTACCAGCGCCGCACCCCGCGCAAGGTGGCCACGATCGCGCTCAACAAGTCCAACCTCAACGTGCCGCCGGCGGCGGCGGTGAAGGCGGTTCGCCCGGCGCAGCCGGCACCCGTCCGCGAGCCGCGCGAAGAGCCGGCTCCGGCTCCGGCCCCCGCGCCCGCGCCTGCACCGGCGGCGGCGCCTGCCGCTGCAGCCGCGCCGGCCGGCGGAGGCTTCATGGGCTGGCTGCGCACGCTGATGGGCGGCGCGCCCGCGCCCGCGGCCACGCCGGTTCCGGCCGCGCCCGAGCGTCGCAGGAATGATTCCGGCAAGGGCGAGGAGCGCGGCGAACGTGGTGATCGCGGCGGCCAGCAGCGCCGTTCCGGCCGCCAGGGCCGCAGCGGCGAGCGTTCCGACGAGCAGAAGTCGCGCCGGTCGCGGGGCCGGGGCCAGAAGGCCGATCGCGACCAGTCCCAGGACAGGCAGGACAAGCAGGAGCGCCAGGAACAGGACAAGCAGCAGCGCGGCGGCCAGAAGCAGGCCCAGCAGTCCCGCGGCCAGCGCCAGAAGCAGGCCGACAAACCGCCCCGCGGCGACCGCCCTGCCAGTGCCGACGACGCCGTGCAGTCCGACAACAAGGCGACCGAAGCGCTGAAGGCGACCGAGGCGGTTGCAGCCGCCGCTGCAACCGGCGCCGCGGCAGCGGCAGCCACGCCGGCTCCGGTGGACGCCGCGGCACCCGCTGAAAAGCCCGCGCAGGAAACCGACGTGGCCCGCGAGCAGCAGGGCGCGAACGCTGCCCAGGGCGAAGGTGAAGGCGCATCCGGGGAAGGCACCGGGCGCCGCCGCCGCGGACGCCGCGGCGGACGCCGTCGTCGTCGCGGGGGCGCGGGAGCCGAGTCCGCGGATTCCGGCGATTCGGCCGCCGCGCTGCAGGAGGATGCCGCAGATACCCCGGCCGCCCAGGCGTCGCAGCCCGAGTTCGACTTCGACGACAACCCGCCTGCGTCGGCGGATGGGGCGCCCAGGCCTGCGCGCCGGCCGCGCAAGCCGACTCCGGTCGCCGCCGCTGCTGCCGACACCGATACCGCCGACCTGTCCCCGGCCGAGACCAAGGCAACGGCGGCTGACAGCAACGTGGCAACCGAAGTCGCCGCAGTGGCGCAAGCCCAGCCGGCCCAGACTGCGGACGCGTCCGACGATGCCGGCAAGCAGGCTGTCGCCGAAGCGGCCCCTGCCCTGTCCATGAGCGAAGTGGAAGCAGCGCCTGCCGTGAAGCCGGAACCCGCGGCGGAAGCCCAGGCGGCTGCGCCGCAGGCGCCGGCCCCGGCCGAATCGCCGGCCGAAGCAGCTGCGGAAGCAGTCGTGGCCGAGGCGACGCCGGTGGCCGAGGAAGAACAGGCTCCGGACGAAGCCGTGGTGGCCTCCGAAGAAGCCGAAGAAATCGTAGCCGCCGCTCCCGCCACCGGGACGGACGACAGCGGCAGCACCGGCAACGCCAGGGCACAACCGGAAGCCGGGCCCGGCACAGTGACCGCGAGCCTGTTCGAAACGCCGGCCCCTGCCCAGCAAGCTGCCGACGCGGTCGAAGCCGCGCCCGTGCAGGCAGCCGGGTCGGACACGGAAGTCGCCGCCAACGCAGAAGAGAAGGAAGAAGCCAGGTCGGAACGCCCGGCCGAGCAGCCCCGCAGCGCCTGACGCGCTGCGGATCGGCCCGCGCAGCGCCTTACAGGGTCTGCGCGGGGTCGATCACCCCGTACTGGCTCGCCATGCGGGCCAGCGCGATCATGTCGGTGATCTGCAGCTTGTCGAACAGCCGCGTCTTGTGGGTGTTGATGGTCTTGGCGCTCAGACTCAGGCGCTGGGCGATCTGCTCCTGGCGCAGGCCCTGGATGAGCAGCATCGCGATCTCCATCTCGCGCGCGGTGAGCGCGTCGAAGGGGCTGCCCTCGCCGTCCAGGCCCGACAGCGCCATGTTCTGGGCGATGGTGCTGGCCAGGTAGCGCTTGCCGCTGGCCACCGTGCGCACTGCGCGCACCAGTTCACTGGCGTCACCGCCCTTGCCGACGTAGCCGGACGCGCCGGCCTCGATGAGCCGCTTGGGCATCGGCCCGTCTTCAAGCACTGAAACCACGATCACCCGGGAGCCGTAGTCGCCGCGGACGATCCGCTCGGTGACCTCCAGGCCGCTGACGCCGGGCAGGTGCAGGTCGCACAGCACCACGTCGGGCTTGAGCTGGCGGATCCTGGGCAGCGCATCCTCTCCCGAGTCCGCCTCGCCCACGATTTCGATATCGGCCTCCCCGGCCAGGATCATGCGCAATCCGGTGCGCACGAGCGCATGGTCGTCGACCATGAACACCCGGATGGTCATTCCCTGTACCTCCCTGGATTTCCCCTGTTGCAGGCTAGCGCAGCGGTGCACGCTTGCAGGCTGACCTGTGTCACGGAATTGGCGATATGTGCGGTGATTCCGGGCATTTCGAAGTTTGATATGGCGGAGAGAGTGGGATTCGAACCCACGAACGGTTTCCCGTTGCCGGTTTTCAAGACCGGTGCCTTCAACCACTCGGCCATCTCTCCGATGTCCTCATTATCCACCAACGACGCTTCGCGTCGTGCCGGTTTGACCAGCGCCCCTCTCAGGCGGCGTCCTCCAGGCCGGCGCCCTTGCAGTTGAGGCTGGACTGTTCCAACAGGCGCGGCATGTATTCGGCCAGGTGGTCGATGAACACGCGCACCGCCGGCAGCAGGCCGCTGCGCGAGGCGAAGACCGCATGGCACACGCCCTGCGGCAGGCGCCATTCGGGCAGCACCACTTCCAGTTCGCCATTGTGCACCGCGTCGGCGCAAACGGTTTCCGGCAGCATGGTGATGCCCAGGCCCTGCGTGGCCAGCGACATCAGCATGGGGAAATCGAAGCCCGAGATGCGCGGCTTGAGCTCGACCCGCCGGGTCTCGCCGTTGCGCTGCAGCTCCCAGCGCTGGCGCACCTCGTCCTCGGCCATGGTCATGGTGGTGTGCTCGGCCAGGTCTTCCGGCTCGGTCGGACGGCCGGCGCCCTTGAGGTACCTCGGGCTGGCCACCAGCAGCTCCTGGATCGGGCCGAAGCTGCGCATGATCAGGCTGCCGTCGTCATCGAACTTGGTGCGCACCCGCACGGCCACGTCGAAGCCTTCGTTGATCAGGTCGACCCGGCGGTTGCTCACGTGCATCTGCACCCGCACCTGCGGGTAGCGGGCCAGGAAGTCCGGCAGCAGCTTGGGCATCAGCTGCTGGGCGATGTTGACCGGCACGCTGGCCCGCACCACCCCGCGCGGCTCGGCGCTCAGGCGATCGACCACCTCGCGGGCGGCGGCGGCCTCGGCCAGCATCGAGCGGGCGTGGCGGTAGACGCTCTGGCCCACGTCGGTGACCGCAAAGCGCCGCGTGGAGCGCTGCAGCAGGCGCACGCCCAGCTCGGTTTCCAGCTGGCTGATGCGGCGGCTCAGGCGTGACTTGGGGATGCCCTGGGCGCGCTCGGCGGCTGCGAAACCGCCGTGCTCGACCACCAGGGCGAAGTAATACAGGTCATTCAGATCCTGCACATCAAGTCCTTTTCGTGGAACGATGTTTTAATTTTAACGCTTTTCGTCCCATTTTCACAACGTCAGGCGATCCGTTCCGCGCCGCCCATGTACGGGCGCAGCACCTCGGGAACCTCGATCGTGCCGTCGGCCTGCTGGCAGTTCTCCATCACCGCCACCAGCGCCCGGCCCACCGCCACGCCGGAGCCGTTGAGGGTGTGGACGGGCTCCGGCCGGCCGGCCTCCGGGTTGCGCCAGCGCGCCTGCATCCGCCGGGCCTGGAAATCCCCGCAGTTGGAGACCGAGGAGATCTCGCGGTAGCGCTCCTGCGACGGCAGCCAGACCTCCAGATCCCAGGTCTTGCGGGCCGAGAAGCCCATGTCGCCGGTGCACAGCAGCACGCGCCGGTACGGCAGCCCGAGCTTTTCCAGCACCACTTCGGCGGCGCGCACCATGTGCGCGTGCTCGGCCTCGCTCTGCTCCGGTGGCGACACCGTCACCAGCTCCACCTTTTCGAACTGGTGCTGGCGGATCATGCCGCGCACGTCGCGGCCGTGGCTGCCGGCCTCGGCGCGGAAGCACATCGAGTGCGCCGTCATCCGCAGCGGCAGCGCGTCGGCCTCCAGGATCTGGTCGCGCACGATGTTGGTCAGCGGCACCTCGGCGGTCGGCACCAGGTAGCGCCTGGAGTCGCCCACCATGGTGGCGAACAGGTCGTCCTCGAACTTGGGCAGCTGGCCGGTGCCCTGCATCGACTCGGCGTTGACGATCACCGGCACGTTGGTTTCCTGATAGCCATGCTCGCCGGTGTGCAGATCCAGCATGAACTGCGCCAGCGCCCGGTGCAGCCGCGCCAGCGGGCCGCGCAGCACGGTGAAGCGCGCGCCCGACAGCTTCGCCGCAGTCTCGCCATCCAGCCAGCCGTTGCGCGCGCCCAGCTCGACGTGGTCGAGCACCGGGAAGTCGAATGCCCGTGGCGTGCCCCAGCGGTGCTCCTCGACGTTGTCGTCTTCATCCTTGCCCGCAGGGACGTCGTCGGCCGGGAGGTTGGGGATCTCCAGCGCGATGCGGTCGATCGCCTCGCGCTTTTCCTGCAGCGCCTGCTCGTTGGCCTTGAGCTCCTCGCCGAAGCCCGCAACCTCCGCCAGCAGGGTGGCGACGTCGCCACCCTGCGCCTTGACCTTGCCGATCTCCTTGCTGCGCGTGTTGCGCAGGTTCTGCAGCTCCTGGGTGCGCACCTGCAGCTGCTTGCGCTCGTTCTCCAGGGTCTGCAGGGCATCCACGTCGAGGGAGAACCCGCGCGACTGGCGCAGGCGTTCGGCGAGGGCGGGAAGGTCGTTGCGCAGCAGGTTCGGATCAAGCATGGGTGCGTTCGTCGCGTGGCGTGGGCGGGCATTATCGCCCGAGCGCGCCGCCCGCGCCGACCGCCATGCCGACCTGTGCAAGAATCGGGCGTCCCCTCCGACCCCCCGACACATGCCAGGATCTGCCAACCGGAACACGAACGCCCGGGCGCGCTGGCGCACGCTGTCCGGCTCATGGCTGATCGTCCCGGCCGGGGTGGCGCTGGGCGTGCTGCTGTTCCTGCTGGTGTGGATGCAGCGCGAAGCACCGGAGGCGAGCAACGACGCGATGCTCCCGGCGGTCACCGTCGGGGCCAAGCCGGATGCGCCATCCCTTCCCGCCCCGCAGCTGCCCGAGCAGCAGGCCGAGGCCGAGCCGGACGACGAGGCCGGCGGCGTGTTCACCCTGCCCGACGCGCCCGCCGAACCGCCCCCGCAGGTCGTCGGATCCCCGCCACCGGAACCGGCGCCTGGCGATATCCAGCCCGATGACGGCGGGCCGCTGGTCGCCGATCACGGCGCCCTCGCGGTTCACCGCCCGCCTCCGGAATACCCCGCGCGTTCGCTCAGGCGCGGAGAATCCGGCGAGGTGATGATCCGCGCCCTGGTCGGCACCGACGGACGGCCGCGCCAGGTGGAGGTGGCGCGCAGCAGCTCGCATCGGGCGCTGGATCGGGCCGCGGTGCAGGCGGTCAGGCGCTGGCGGTTCGAACCGGCGACCCGGCAGGGCCAGCCGGTGACCCAGGTGGTTCACGTGCCGGTGCTGTTCAACCCCTGAACCGGCGGGCCGGCATCGTGACGCGGCGACAACAACCCCTGTGGTTCGCTGATCGCCTTAAAGGCTGAATACGGAGCCCCGCCATGTCCGTTCCCCCACCGGCTCCCGGGCCCGAGGATCCACAGTCCGGCGGGCGCGAGGACGAACGCCGCAGCACCAGGCCGCTGGTCGGGCTGCTGTTGCTGATCGCGCTGCTGGCGATCCTCTGGTACGCCTACAGTAAACGCGAACCGGTGCCCGGCCAGCCGGGCATGGAGACGCCGGTCGTTGAGCCGGCCGCGGAGGATGCGCCCGCCGAGGCGCCGGCAGAGGAAACCCCGCCGCCCGCACCCGCCGCCGAGTCCGCACCCGCTCCAGCGCCGCCCGCCGACCGGGGCGCCGAACCGGTCGACCGCGTACAGCCCGAGTACCCGCGTGCGGCCCTGCGCGCGCGCGAGCAAGGCACGGTGCTGCTGCGGGTGGAAGTGGACGCCCAGGGGATCCCGGTGTCGGTCGAAATCGAACGCAGCAGCCGCTCGCGTGAACTGGATCGGGCCGCGCGCGAAGCGGTCAGCCAGTGGGTCTTCCGGCCCGCGATCGAGAACGGGCAGGCAGTGGCCTCGACGGTGACGGTGCCGGTCGACTTCAGCGTCGAGTAGGCGCCGGCCCGTCCTCCAGGCCGAAACCGGCATCCCGGGCCAGCGCCGCGAAGCCGGGAAACGATGTGGCGACGTTGGCGGTGTCGTTGATCCGCACCGGGCCATCGGCAAGCTGCCCGGCCACCGCGAAGGCCATCGCCACCCGATGGTCGGCCTGGCCATCCACGTCGCCGCCCTGCAGCCGGCCGCCGTGGATGGTGGCGCCGTCGTCGGTCTCGTCAACGCGCATGCCCAGCCGGCGCAGGCCCGCCGCCATCGCCGCGATCCGGTCGGACTCCTTGACCCGCAGCTCGGCCGCCCCGCGCACGACCGTGCTGCCGCTGGCGCAGGCCGCGGCCACGAACAGCGCCGGGAACTCGTCGATCATGTCGGGCACGTGCTCCACCGGCACCTCGATGCCGCGCAGCGGCGCGTGGCGCACCACCAGGTCGGCGACCGGCTCGCCGCCCTGCTCCCCGGCGGCACGCTGCTCGATATCCGCGCCCATCGCCCGCAGCACGTGCAGCAGCCCGGTGCGGCGCGGGTTGATGCCCACGCGCGGCAGCAGCAGCTCCGAGCCGGGCACCAGCGTGGCGGCGACCAGGAAGAACGCCGCCGAGGAGAAGTCCGCGGGCACCGTCACATCGGTTGCGCGCAGCCGGTGCCCGCCCGGGAGCTCGGCCCGCCCCGGTGAGAACCGTACCGGCCAGCCGAACGCCGCCAGCATCCGCTCGGTGTAGTCACGCGTTGGCCGCGGCTCGCTCACCCGGGTCGTGCCCCGGGCGTACAGCCCGGCCAGCAGCACCGCGGACTTGACCTGGGCGCTTGCGACTTCCGATTCAAAATCAATTGATTGAAGGGTGTTGTTGCCATGGACTCTCAGGGGCGGGCGGCCATCCGTCGTATCGATTCGCGCCCCCATCCGGGCCAGCGGCGCGGTCACCCGCCGCATCGGCCGCTGCGACAGCGACCCATCGCCCACCAGCACGGAGTCGAAGCCCTGCCCGGCCAGCAGTCCCGCGAGCAGGCGCATCCCGGTTCCGGAATTTCCGCAGTCCAGCACGCCTTCCGGGGCGAGCAGCCCGTCGATGCCGACGCCGTGGACGATGCGCACGCCCGGCGACGGCGCTTCGATCCGCACGCCCATCCGGCGGAAGATCGCCTCGGTCGCCTGCGCGTCCCCGCTCTCCAGGAATCCCTCGATCCGCGACGTGCCATCGGCCAGCGCGGCCAGCATGATCGCCCGGTGGGAGATCGACTTGTCGCCGGGCACCACGATTTCCCCGCGCAGCGGCCTGCCCGCTTCCGCAGTCCAGCTGTCCACGCTCAAGGCACGGCCACCGGATACGAGCCCAGCACCCGCACGTCGCCGGCAAACTCGTCGATCTCGCCCAGCGCGTCGCTCAGCGGCGACTCCTCGGCATGGCCAGCCACTTCGATGAAGAACGCGTACTGCCACAGCGCGCCGTGGGCCGGCCGCGACTCGATCCGGTTCATGCTGATCCCGCGCCGCGCCAGCGGCTCCAGGATCCGGTACAGCGCGCCGGGCTGGTCGCGGATGAACACCAGCAGCGAGGTGCGGTCGTGGCCGGACGGCGGGAACGAGGCGCGGCCGATCACCAGGAAGCGGGTGGTGTTGTCGGCGCGATCCTCGATCGGCCCGGCAACCACCTTGAGCCCGTACACGTGGGCGGCGTTCTCGCCCGCGATCGCCGCCGCGTCGTCGGCATTGCGCGCCCGGCGCGCGGCCTCGCCGTTGCTGGCCACCGGGTGCTTCTCCGCGTCCGGCAGGTGCTGGCGCAGCCAGCCCTTGCACTGGGCCAGCGACAGCCCGTGCGAATACACCCGCTCCACGTCCTCGATATGCCCGGTGCGCGAAAGCAGGTACTGGTGCACCCGCAGCTCGACCTCGCCGCAGATCATCAGCGGCGAAGTCAGGAACAGATCCAGCGTGGACTGGATGGTGCCCTGGCCGGAGTTCTCGACCGGCACCACGCCGAAGTCGGCGTGCCCGGCGGCGACCTCGTCGAACACCTCCTCGATGCTCGCCATCGGCAGGCCCTTGGCCGAGTGGCCGAAGTGCTTGTGCACCGCCTGCTGCGAGAATGTCCCCTCCGGCCCGAGGTAGCCGATCTTCAGCGGCTCCTGCTGGGCCAGGCAGGCGGACATGATCTCGCGGAACAGGCGCACCAGCACTTCGTCCGAGAGCGGCCCGTCATTGCGGTCGACCACCCGCCGCAGCACCTGCGCCTCGCGCTCGGGGCGGTAATAGTCCACCGCCGCCGCCAGCTTGCCCTTGGCCTTGCCGACCTGGTGCGCCCACAGCGCACGCTCGGCGATCAGGCCCTGGATCTCGCGGTCGATGCTGTCGATCTGCTCGCGCACCGACGACAGATCCGCCGGCGTCGCCGCTGCCTCCGCCGGTGTTTTCCGGGCGGCCTTCTTTACCGCCTTCTTCGCCGCCTTCTTTGCGGTCTTCCCGCGTGCCTTTTCGCTCATGGCGGCCCTTACCCGTTGCGCCGCTGGAAGTCGCGCATGAAGCCGGCCAGCGCCTGCACGCCTTCCACCGGCATGGCGTTGTAGATCGACGCGCGCATGCCGCCAAGCACGCGGTGGCCCTTGAGCCCGATCAGCCCGGCGGCGCGTGCTTCGTCCAGGAACGCCTGGTCGAGGGCCTCGTCATGCAGGAAGAACGCCACGTTCATGCGCGAGCGCACCGCCCGATCCACCCGGTTGAGGTAGAAGCCGCCGGAGCCGTCGATCGCTTCGTACAGCGCCGCGGACTTGGCCGCGCTGCGGCGGGCGAACTCCTCCACCCCGCCCTCGTCGAGCATCCATTTCACGGTCAGCCCGAGCATGTACCAGTTCCAGGTCGGGGGCGTGTTGAGCATCGAGTCGGCCGCCAGCTGGCGGCCGTAGTCGAAGATGTCCGCGCGCGGCTGGCCGGCGCGCTCGAGCAGGTCGCGGCGCACGACCACCACGCCGATGCCCACCGGCCCCAGGTTCTTCTGCGCGCCGGCGTAGATCATCCCGTACCGGGACACGTCGATGGGCTCGGAGGCGATCGACGAGCTGAAGTCGGCGAACAGCGGCACCTCGCCCACGTCCGGGACGTCGCGGAACTCGACGCCGTGGATGGTTTCGCTGGCGGTGATGTGCACGTAGGCGGCGTCGCCGGAAAGCTTCCAGGTGTCGCGCGCCGGGATCGAGCGGAAGCCGTCGGCCTCGCTGCTGGCGGCGATCCGCAGGTCGACGTAGGGCGCCGCCTGCCGGGTCGCGACCTGGCCCCAGTGCCCGGTCACCACGTAGTCCGCCGGCTGGCCGGCTTCGGCGAAGTTGAGCGCCATCAGCGCCTGCTGGGTGGTCGCGCCGCCGGCGGTGAACAGCACCGCGTAGTCGTCGGGGATGCCCACCAGTGTCCGCAGGTCGCGCTCGGCCGCCTGCGCGATCTGCATGAACTCGGGCCCGCGGTGGCTGAGTTCGACGATCGACGCGCCCGCCGCGCCAAACTCGAGCATCTCGCGCTGCGCCTGCTCGAGTACCGGCTCGGGGAGCGCGGCGGGGCCGGCGCTGAAGTTGTAGGCACGCGACATGGTTTCTCCTGTTCCGGACAATCGGCTGCCGCCCGAGTATGGCGCAGTGCAGCAAGGTTGTCGCAACTCCAGGCCCTTCCATGTGGTCGAATGGGACGTCCCCCGCACCCCCAAGGACGCCATGAACCTGCGCGACGCCCTCCGCATCCCTTCCGCCGCCGTGACGGACGAAGCCGTCTGGCAGGGCCGGCGGCGCATCGTGGCCGGCCTGGCCGCCCTGCCCGCGCTTGGCCTGGCCGGCTGCGCGGCCGCCGAGCCGCCCCCGCCTCCCGGCCCCGCGCCCACGCCCGACCAGGTGCGCGCCGGTTTCTCCACCGACGAGGAGCTGACCCGGTTCGAGGACGCCACCACCTACAACAACTTCTACGAGTTCGGCAGCGGCAAGTCCGACCCCTCCAGCGCGCCGCGCACCCTGCGCACCTCGCCGTGGCAGGTGGAGGTCGGCGGCGAGTGCGCGCGCCCGGGGGTGATGGACTTCGACGATCTGCTGCAGGGCCTGCTGCCGGAGGAGCGCATCTACCGCCTGCGCTGCGTGGAAGGCTGGTCGATGGTGATCCCGTGGCTGGGCGTGCCGCTGGCCAGCGTGCTCAAGCGCTTCGAGCCGACCTCGAAGGCGAAGTACGTCGCCTTCACCACCCTGGCCGACCCGCAGCAGATGCCCGGCGTGCGCCGGCGCACGATCGACTGGCCCTACCGCGAGGGCCTGCGCATCGACGAGGCCATGCATCCACTCGCCTTCCTGGCCACCGGCCTGTACGGCCGCCCGCTGCCGCAGCAGAACGGCGCGCCGCTGCGCCTGGTGGTGCCGTGGAAGTACGGCTTCAAGAGCATCAAGTCGATCGTCGAGATCCGTTTCAGCGAAACCATGCCGGCGACCGCCTGGAACGACCTGCAGCCGCGCGAATACGGCTTCTTCGCCAACGTCAATCCGCAGGTCGACCACCCGCGCTGGAGCCAGGCCAGCGAGCGGCGCATTGCCGGCACCACCTCGCGGCTGGTGGCCAACCGCATCGAGACCCGGATGTTCAACGGCTACGCAGACCAGGTCGGCTCGATGTATTCCGGCATGGATCTGGCCAGGTGGTACTGAGCCCGCGGACGCCGCGGCGGCGATCCTCCACCGGGCTGGTCGCAGCCAAGGCAGCGGTGCACGCGCTGGCGCTGGCGCCGCTCGCGCTGCTGCTGTTCCAGGTCTGGCAGGTGGCCGGCGGCATCGATATCGACGCCCTCGGCGCGGATCCGGTGGCGGAAATCGAGCACCGCACCGGCACCTGGGCCCTGCGCCTGCTGCTGGCCACGCTGGCGATCACGCCGCTGCGCCAGCTGACCGGCCAGGCGCGGCTGGTCGGGTTCCGCCGCATGCTGGGCCTGTATGCGTTCTTCTACGCCAGCCTGCACCTGGCCGCGTTCCTGGCCCTCGACCTGGGCGGCTGGTGGAGCAGCATCTTCGAAGAGATCATCCGCCGCCCGTACATCACCGTCGGCTTCCTGGCCTGGCTGGGCCTGGTGCCGCTGGCGATCACCTCCACCCGCGGCTGGATGCGGCGGCTGGGCCGACGCTGGGGCCAGCTGCACCGGCTGGCGTACGTCATCGCGGTGCTTGCGGTCGTGCACTTCTGGTGGATCGTGAAATCCGACCTGCGCGAGCCGCTGCTCTACGCCGGCATCCTCGCCGCCCTGCTGGGCTGGCGGATCGTCCGCCGGTTCGGTGGCCGCCGCCGGCCCGCGGCTCAGCCCGCGCCGTAAAGCAGCAGCAGGCCCAGCAGCATCGCGATCAGCAGCGCCGCGAGCAGCACCAGCGGCAGACGCCAGTAGGACGGCGCAGCGGCTCCGGGCGTTTCCGCGACAGCGGCGCCCTCGCCCATGCCGCCGATCGGCAGCGGCTGCTGCGGCGCGTCGCGCATCGGCGCCTCCACCACGAAGCGGTCGTTGGCATCGAACACCACCTGGTCACCCGGCCGCAGCAGCGCATCGTGTACGCGCTCGCCGTTCACCACGCTGCCTTCCTCCGAGCCCAGGTCGCGCAGCCACACGTCCCCGTCCACCAGCTCCAGCCGCGCATGGCGGTCGGCGAAAGCGGGATCGTCGATGTGGATGTCGGCCGAAGACGCGCGCCCCACCAGCCGCGGCACGTCCAGGGTGAAGCTGCGACCATGGTGGCGCCCGCCCAGTCCGCGAAGCACCACGCGCGGATCGCAGGCGCCATCCCCACGGCCTGCAGGCTCACCGGCCGGCGGCGAAGGCGACCGCCCGCCCACCAGCCGCATCTCGTGCCCGTCCAGGTACACCGAATCGCCCACCCGCAGCATCGCCAGCCGGCGTACCTGGCGGCCGTTCACGTGCACCCCGGCGCCGTTGTTGACGGTCAGCCAGACCCCGCGGCGATCCACGCAGAAGCATGCAAGCGCCTCCGACTCATCGGCAACCACGCCAAGCGCATCACCGGCATGCCCGACGTGGTGCATCCCGACCACGAGCGGAAGATCCGGCCGGGCGGAGGAAGACAGGAACCGGAGAACGAGTGGCTGCATGCGGCAGGAATCTATCACGCCGCGTGTGCGCCGCGCCGCTAGAATGCGGTCAGGCCACGACAATCCAGGAACACGCATGGGCGACATCGACATCCGCCACCCCCATTCGCTGCCAATGCCCCGCGTACGCGAGGCGATCGAGCAGGCGGCAAGCAGGCTGTCGGAGAAGTTCGGCATCGACTACGCGTGGAACGGCGACAGCGTCGACTTCCGCCGCCCGGGCCTGGACGGCAGGATCGACCTGGCCCCCGAGGAACTGCACGTGACCGCGAAGCTCGGATTCCTGCTTTCGGCGATGAAGGGGCCGATCGAGAGCGAGATCCGCCGCGTCCTGGCCGAGCGCCTGGGCAACTGAAACCTTCAACCAGTCCCACCCCGATCCGGAGGCACCATCATGGCAACCGACAGCAAGGGCAGCAGGAAGGCGAAAGACGGCAAGTCGAAGGAGAAGAAGGCGAAGCGGGCCGCCGGCCCGGACAGCCGGACGAAGGCCGAGCGGCAGGCGGAGAAGCTGGCCAAAAGCCTGGGCGAGTCCGCCCAGCACGTCTGGCTGGCCGGCATCGGCGCCCTTGGCCGCGCCCAGGTGGAGGGCAGCCGGCTGTTTGCTTCGCTCGTGGAGGAAGGCGAGGAACTGGAGCGGCGGGCCCGCACCGCGGCAAGCGACCGTGCCGACGACGTGATGGCCGCCGTGGGCACCGGCATGGATGACGTGCGCGGCAAGGCCGAAGACACTTGGGAGCGCTGGGAAAAGGCCCTGGACGAGCGCATGCAGCGCACCCTGTCGCGGATGGGCGTGCCCAGCCGTGACGACGTGGCCGAACTGGAGCGCAAGGTCGGTGCGCTGGAAGCCGAACTGCGCCGCGAGCGCGCCGCCAGCGCCCGCAAGCCCGCCGCCCGCAAGACCGCGGTGCGCAAGGCGCCGGCCACGACCCGCACCGCGGCAGTGAAGAAGGCGGCCACCGCCAGGAAGAAATCCGCGGCCACCACCGGCACCGCCGCCAAGTCCGCCCGCTGACCGGCCCCGCGGGCCGGGGTGCGGCGGGCCTTTGGCCTGCCCTGCCCGGCCCGCGGCGCCCGATCCGTCCGGCGGTTGGGTTAACCTTCCGGTGCAAACCTTGCAGGGGGATCTGTGGTGGGCGGAATCACGCACTGGCTCGTCGCCTTGGCCGTCGCATTGCTCACGGGCGGCCTGCTGACGGTCTTCATCTGGCACGTCCTGCGCCGGCGCGACGAAACCGCGGCCGGCATCCGGGCCCTGGCCGGCACGTCCTGGCGCGAGTTCATCAACCTGGTGCTGGCGGCCCTGGCCCGGCGCGGCTACACGCGCGTGGTCGACAAGGAAACCGCTTCCGGGGACGGCGATTTCATCCTCGAACGCGACGGCGAGCACTGGCTGCTGTCCTGCAAGCACGGAAGCGCCTACGTGCTCGGCCGACCCGAAGTCGAGCAGCTGGCCAACGACATCCGCCTGGCCAACGCCGCCGGCGGCTTCCTGGTCACCCAGGGGCGGATCCTGGACGACGCGCGCGAGCCGGCCGCCCGGCGCGGGATCGAACTGCTCGACGGCCAGGCCCTGTGGCCCGAGCTGCGTGACCTGACCCGGGCCGACCAGCTGGCCTCGATCCGCGAATCGACCCACACGCTTGCCCGCCAGCGCACCCTGCTGTCCTGGCTGCTGGCCCTGCTGGCAGGCGTGGCCACCTTCATCCTCCTGCCCGAGCCCGCCGCGCAGGCGCGGCCATCGGCCCCGGCGCCCGCACCCGCAATCGCCGACGAGGCCGGACAGGCCCCGGAACCGGCGGCAACCAGCTTGACCCTGGAGCAGCAGCGCGAAGCCGTGGCCAGCGCCGTATCCACGCTGCCGCTGGTGACCCACGCGCTCTGGAGCACCCACTCCACGCTCGAGGTTCACCTGGCCGAAACCGGCCAGGACGCGATGCCCGGCATCTGCCCGCTGGTGGAGCGCTACCCCGACCTGGCCGCCTCGCGCATCCAGCTCACCCCGCCCGCCGGCAGCGGCGAGCAGGTTCGCTTCCGCCAGTGCCGCGCGTACTGACTGGAGAGCGCACAATGAAAAACCCCGGCCGCAGCGTTCGCTGGCGGCCGGGGCTGTGCTCCCAGGGGTGGGACTCGGGTCAGAAGAAGTTGCGGCGCACCGTCAGGTACCAGTTGCGCGGCGGCGCGTAGTACGCGGTCTGGATGTTGGCCACCGAGGAGAACTCCTGGCCTTCGACCTTGTAGTACTCGTCGGTCAGGTTGCGCACCCCGGCGCGGATCTGCCAGGCGTACTGCGGGGAGTCCCACGAGGTGAACAGCCCGGCCGTGGTGTAGGCGTCCTGCATCAGGCCCGGACGGTTGTCCACCGACAGCCAGGTGTCGCCGCGGTAGGCCACGTCGCCGCCCACGGTCAACAGGCCGTTGTCGCCCAGGTCGAAGCCGTGCTGCAGGGCGATGCGCGCGCTCCAGTCGGGCGAGAACGGCACGTGGTCGTGCAGGGTCGGGTTGTATTCCGGGTTGGTCGGATCGGTGGTGCGCAGGTCTTCGAAGGCCTTGTAGCTGGCATCCATCCAGCTCACCTGCCCGCTCAGCCGGGTCGCGTCGCCCAGCAGCGCGACGCCCTCGAACTCGAAGCCGTTGACCTCCATCTCGGCCGCGTTGAGCACCGGGAAGGAGAACGTCGGCACCGGCGAATCCGGGTTCAGCACCTCCGACACGCGGGCCTGGAAGTCCTCGTAGCTGCTGTGGAAGGCGGCGATGTTGGCGGTCAGGCGGCCGTCGGCCGAGCGCATCTTCACACCCGCCTCGTAAGTCCACACGAACTCGGGGTCGAACACCGCCGAGGTGGTTTCCAGCGCCGTGTTGGCACGGCCGTTGAAGCCGCCCGACTTGAAGCCGCGGTTGGCGGACACGTAGCCCATGATGTTGTCGCTGAAGGCCTTCTGCAGGCTCACCGACGGCGTCCATGCATCCCAGCTCTCCTTGCCGCTGAAGGCCACGGTTTCGTTGAGGCTGACGCCCAGGATGCCCTCCAGCCAGGGCGCCCAGTAGGTGCTGGTGGTGCGCCAGTAGTCCTTCTCGTCGCGCGAATAGCGCAGGCCGGCGGCCAGTGTCCAGGTCGGGGCGAACTCCCAGTTGACGTGGGCGAAGGCCGCGATGCTCTCGGTCGACAGGTCGTCGTTGATGGTGCGCAGGAAGTCGATCGGCGTGCCCAGGAAGCCGAAGAAGTCGCTGGCGTATGCCTCCTGGTAGGACGGCAGCTCCTCGCTCATGTAGTACGCGCCGAAGATCGCCTGCAGGTTGCCGCCGTTGTCGTACTGCAGCTGCAGCTCCTGGCTGAACTGCTCCTGGTCGACCTCCACCAGCACGTCGCCCAGCTCCCACTCGGAGGCATCGATGTCGATGAACGAGCTGGTGTCGAGCTTGCGCCAGGCGGTGATGCTCTTCAGGCCCCAGGCGCCGCCGAAATCCCATTCCAGGTTGGCGCTGACGCCCTTGTGGGTCATTTCCTGGCCCTGGCCGGGCCGGAACGAGGTGCGGGCCTCGAAGTCGTAGTCCGGATCCGGCTCAAGCAGCACCACCGGCCCCAGCGCCAGGTCGGTGCGGATCAGCGGCGCGGTCGGGTGGCCCAGGGTCAGCCCGTTGTCCTGGCGGGTGTAGTCGGCCGACAGCGTGGCGCTGAAGGTGTCGGTGGGCCGCAGCGCCAGCTTGCCGCGCAGGGCCAGGGTGTCCTCGCCGTTGTACTCGTCGCCGGTCACCGGATCGTCCACGTAGCCGTCGCTGGTCAGCCAGGCACCGGCCAGGCTGAAGGCGGCGCTGTCGCTGAGCTGTTCACCCAGGTAGGCGCGCCCGTCGATGCGGCCGAAGCTGCCCATGCCGAACTCGACCGCCGCGCCCTGGTCGTCGAACGGATTCTTGGTGTTGACCTTGATCGCGCCGCCGGTGGAGTTCTTGCCGTACAGCGTGCCCTGCGGGCCGCGCAGCACTTCGATCTGCTGCACGTCGAACAGCGAGAACAGCGCGCCGTTGATGCGCGAGTAGTACACGTCGTCCACGTACATGCCCACGCCCGGATCGAAGGTCTGCAGCGAATCGGGCTGGCCGATGCCGCGGATGAAGACGTTGACGGTGTTGGACGAGCCGCGGCCGGGCACGATGTTGAGGTTGGGCACCGCGCCCTGCAGGCCGCTCACGTCGTTGGCCTGCAGGTCGCGCAGCTGCTCCTCGCCGAACGCGCTCACCGCCACCGGCACGTCCTGGATCGACTCGGTGCGCCGGCGCGCGGTCACGGTGACGCCGTCCAGGGTGGTGGCCTGCACCTGTTCCTGCTGCCCGTCGGGCGCGGCCGTTTCCTGCTCCTGCGCGTGCGCGCCCAGCGACGCCATGCCCAGTACCACCGCCACGCTCAGAATATTGCGCTTCATCAAGTCTCTCCCCACGGGTCTGCGGATGTTGCGCCCGGCAGGGCGCGTCACGGCCGGTTCGGCCACGCTGCAAGCCTAGGGTCGGCCCCGGGGGGCGGCACTTGTACCTTCGGACAATGTAAGCGCCATCGGCGCGCGGGGACACTGGCGGCCGCTTTCGCCGGATCCCGTACCCATGTCCCTGCTGATCGTGCTCGGCGCGCTGAGCTTCCTGATGTACGTCGCCTACCGCGGCCACAGCGTGATCCTGTTCGCGCCGGTGGCGGCGATGGGCGCGGTGCTGCTGACTGATCCCGACCTGGTGGCACCGATGTTCACCGGGCTGTTCATGGATCGCATGGTCGGCTTCCTGAAACTGTACTTCCCGGTGTTCCTGCTGGGCGCGGTGTTCGGCAAGCTGATCGAGATTTCCGGCTTCTCCAAGTCGATCGTGGCCGCCACCATCCGCCTGTTCGGCCCGCAGCGGGCGATGCTGTCGATCGTGACCGTGTGCGCGCTGCTGACCTACGGCGGGGTGTCGCTGTTCGTGGTGGTGTTCGCGGTCTACCCGTTCGCCGCCGAGCTGTTCCGCCAGGCCCAGATCCCCAAGCGCCTGATCCCGGGCACCATCGCTCTGGGCGCCTTCACCTTCACCATGATGGCGCTGCCGGGCACGCCGCAGATCCAGAACATCATTCCCACCGCGTTTTTCGGCACCGACTCCTGGGCCGCGCCGGTGCTGGGCACGATCGGCTCGGTGCTGATCTTCGCCGGGGGCATCAGCTACCTGGAGTGGCGGCGGCGCAGGGCCGTCGCGGCCGGGGAAGGCTACGGCGAGAACCTGCTCAACGAGCCCGAACCCTTCGTTGGCGACCGCTTGGCCAACCCGCTGGTGGCGCTGCTGCCGCTGGTGCTGGTAGGCGTGTCCAACAAGCTATTCACCGACCTGATCCCGCACCTGTACGGCGCGACCCACAGCTTCAACCCCTCCTCGATGGGCGGCGCCGAGCCGATCGTGCAGGAGGTCTCGCGGGTGGCCGCGATCTGGGCGGTCCAGGGCGCGCTGCTGGTGGGCATACTGGCGGTGCTGTTCCTGGCCTGGAAGCCGGTGACCGCGAAGTTCGCCGAAGGCACCAAGGCCGCGATCGGCGGCGCGCTGCTGGCGTCGATGAACACGGCTTCCGAATACGGCTTCGGCGCGGTGATCGCGGCCCTGCCCGGCTTCCTGCTGGTAGCCAACAGCCTCAACGCGATCAACGACCCGCTGGTGCACGAGGCGGTGACGGTGACGGCGCTGGCCGGCATCACCGGATCGGCCTCCGGCGGCATGAGCATCGCCCTGGCGGCGATGTCGGAGACCTTCATCGCCAACGCCCAGGCCGCCGGGATCCCGATGGACGTGCTGCACCGGATCGCCGCCATGGCTTCCGGCGGCATGGACACCCTGCCCCACAACGGCGCGGTGATCACCCTGCTGGCGGTCACCGGCCTCACCCATCGCCAGTCCTACGGCGACATCTTCGCGATCACGGTGATCGGTACCTCGGTGGTGTTCGTGATGATCGGTCTGTTCTATCTGACCGGCTGGGTGTGACCCTGCCCGCGGGCTAGACTGGGCCCATGCCGCTGCACGCGGGGACGGGGGAACCCATGTTCGACGCCTTCAACATCTACGTCACGCTGGTGCTCGCCGGCCTGCTGATCCTGACTCTCGGATACATCATGCGCCGCGGAAAGCCCGGCCTGGTGCTGATGAGCATCGGCATCATCTTCCTGCTCGGAACGATCGTCTACTACGTCGCCACCGTATTGGCCTGATCGCAGCGGCCGGTCAGGCTTCGGGCAGCACCCGCACCGCCAGCACCCGGCGGAACTGGATCCGCAGCAGATCGCCGACTTCCAGTCCGTGGAGCGCTTCGCGGTGCCGCGGCTCGCGCACTTCCAGCACCTGGATGCTGCCGTTGGGGGACTCGACCGAAATCGTGCTGGCGCCGGTATCGATCGCGACCAGCGGCGACATCACCACCACCACTTCACGATCCACCACGCCCGGGCGGTCGGGATCCGGGTGCTGCCTGTCTTCCCAGATGTAGGCGCCGGGCTCGGCGCTGCCGGCCGGCTGCATGTCGAACACCAGCGAGCGGCGAAAATAGACCTCTACCCGGTCGCCCGGCTGCATGGTCTCCAGATGTTGCACCTGCTCCTCGATCCGGAACGTGCGCTCATCGCCCTGCCCATCGCGCAGCGTCACCAGCCGCTGCGCCGCATCCACCGCGGTGACCTGGCCCTGCCAGGCGATTTCGGCCTCCACCATCTGTTCCTGTGCGTTGGCAGCCTGCGCAGCTCCGGCATTGGGGACAGCCTCGCCCTGCGACTCCACCCCGGCACAGGCGGCAAGCGGCAGAAGGAGGCACAGCGCAAGCGGTGAAGCGGAGATACGGAACTTCATGACGGCTCCTGGTGTGAATGGTGGGTCGGTGCCGCGGGAGTATAGCCACAACGCTGGCAGGCGCTTCCTTCGGCTCGCTGCCGGGGGTCTCCATCCAGGCTTGCTTCTTCGGTTCACGTTGCCGCGACCTGACGGGCCCCGCCGCGGCCGGCAGGCCTTTGCGCTCCATGTCCCCCGGCCTGCGCTGCGCTACGGCCTCCTCCTTTACTTACGCGCAAAGGCCTGCCGGCTGCAACGGGGCTTCGGCTTCGGGGACGGGGACGGGGACGGGGACGGGCTTTGACAGGCAACGAAAAAGGCGGGCCGAAGCCCGCCTTTTCCGTTTCCGTTTCCGGAGTGCGTCAGGGTGTCACTCGGACACGCCCTCGCCTTCCTCCACGGCCTTCATCGACAGGCGGATGCGGCCCTGCTTGTCGACTTCCAGCACCTTGACCTTGACCACGTCGCCTTCCTTGAGCTTGTCGGAGACCTTCTCCACCCGCTCGGAGGAGATCTGCGAGACGTGCACCAGGCCGTCCTTGCCCGGCAGGATGGTCACGAACGCGCCGAAGTCCATGATCTTGACCACCTTGCCCTCGTAGATCCGGCCCGGCTCCACGTCCGAGGTGATCTGCTCGATGCGCTCCTTGGCGGCCTGCGCGGCGGCGGCGTTGACCGAGGCGATGACGATGGTGCCGTCATCCTGGATGTCGATCTGGGTGCCGGTTTCCTTGGTGATGCCCTGGATGGTGGCACCGCCCTTGCCGATCACCTCGCGGATCTTGTCCGGGTGAATCTTGATGGTCAGCAGGCGCGGGGCGTACTCGGAGAGCTCCTCGCGCGGGGTGGTCAGCGCATTGGCCATCTCGCCCAGGATATGGAGGCGGCCACGCTTTGCCTGCTCCAGCGCCACCTTCATGATCTCCTCGGTGATGCCCTCGATCTTGATGTCCATCTGCAGCGCGGTAATGCCGGCATCGGTACCGGCCACCTTGAAGTCCATGTCGCCCAGGTGATCCTCGTCACCGAGGATGTCGCTGAGCACCACGTAGTCGTCGCCTTCCTTCACCAGGCCCATGGCGATGCCCGCCACAGGGGCCTTGATCGGCACGCCGGCATCCATCAGCGCCAGCGAGCTGCCGCAGACCGAGGCCATCGAGGACGAGCCGTTCGACTCGGTGATCTCCGACACCACGCGGATGGTGTACGGGAACTCTTCCATCGACGGCATCACCGCCAGCACGCCGCGCTTGGCCAGGCGCCCGTGGCCGATTTCGCGGCGCTTGGGGCCCATCATGCGGCCGGCCTCGCCCACCGAGTACGGCGGGAAGTTGTAGTGGAACAGGAAGTGCTCCTTGTACTCGCCGCCAACCGCGTCGATGATCTGGCCGTCGCGGGCGGTGCCCAGGGTGGCCACCACGATCGCCTGGGTCTCGCCGCGGGTGAACAGCGACGAGCCGTGCACGCGCGGCAGGATGCCGACCTTGGAGCTGATCGGGCGCACCTGGTCGAGCGCGCGGCCGTCGATGCGAACCTTGGTCTCCAGCACCGCGCGGCGCATGGTCTGGTATTCCTGCTCACCGAACTCCTTGCCCAGGTCGCCGCTGGCCCACTCGTTCTGCTCGGCCTGCGGGGCCAGCGCTTCGAGGATCTGCTTCTTCAGGCCGGAAATGGTGTCGCGGCGCTCGATCTTGTCGCGCACCTGGAACGCCTCGGACAGCTTGCCGCCGATGGCGTTGCGCAGCGCGTCGACCAGGCTCTCGCTGCGGGCCGGCTGTTCCCACTCCCACTTCGGCTTGCCGGCTTCGGCAACCAGCTCGTTGATGGTGTCGATGGCGACCTGCATCTGCTGGTGACCGAACATCACCGCGCCCAGCATCACTTCCTCGGACAGCACGTTGGCTTCCGATTCCACCATCAGCACGGCGTCCCGGGTGCCGGCCACGACCAGCTCCAGATCCGAATCCTGCAGCTCGGTGGTGGTCGGGTTGAGCAGGTACTGGCCGTCCTTGTAGCCGACCTTGGCCGCGCCGATCGGGCCGGCGAACGGGGCGCCGGTCAGGGCGACGGCGGCCGAGGCGCCGAGCAGGGCCGGGATGTCACCGTCCACTTCCGGGTTCAGCGACATCACGGTGGCGATGACCTGCACTTCGTTGCGGAAGCCGTCGGGGAACAGCGGGCGGATCGGGCGGTCGATCAGGCGCGAGATCAGGGTTTCCTTCTCGGTCGCGCGGCCTTCGCGCTTGAAGAAGCCGCCCGGGATGCGCCCGCCGGCATAGAACTTCTCCTGGTAATCGACGGTCAGCGGGAAGAAGTCCTGTCCTTCGCGCGCGGTCCTGTTGGCGACCGCGGTGACCAGCAGCACGGTGCCTTCGCACGAGACGATGACGGCGCCGCCGGCCTGGCGGGCGACCTCACCGGTCTCCAGGGTGACGGTGCGATTGCCGTACTGGAAGCTCTTGGTAACTTTCGACACGTTGGATTCCTTGAAACTCTTGCGATGAACCGTATCGGGCCCCTGCCCGGTACGGGTGGCCGCGACTGCAGCGGCTCGGGAATGGTGGAGCGGAAAAACAAACCGCGGCGCATTGCTGCGCCGCGGCGTGGGTCTGGTTTACCGGCGCAGGCCGAGCTTCTCGATCAGCTCGCGATAGCGCGCGGCGTCCTTGCGGTGGAGGTAGTCGAGCAGCTTGCGACGGCGGTTGACCATCTGCAGCAGGCCGCGCCGGCTGTGGTGATCCTTCTTGTGGGCCTTGAAGTGCTCGGTCAGGTGCGCGATGCGCGCGCTGAGCAGGGCGACCTGGACTTCGGTGGAACCGGTGTCGTTGTCACCGCGCTTGTGTTCTTCGATGATCTTGCTGTTGTCGATGGACATTGGTGTGCCTCGTGATGCGCGGCCAGCAGAAACGTCCCTGCCCAGGGACGCACCACATGGCCCGCCGCGTGCGGTAGTGGCCACCAGCCCCGGGGGAGCCGGTGGAATTGCTTGAAAAAGCTCCGGAATTGTAGCCGCTGCCCCCTTTTGGGACAAGGCTCAGGAGGTTCCGGCCGGCTGCGTGCACGCCCACGAGAACAGCCGGCGGGGCCTGAGGTCGCCGTATTCATCCACCGTCCCCAGCCCCAGGGCCCGCCCTGCGGCGTTGAATATCGCCACCTCCCCGGGCTGGGCGAAGCCTCCCTCCACTGCCTGCCCGAACGACAGCCTGCGCGCCTGCGCCGGATCCACCACCAGCGGCTGCCAGGCCACCATGCCCGCCTCCACCGGCAGCAGGCAGGCGTCCAGGCTGTCCCGGCCGCGTTCGGCCAATGACTCCAGGGCTTCGAACGTCCACATCTTCGGCGTCCTGAACGGATCCACCCACAGCCGCCTCAGCTCCGCCACGTGGGCGCCGCAGCCCAGCAGCTCACCCAGGTCGCGGACCAGGCTGCGCACGTAGGTGCCCGAGCCGCACTCCACGTGCAGCCGCAGCAGCGGCTCGCCGCGGTCGAGCAGGTCGTTGGCCGAGAGCAAGCTGAATTCGTGAACCTCGACCTCGCGCGGCTCGACCTCCACCTCCTCGCCGCGGCGCGCCTTCGCGTACAGCGGTTCACCGCCGCGCTTGAGCGCCGAATAGATCGGCGGCCGCTGCATCAGCCGGCCGGTCAGTTTTTCCAGCGCGGCGTCGATGGTGGCCAGGTCGAAGGCCGGCACCGGGCGCTCGCGCAGCGGCTGGCCCATGGCGTCGTCGGTGTCGGTGACCACGCCCAGCCTGGCCACGGTGTCGTAGGCCTTGCGCGCGCCCAGCAGGCCGCCGGTGATCTTGGTCGCCTCGCCGAAGCACAGCGGCAGCAGGCCGGTGGCCAGCGGATCCAGGCTGCCGGTATGGCCGCCCTTCTCCGCCGCGAACAGGCGCCTGGCCCGCTGCAGCGCCTGGCTGGAGCTGGGGCCCTGGGGCTTGTCGAGCAGCAGGATGCCGTCGAGCTTGTGGAATTTGATGCGCGGACGCTGGGACATCGACTGATTGTAGGTGCTTGCCGATTGACCCGGATCAGGGCGATGCTGCGGGCGGTGGGGCCAGACTGGCGCCGACCTGATCACGGGAGGACGTATCAATGAAAGCGAACCTTGCAGCCATCCTGGCCCTCGCCTGCGCCACCGCGGTGCCGGGCGCCCTTGCCGCCGAACCGGCCGCCGCCATGCAGTCGGCACCCGCCGAGGACTACGTGCCCAGCCTGATCACCGATACACCGCTGCAGGGGCGCCAGCTTGCCATCACCCTGGTGCGCAAGACCATCGGCGAGATCCAGCGCGACGGCGCGGCCAAGCAGCGGGTCCGGGAAAAGTACGAGGAGGATCCGGAGATGCTGATGCAGGCGGCGGCGATGGTGACCGCCGAGTTCAGGATCATCGCCGAGGCCAACGACTACTGGCGCGGCCGCGCCCCATCCGGCTCCGACTGAGCCGGGCTATTCGTGCGCGCCGGGCTCTTCTGCCGCCGGCGGGTTCTCGCGCAGCAGCGCGTCGATCCTTTCGCCGCGATCCACCGAATCGTCGTAGTGGAAGTGCAGCTCCGGCACGTGCCGGAGCTTGACCTGCCGCGCCAGCCGGTAGCGGATTTCCCCGGCCAGCGCCTTGAGCCCGGCCAGCGCCTCGGCCGAGCGCTCCGGCTGCAGCGCGGTGACGAACACCTTGGCATGGGCCAGGTCGCGGGTCACTTCCACGTCGGACACGCTCACCGACGGCAGGCCGTTTTCATCCACCGCCGCGCGCACCAGCGTGCCCAGCTCGCGGCGGAGCTGGGCTGATACGCGGTCAGTACGTGCAAAAGGCTTCATCGCTTACAGCGTCCGCTGGACCTCGATGCGCTCGAAGCACTCGATGCGGTCGCCCGGCTGGATATCGTTGTAGGCCTTCACGCCGATACCGCACTCGGTGTTCTCGCGCACCTCGTCCACGTTCTCCTTGAAGCGGCGCAGCGACTCCAGCTCGCCCTCGAAGATGACCGTGTTGTCGCGCAGCACCCGGATGCCGCGGTCGCGGCGCACCACGCCCTCGACCACCATGCAGCCGGCGACGGCGCCGAACTTGGAGCTGCGGAACACCTCGCGCACCTCGGCGGTGCCGATGATCTCCTCGCGGATCTCCACGCCCAGGATGCCCGAGGCCACCTGCTTCACCTGGTCGATCACATCGTAGATGATCGAGAAGTAGCGCAGGTCGAGGTTGTTGGTCTCGATCACCTTGCGCGCCGAGGCGTCGGCACGCACGTTGAAGCCGATGATCGTGGCCTTGGCGGTGGCTGCGGCGTTGGCGTCGGACTCGGTGATGCCACCCACGCCGCCGACGATGATGTTGATCCGGATCTGGTCGTTGGTGAGCGCGGTCAGGGCCTGCTTCAGCGCCTCCACTGAGCCCTGCACGTCGGCCTTGACGACCAGGTTGAGCTGCAGCTGCTCGGCCTGGCCCATTTGCGCCATGATGTCTTCCATGCGGTTGCCGGCGGCCTGCACCAGGCGGGTCTCGCGGCGCTTGTGCTCGCGCTCGCCGGCGACCTCCTTGGCCAGGCGCTCGTCCTCGACGACCACGAAGTCGTCGCCCGCGTCGGGCACGCCCGAAAGGCCCAGCAGCTGCACCGGGATCGACGGCCCGGCGCCGTCGACGTTCTTGCCGGCCTCGTCGAACAGTGCGCGGACGCGGCCGAAGTGCACGCCGCAGACCAGGAAATCACCCTTGTTGAGCCGGCCCTGCTGGACCAGCACGGTGGCGACCGGGCCGCGGCCCTTGTCCAGCGAGGACTCGATCACGGTGCCGCTGGCGCGGCCCTCGGCCACGGCGCTGAGCTCCAGGAGCTCTGCCTGCAGCAGGATCGCGTCCAGCAGGTCGTCGATGCCCTGGCCGGTCTTGGCCGAGATCTCCACCATCTGGATGTCGCCGCCGAAGTCCTCGGCCACCACTTCGTGTTCAAGCAGTTCATTCTTGATCCGGCCCGGATCGGCGGTGGACTTGTCGATCTTGTTGATCGCGATGATCAGCGGCACTTCCGCGCCGCGCGCGTGCTGGATCGCCTCGATCGTCTGCGGCATGACGCCGTCGTCGGCGGCGACCACGATCACCACGATGTCGGTCAGCTTGGCGCCGCGGGCGCGCATGGACGAGAACGCGGCGTGTCCGGGCGTATCCAGGAAGCTCACCACGCCCTTGTCGGTTTCCACGTGGTAGGCGCCGATGTGCTGGGTGATGCCGCCGGCCTCGCCGGTTGCCACGCGGGTGCTGCGGATGTGGTCGAGCAGCGAAGTCTTGCCGTGGTCGACGTGGCCCATGATGGTGACCACCGGCGGCCGCGCAACGGCTTCACCGGTGGTTTCCGACACCTGCGCGATCAGCTCGCTCTCGGCGTCGTCGCTCTGGGCGCGCACCGCCTTGTGGCCGAGTTCCTCGGTCACCAGCGCCGCGGTGTCGTGGTCGATGGACTGGGTGATGGTGGCCATCACGCCCATCTTGAACAGCGTCTTGACCACGTCGCCGCCCTTCATCGCCAGCTTCTGGGCGAGGTCGGCCACGGTGATCGCGTCACCGATCTGCACTTCGCGCACCACCGGGGCGGTGGGCCGCTCGAAGCCGTGCGGGCCTGCGCCCGAGCGCGACTGCTCGACCTGGCGGCGCGGGCGGGTCTTGCGCGCGGTGGAGCGGCGCGCGCGGTCGGCGGCGCTCAGGTGCAGCTGGCCGGCGAAACGGGCCGCGTTTTCATCATCCTCCACGCCCTGCACCATCGCGTGCGAGCCGCGGTGCTGCTTCTGCTTGTGGCCGCCGCGCTCGTCGCGCGCCGGTGCCGGCTTGCCATGCCCGTGGCCGGACGACTTGCGTGCGCCGCCCGTCTCTTCGGCGGCAGCGGCGGCCGCGGCCTGCTCGGCTTCCAGGCGCAGGCGTTCGGCCTCGGCCTCGGCTTCCTTGCGCTGGCGCTCGGCCTCCTCGATCCGCTTCTGGTCTTCTTCGGCCAGGCGCTGCTGCTCGCTGAGGTTGCGCTGGCGCGACTCCTCCAGCTTGCGCAGGATCTCGGCGCGCTCGGAATCGGCGTCCGCCACCGGCGTGGCGGCGGCCTGCTCGGAAGGCTTCTCAAGCACCACCTTCTTGCGCACCAGCACGTCGACCGTCTGGCGGTTCCTGCCGCCGCCGACGGTCAGCTCCTGCTTGCGGTTGCGGCTCAGGGTGATCTTCCGGGGTGCGACCGGGTCGGCCCCGGCCTTCTCGGCCTTGCCGTGAGTCCGCCGCAGGAAGCCCAGCAGTTTCACCTTCTCGGTGCTGGTCACGACCTGATCGGGATCGCCGAACTCCATGCCGGCCTCGGCCAGCTGTTCCAGCAGTTTCTCGACCGGCGTATTCACCAGGGCGGCGAGCTTGCGGATGGTGGTTTGTTGCGACATTCGGTTTCCGTGTCCTTGGCGACGGCGTTCTGCCGCCGCGGATGAAACGATTCTAACGGGTGCCGGGGAGATGTTCCGGGCCCAGGCGCGTCGGCGGCCCCGGCGGGGCCGGCCTGGCGCGTGGCCGGCCGGTCAGCCCTCCGCCTCCAGCCTGGCGATCTCCTCGGCGCGGGCGGCCAGGATCAGCGCCGCGGCGCGCTCCTCGTCGATGCCCTCGATGTTGAGATCGACCAGCTCGTCCGTGCCCAGGTCGGACAGATCCTCGCTGGTACGCACGCCGTGCGAGGCCAGGGCGTAGGCGAGGTTCTCGTCCATGCCCTCCAGCCCGAGCAGATCCTCGGCCGGGGCGTTCTCGTTCAGCTCCTCCTCGAACGCCAGGGCGTCGTTGAGCAGCGCATCCTTGGCGCGGGCGCGCAGCTCCTCGACGATATCCTCGTCAAAGCCCTCCACCGCCAGCAGCTCGCCGACCGGGACGTAGGCGATTTCCTCGACCGAGCTGAAGCCTTCCGACACCAGGATGCCGGCGATCTCCTCGTCGACCTCCAGCTTGTCCTGGAACAGCTCGCGGGCCACGGCCTGCTCGGCCTCGGTCTTCTCGGCCACCTGATCCTGGGTCATCACGTTGAGCTGCCAGCCGGTCATGCGGCTGGCCAGGCGCACGTTCTGCCCGCCCTTGCCGATCGCCTTGGCCAGCAGCTCCTCGGCCACGGCCAGATCCATCGAATGCTTGTCCTCGTCGACCACGATCGACTGCACCTCGGCCGGCGCCATCGCGTTGATCACGAACTGGGCCGGGTTGTCCGACCACAGCACGATGTCCACGCGCTCGCCGTTGAGCTCGTTGGACACCGCCTGCACGCGCGAGCCGCGCATGCCGATGCAGGCGCCGATCGGATCGGTGCGGTTGTCATAGGCCAGCACCGCGATCTTGGCGCGGTCGCCCGGATCGCGGGCGCAGGCCTTGATCTCGACCAGGCCCTGGCCGACTTCCGGCACTTCCAGCTTGAACAGCTCCATCATGAATTCCGGGGCGGCGCGGCTGATGAACAGCTGCGGGCCGCGCGGCTCGCTGCGCACGTCGTACAGGTAGCCGCGGATGCGGTCACCGGCGCGCACGACGTCGCGCGGGATCGCCTTGTCCTTGGGGATGTACGCTTCGGCGTTGCCGCCCAGATCCACGTACACGCTGCCGCGCTCGACGCGCTTGACCACGCCGGTGACCAGCTCGCCCACACGATCCTTCCACGCGTCCACGACCTGGGCGCGCTCGGCCTCGCGCACGCGCTGCACGATCACCTGCTTGGCGGCCTGCGCTGCGATGCGCCCGAACTCGGCGTTCTCGATCTGCTCCTCGATGTAGTCGCCGACCTCGACGCCCTCGGCCTCGTCGACCGCGTCCATCAGGCGGATCTGGCGATCCGGCGACTCCATGACTTCATCATCGGCGACCACTTCCCAGCGGCGGAAGGTTTCGTAGGTGCCGTCCTTGGGGTCGATCGACACGCGGGTCAGCACGTCCTGTTCGGGATAGTGCTTCTTCGCCGCGGTCGCCAATGCCGCCTCGATCGCTTCGAGGATCACCGACTCCGGCACGCCCTTCTCGTTGGCGACCGCGTCGACGACCATCAAAAGTTCCTTGCTCATTTCCGTTACGCCTCTGGCTGTTTCTGGAATTGGTGCTTGCGCACCGCTGTCAGTGCTTGCGCTTGCCCGGGCGCGTGCGCCCGGCCCTGTCGTTCTTTTCCGGGGCGAGCCCCAGTGCCGCCCAGTCGGGCACCAGCCGCGCCTTCTCCACGTTGCCCAACGCCACCTCGAACGCCTGGCCGTCGACATCGACGCGGATGGTTTCGCCGTCGACCCCGAGGATCCGGCCCTGCAGCCTGCGGCGGCCGTCCTGCGGCAGCTTCAGCCCGACCTTCACCACCTCGCCGGTGAATCGCTCGAAGTGCGCGGGCGTGAACAGCGGCCGATCCAGGCCGGGCGAGGACACTTCCAGCGTGTAGTTGCCGCTGATCGGATCCTCGACGTCCAGCTGGGCCGACACCTCGCGGCTCACGGCCTCGCAATCGTCCACGGTTACGCCCTCTCCGTCCACCTCGGCGCCGGCTTCGGCGCCCGGGCGGTCGATGTACAGGCGCAGCAGCGAGCCGCCCGGCATCGGCAGGTACTCGATGCCCAGCAGCTCCAGCCCCAGCGCCTCGACGGTGGGTGCCAGCAGTTCGGTGATCGTGGTTGCCTTGTCGGCCAAGCGCTTACCTCTGGCTGTTTTCTCGAATGCCGGAAAAGACAAGGGGCCCGGCGGGCCCCTTGTCCGATCCACTGGATTTCGGCGTCGATGCGCGAGCAGTTGCGCAACGACTCAACCCGTTCCACGGCCGGATAATGCAAAAAAGCCTTGTTCCAAAGGCTTTTCATCGACCGCGAAAAGCTGGTAGCGGGGGCAGGATTTGAACCTGCGACCTTCGGGTTATGAGCCCGACGAGCTGCCAGACTGCTCCACCCCGCAACAGACCCGGAATTATGGCCAAGACGGCCATTTATTGCAAGACCCCGGGCCGTCCGGGATGAACGGCCCAGGCCCTTTCGATCAGCCGGCGGCAAACGCCCGCTGGCAAAGCTCCATCAGCGGGCTCCAGAACAGGCCCAGCGCCAGCAGCGACAGCGCATTGACCGCGAACATCACCCGCAGCCCCCCGCCCTCGCGCTGGCTGACCGGCTCGCCGGCCGGCTCGTCGAAGTACATCACCTTGACCACGCGCAGGTAGTAGAACGCGCCGATCACCGCGAACACGATGCCGATGATGGCCAGCCACATCAGGTCACCGGCAACCGCGGCCTGCAGCACCGCAAGCTTGGCCCAGAAGCCCAGCAGCGGCGGCACGCCGGCCAGCGACACCATGATGGCCAGCACCAGTGCGGCCATCCACGGGCTGCGGGCGTTGAGGCCGCGGAAGTCCTCGATGCGATCCGCCTCGAACCCGTTGCGCGACAGCATGATGATCGCGCCGAAGGCCGCGGCCGACATGATCGCGTAGACGATCGCGTAGAACATCGCCGCCGCCAGCCCGTCCGGGCCGCCGCCGGCGATGCCCAGGAACAGGAAGCCAACGTGGGACACCGTCGAGTACGCCAGCATCCGCTTGAGGTTGGTCTGGACGATCGCGCCCAGGTTGCCGATCACCAGCGACAGCGCCGCCAGCAGCGCCAGCAGCAGCTGCCAGTTGTCCGCCAGCGGGCCCAGGCCCTGCTCGAACAGGCGCCAGGCCAGGCCGAAGGCGGCGAGCTTGGGCGCCGAGCCGATGAACAGCGTGATCGGCGTGGACGCGCCGTGGTAGGTATCCGGCAGCCACATGTGGAACGGCGCCGCGCCGAACTTGAACGCCACGCCGGCCACCGAGAACACAAGCCCGGCCAGCAGCAGCACGCGATCCTCGCCGGCCAGCGCGGCCGCGGCGACGTTGATCTCGTCCAGGTACAGGCTGCCGGTGGCGCCGTAGATCAGCGACAGGCCGTACAGCAGCAGGCCCGAGGACAGCGAGCCGAGCACGAAGTACTTCATGCCCGCTTCCGACGCCAGCTTGCTGTCGCGGTCGATCGCCACCAGCGCGTACGAACACAGCGCCATCAGCTCCAGGCCCAGGTAGATCATGGTCAGGTTGCCGGCCGAGACCAGCAGCATCATGCCGATGACCGCAAACAGCACCAGCACCGGGATCTCGCCCCGGTACAGCCCGCGCTCGCGCATGAACGGCCACAGGTAGGCCAGCGCCGCGGCCGAGACCAGCAGCATCACCACCTTGAGCGCGTCCGAGGCGGTGTCGCGGAAGAACAGGCCTTCCATCACATCGCCCTGCCCTCCGACCCCGAGCGCGATCATCGCCGCGGCCAGCAGCAGGGTCACGATCGACAGCGCGTGGGTCAGCACCCGGCGGCGATCGTCCAGGAACAGATCCAGCATCAGCAGTGCGAACGCACCGAACACCACCACCAGCTCGGGCACAAGCGGCGCGAACTCGGCGAAGGTACGAACGGGGGGCGTCATTGCAGCGACGGTCATCGCGTCATCATCCTCAAAGCTTGGTGGCGGCCAGCAGCTGGGCCAGTTGCGCGATGGACGGCTCCATCAGTTCGGTCAGCGGCCGGGGCCATACGCCGATCAGCAGCACGCCGGCGGCGAAGACGCCCAGTACCAGGGCCTCGCGCCCGCCGATGTCCTTCAGGCTGGCGACGTGGGCATTGCCGATCTCGCCGTAGAAGATCCGCTTGACCAGCCACAGCGAGTACGACGCGCCGATGATCAGGGTCAGCGCCGCGGCGAACGCGATCAGCGGGTGGGCCTGGAACGAAGCCACGATCACCATGAACTCGCCAACGAAGCCCGAGGTGCCCGGCAGGCCCGAGTTGGCCATGCTGAACAGTACGAAGAAGGCGGCAAACCACGGCATCACGTTGGCCACGCCGCCGTAGTCGCGGATCATGCGGGTGTGCATGCGGTCGTACAGCACGCCCACGCAGGTGAACATTGCGCCGGAAATGAAGCCGTGGCTGATCATCTGCACCATCGCGCCCTGCAGGCCCAGGCGCGCGGCGTCCACGTTGCCCTGGTCGCGCACCAGCGCGAAGGCGATGAAGATGCCCAGGGTCACGAAGCCCATGTGCGAGACCGACGAATAGGCGATCAGCTTCTTCATGTCGTTCTGCACCAGCGCGACCATGCCCACGTAGACCACCGCGATCAGCGACAGCGCGATCAGGATCCAGGCGTACTCGTGGCCGGCGTCGGGCACGATCGGCAGGGAGAAGCGCATGAAGCCGTAGCCGCCGATCTTCAGCATGATCGCCGCCAGAATCACCGAGCCGCCGGTGGGCGCCTCCACGTGCGCGTCCGGAAGCCAGGTGTGCACCGGGAACATCGGAATCTTGATCGCGAAGCCGGCCATGAAGGCGAAGAACAGCCACATCTGCTCGGTGGCCGTGAGCGGCAGCGCGTACAGGTCGGGCAGCTGCCAGCTGCCGCCCTTCAGGTACAGGTAGATCAGGCCGACCAGCATGAAGATCGAGCCCAGGAACGTGTACAGGAAGAACTTGATCGTGGCGTAGACCCTGCGCGGCCCGCCCCACACGCCGATGATGATGAACATCGGGATCAGCATGGCCTCGAAGAACACGTAGAACAGCATCGCGTCCACGGCCGAGAACACGCCGATCATCAGGCCTTCGAGCACCAGCATCGCCGCGAAGTACTGGCTGACGCGGGTGTTGATCGAGGCCCAGGCGCCGATCAGCACCAGCACCGTGGTCAGCGTGGTCAGCACGATCAGCGCCACCGAGATGCCGTCCGCACCCAGGTGGTACTGGATGTCGAACGCGGGGATCCATTCGCGCCGTTCCAGGAACTGCAGCCCGGCATTGGCGAAATCGAACCCGGTTAGCAGCAGCAGGCTGACGGCGAGCACCAGCACGCCGGTGCCCAGCGCGACCCAGCGGGCCGTCGCGGGCCGTGCGTTGCCGCAGGCGAGCGTGAGGAGGCCGCCGAGGATCGGCAGCCAGATCAGGAGACTGAGTAGAGGCCAGTTGGACACGTATCTTTTTCCGTCAGCGCCAGTGGCGGATGAGGATGGCCAGCAGCACAACCAGGCCGATGATCATCACGAATGCGTAGTGGTAGAGCATGCCGGACTGGGCACGGCGGGAGATGGCGGCCACCAGGCCGATCACCTTCACCGTGCCGTTGACGAACACGCCGTCGACGATCTTCTCGTCGAACCAGCGCGACACCTTGCCCAGATCCAGGCCGCCGCCGGCAAACCCCTTGATCCACAGGTCGTCGGCCCAGTACTTGTTCTCCAGCACCTTGACCGGGAACCGGAACGCCTGGCGCGCGCGCGTGGCCATCTCCGGCTTCCACCAGTACATCAGCGTGGCCAGCACGAAGCCCGCCGCGGTCAGCCAGAACACCGGGGTCACGAAGCCGTGCAGCGCGTAGCCCACCGGCCCACCGGTCCACAGCCGCTCGCCCAGCGCCGCCACCGTGTCGCGGGCTGCCGCCAGGTCGATCGCGCCGAAGAAGAACGGCACCTGCTCTGCCTGCCCGCTCCAGTCGGTGCCGAACAGCATCGGCCCGGCGGTGAAGAAACCGACCAGGATCGACGGGATCGCCAGCAGCACCAGCGGCACGGTCACCACCCACGGCGACTCCTTCGGCTCGACCGGGCCGTGGCCGTGGTCGTCGTGGCCCTCGTCATGGGCCGGCGCGTCGCGGAAGCGCTCCTTGCCGAAGAACGTCAGGTACAGCAGGCGGAAGCTGTAGAAGCTGGTGACGAACGCGCCCAGCAGCACCGCCCAGTAGCCGTAGGTGCCGACCCAGCCCATCCGCTCGGCGGCGTGGCCGGCCGCCTCGATGATGGTGTCCTTGGAGTAGAAGCCGGACAGGAACGGCGTGCCGATCAGCGCCATGGTGCCGATCACCATCGTCCAGAAGGTCACCGGCATGTACTTGCGCAGGCCGCCCATGCGGCGCATGTCCTGCTCGTGGTGCATGGCGATGATCACCGAGCCCGCGCCCAGGAACAGCAGCGCCTTGAAGAAGGCGTGGGTCATCAGGTGGAACACCGCCGCCGAGTACGCCGACACGCCCAGCGCCACCGTCATGTAGCCCAGCTGCGACAGGGTCGAGTACGCGACCACGCGCTTGATGTCGTTCTGGACGATGCCGATCAGGCCGGTGAAGAAGGCCGTGGTGGCGCCGATGAACAGCACGAAGGCCAGCGCCGCGTCGCTGAATTCGAACAGCGGCGACATCCGCGCGACCATGAAAATGCCCGCCGTGACCATGGTGGCGGCGTGGATCAGGGCCGAGATCGGGGTCGGGCCTTCCATCGAGTCGGGAAGCCACACGTGCAGCGGCACCTGCGCCGACTTGCCCATCGCGCCGATGAACAGCAGCACGCAGATCAGCGTGGCCACCGACCAGGCCTGCCCCGGGATGATCTCGACCACCTGTTCGCCGCCGATGGTGGCGCCGGCGTTGGCGAACACGGTGGCGTAGTCCAGCGTGCCGAACCAGTACGCCACCGCGGCGATGCCGAGCAGGAAGCCGAAGTCGCCCACCCGGTTGACCAGGAACGCCTTCATGTTGGCAAACACCGCGCTGGGCTTCTTGAACCAGAACCCGATCAGCAGGTACGACACCAGGCCCACCGCTTCCCAGCCAAAGAACAGCTGCAGGAAGTTGTTGCTCATCACCAGCATGAGCATGGAGAAGGTGAACAGCGAGATATAGCTGAAGAACCGCTGGTAGCCCGGGTCATCCTTCATGTAGCCGATGGTGTAGACGTGCACCAGCAGCGAGACGAAGGTGACCACGACCATCATCATCGCGGTCAGCCGGTCGACCATGAAGCCCACGTGGGCCGAGAAGCTGCCGACGTCGAAGAAGGTGTAGACGTTCTGGTTGTACGGCGCGGCGCCCTGGACGAGCTGCCAGAGCACCCAGGCCGACACCGCGCAGCTGACCGCCACGCCCAGGATGGTGACCACGTGCGCGCCGGTGCGGCCGACCTGGCGCCCGAACAGGCCCGCCACGATCGAGCCCAGCAGCGGCGCCAGCACGATGATGAGCAGGTGGGATGTCGAGAATTCCATTGACCGCCTACCCCTTGAGCAGATCGATGTCGGCGACGTTGATCGTGCGCCGGTTGCGGAACAGCGACACCAGGATCGCCAGGCCGATCGCCGCTTCGGCGGCGGCCACCGTGAGGATGAAGAACACGAACACCTGTCCCGAGGCCTCGCCGAACTCGCGCGAGAACGCCACGAAGTTGATGTTGACCGAAAGCAGCATCAGCTCGATCGACATCAGCAGCACGATCACGTTCTTGCGGTTGAGGAAGATCCCGGCGACGGAGATGCAGAACAGCACCGCGCCCAGCACCAGGAAATGCCCGAGGGCCAGGCCCTCGCCCAGGAAACTCATGGCTTGCCCTCCCCGGCCGGAGCCTGGCCGTCTGCGGGCACGTCGCGCGTGCTGCGCGTCGCCTCCGCCTGCATCTTCACCATGCGCAGGCGCTCGCCGGCGGTGGTGCGGGACTGTTCGCCCGGGTTCTGGCGCTTGGTGCCCTCGCGGTTGCGCAGGGTCAGCACCACCGCCGCGATCACCGCCACCGTCAGGATCAGCGCGGCGATCTCGAACGGCAGCAGGTAGTCGGTGAACAGCGTGTAGGCCACCCACGCGGTGTTCATCTCCTCGGCCATCCCGGGCAGCGCCTCGTACGGCGTGCTGCGGGCGCGCACGCCGATCACGGTGAGGATCTGCACCAGCATCACCACCGCCACCAGCAGGCCCACCGGCAGGTAGCGCACGTAGCCGTCGCGGACCGCGGCGATGTCGACCTCGAGCATCATCACCACGAACAGGAACAGCACCATGATCGCGCCGACGTAGACCAGGATCAGCGCCAGTCCGAGGAACTCGGCGCCGGCGATGATCCAGGTGCAGGCCACCGAGAAGAAGGTCAGCACCAGGAACAGCACCGAGTGCACCGGGTTGCGCACGCTGATCACGGCCACGGCGGCCATGACCGCGATCGCGGCGAACACATAGAAGGCGGGCAATACGAAGTCCATGGCTTACCTGTAGGCCGAGTCTGCGGCGCGGCGCTCGGCGATCTCGGGTTCGAGCCGGTCGGCGATCGCCAGGAGCTGCGGCTTGGTGACGATGTTCTCGCCGCGGTTTTCAAAGTGGTACTCGTGCACGTGGGTCAGCACGATCGAATCGACCGGGCACGACTCCTCGCAGAAGCCGCAGTAGATGCACTTGAACAGGTCGATCTCGTAGCGCGTGGTGCGGCGGGTGTTGTCCTCGCGCTGCTCCGAATCGATCGTGATCGCCAGCGCCGGGCACACCGCCTCGCACAGCTTGCAGGCGATGCAGCGCTCTTCCCCGTTGGGATACTTGCGCAGCGCGTGCAGCCCGCGGAAGCGCGGCGACTGCGGCACCTTCTCCATCGGGTACATCAGCGTGTACTTGGGCCTGACCATGTATTTCAGGGTCAGCCCCAGGCCCTGGAGCATTTCCAGCAGGAACAGGCTCCGGAACCAGCTTGCAAAGCGGCTCATCGCTGCACTCCTTCCAGGATTCCGAAGTACGCCATCAGCGCGGTCACCACGATCCAGGCGATGCTGATCGGGATGAACACCCGCCAGCCCAGGCGCATGATCTGGTCATAGCGGTAGCGCGGGAACGATGCACGGAACCAGATGAAGCAGCTGGCGAAGAAGAACACCTTCAGGAACAGCCACCACCAGCCCGGCCCCAGCAGCACCGACAGCACCGGCACGTCGGGCACCCAGGACGCCGGGATCGGCGAGAGCCAGCCGCCGGTGAAGAACAGCGCCGTGAGGAAGCTGATCAGGATCATGTTCGCGTATTCGGTCAGGAAGAACAGCGCGAACGCCGAGCCCGAATATTCGACCATGTGGCCGGCCACGATCTCCGACTCGCCCTCGACCACGTCGAACGGCAAGCGGTTGGTCTCGGCCAGGCCGGAGACGAAATAGATCACGAACAGCGGCAGCAGCGGCAGCCAGAACCAGCCGAAGAAGCCGCCCCCGCGATCCTGCGCCATGACGATGTCGGTCAGGTTCAGGCTGCCGGCGGCGATCAGCACGCCGACCAGCGAGAAGCCCATCGGGATCTCGTAGCTGACCATCTGCGCGGCCGAGCGCATGGCGCCGAGCAGGGCGAACTTGGAGTTGGAGGCCCAGCCGGCCAGGATCACGCCGTACACGCCCAGCGCGGTCATCGCCAGCAGGTACAGCAGGCCGGCGTTGGCGTTGGACAGCACCAGCTGGGAGTCGAACGGCACCACCGCCCAGGCCGCGAACGCCGGCACCAGGGCCAGCATCGGCGCCAGGAAGAACAGCACCGGGTTGGCCTGGGTCGGTCGGATGATCTCCTTGAGCAGGAGCTTGATGACGTCGGCGATGGTCTGGAACAGGCCCTTGCCCACGTACATCGGCCCGTGGCGGATGTGCATCCAGCCGATGAGCTTGCGCTCCCACACCACGTAGAACGCCACCGCCAGGATCACCGGCACCGCGATGGCCAGGATCTTGAGTACGATCCAGATCACCACGCCGATCGCGCCCAGGCCCATCAGGGCCTCGTGCAGCGGCGCCGTCCATTGAGAAAGAAGCTGTGCAGTGTTCATGCCTGCTGCACCTCCACGCGGCCGGCCACCAGGGCGGCGGTCGCGCCGTAGCCGCGCTCGACCCAGGCAGAGCCTGCGGCAACGCTGCTGCTGACCGACACCTTGAGGGTGGCGGTGCCGGCGTGGTTGGACACCTTCGCCATGGCCTGGTCGGCCACGCCGATGCGCTGCGCGTCTTCGGGGTTCAAGGTGACCTGCGGCCCGAGGGTCAGCGGATGCGCCTGCAGCGCGGCGGCGCGGCGGACGACCGCGTCGCTGCGGTAGATGGCCGGCGCCGTGGCCAGCTCCAGGCCGTCGCCGGAGTCGGGCACGCGCGCCTCCTGCGCCGCGGCCGGTGCCGCCGTGGCGGCCTCCATGCCCGCACGCAGGCCGGCGATGTCCATGAAGCCGAACCCGTCCAGCCCCAGCTCGGCGCCCAGCGTACGCAGCACCCGCCAGCCGGCGCGCGCCTGGCCGGGGAGCTTGGCGCCCGCCATCGCCTGCTGTTCGCGCCCGTCCAGGTTGGTCAGGGTCGCGTCGATCTCGGGCAGTGCCCCGATCGGCAGGATCACGTCCGCCACCGCGCGGGTGGACTCGCATGCGAACTGACTGAACGCCACCACCTGTGCCCCCTTCAAGGACTTCAGGGCCTGCGCCTGGTCGGCGAAGTCCAGCCCCGGTTCGATGCCGTACAGCACGTAGGCCGAGCACGGCTGCTCCAGCATCGCCCGCGCATCGCGCGAGATGGGCAGCACGCCGGCATTGGCCAGCCCAAGCGCGTTGGCGCCCTGCGGGATGCGGCACAGCGCGGCGCCGGTGGCCGAGGCCAGCGATTCGGCCGCGCTGCGGATCGCCGCGGCGTGCGGGCCGGCTTCGGCCAGCGCGCCCACGATCACCGCTGCGCGGTCGCCGTTGCGCAGCGCGCCGGCCAGCTCGCCAGAGCCCAGCGCGTCGGCGAGCCTGGACGGCGCCACGATCTGCTTGCCGGCGATGTCGAAGGTGAATTCGAAATCGACCGGGTTGACCACGTGCACCTTCGCGCCCTTGCGCCAGGCCTGACGCACGCGCTGGTGCAGCAGCGGCACCTCGTGGCGCAGGTTGGAGCCCACGATCACGATCACGTCGGCGCTGGCGATGTCGGCCACCGGCATGCCGAAGGCCGCAGCGGCGCCGGCACCGGCCGGATCCACCTGGCCGATGCGATGGTCGATGTTGCCGGTGCCCAGGCCCCTGGCCAGGCGCGCCAGCAGCGTGCCCTCCTCGTTCGAGGTCGCCGGGTGCGCCAGCACGCCCAGGTCGTCGGCGGCGTTGTCGCGCAGGATCTGCGCGGCGCGTGCCAGCGCCTCGTCCCAGCTGGCCTCGCGCCAGCCGTCGCCTTCGCGCAGCATCGGCGCGGTGGCACGGTCTTCGGCGTACAGGCCCTGGTGCGAATAGCGGTCGCGGTCGGACAGCCAGCACTCGTTGACGTCTTCGTTGTCACGCGGCACCACGCGCATCGCCTCGCCGCGGCGCAGGTGCACGAACAGGTTGCTGCCCAGCGGGTCGTGGTAGCCCAGCGACTGCCCGGCGACCAGCTCCCACGGACGCGCCCGGAAGCGGAACACCTTGTTGGTCAGCGCGCCCACCGGACACACGTCGATCACGTTGCCCGACAGCTCGGTGGTCAGCGGCTTGCCATCGTAGGTGCCGATCTGGCGGTTCTCGCCGCGGTACATGGTGCCCAGCTCGTGGGTGCCTGCGATCTCGTCGGTGACCCGCACGCAGCGCGTGCAGTGGATGCAGCGGGTCATCTCGGTGGCCACCAGCGGGCCCAGATCCTCGTCGGGCACCGAACGCTTGCGCTCGACGAAGCGGCTGACCGAGCGGCCGTAGCCCAGCGACAGATCCTGCAGCTCGCACTCGCCGCCCTGGTCGCAGACCGGGCAGTCCAGCGGATGGTTGATCAGCAGGAACTCCATCACGTTGCGCTGCGCCTTGAGCGCCTTGTCGCTGCGGGTGGAGACCTTCATGCCGTCCATGACCGGCGTGGCGCAGGCCGGCGCCGGCTTGCCCATCTTCTCCACCTCGACCAGGCACATGCGGCAGTTGGCCGCGATGGACAGCTTGTCGTGGTAGCAGAAGCGCGGGATCGGGATCCCGGCGCGGTCGGCGGCCTGGATGATCATCGAGCCCTTGGGCGCGGCCATCTCCACGCCGTCGATGAAGACGGTGACGTGGTCGGGCGGCAGGTTCGGGTTGACGGGCTGCGCGCTCATGCCACCTCCGCCTTCGGCACCACGGTGCCATTGCGCTCGTCGTCCACAAGGAAGCGCCCGTTGACGATCCTGTATTCGAACTCGTCCCAGAAGTGGCGCAGGAAGCCCTGCACCGGCCACGCCGCGGCCTCGCCGAAGGCGCAGATGGTGTGGCCCTCGATCTGGCCGGCGGCGGCCTTCAGCACGTGCAGGTCATCCACCGTGGCCAGGCCGTCAACCACCCGGGTGATCATGCGCCACATCCAGCCGGTGCCCTCGCGGCACGGAGTGCACTGGCCGCAGCTTTCCTGCATGTAGAAGCGGGCGATGCGCTGGCAGGCGCGCACCATGCAGGTGGTGTCGTCCATCACGATCACCGCGCCCGACCCCAGGCCCGACCCCGCCTTCTGCAGCGCGTCGTAGTCCATGGTCAGGCCCATCATGGTGTCGCCCGGCAGCACCGGCATCGACGAACCGCCCGGGATCACGCCCTTGAGCTTGCGCCCCGGGCGCAGGCCGCCGGCGGTTTCCAGCAGTTCGGAGAACGGCGTGCCCAGGCGGATCTCGTAGTTGCCCGGCTCCTGGATATGCCCGGAGACCGAGAAAATCTTGCAGCCACCGTTGTTGGGCTTGCCCAGGTTGAGGAACCACTCCGAGCCGTTGCGGATGATCGCCGGCACCGAGGCGAAGGTCTCGGTGTTGTTGATCGTGGTCGGACGCCCGTAGAGGCCGAAGTTGGCCGGGAACGGCGGCTTGTAGCGCGGCAGGCCCTTCTTGCCTTCCAGCGACTCCATCAGCGCGGTTTCCTCGCCGCAGATGTAGGCGCCCGCGCCCAGCGCGTTGTAGATGTCGATATCGACCCCGGAGCCGAGCACGTCCTTGCCCAGCCAGCCGTGCGCGTAGGCCTCGGCCAGCGCCTCTTCGATGTGCTCGAACGGCTCGTGGTGGAACTCGCCGCGCATGTAGTTGTAGGCCACGCTGGAACCGGTGGCGTAGCAGGCGATCGCCAGGCCCTCGATCACCGAATGCGGGTTGTAGCGCAGGATGTCGCGATCCTTGCAGGTGCCCGGCTCGGACTCGTCCGAGTTGCACAGGATGTACTTCTGCATGCCCGACTCCTTGGGCATGAAGCTCCACTTCAGCCCGGTCGGGAAGCCTGCGCCGCCGCGGCCGCGCAGGCCGGACTGCTTGACCATCTCGATCACGTCGGCCGGCGGGATCTTCTCCTCCAGCACCTTGCGCAGCGCGCTGTAGCCGCCGGTCCTGAGATAGTTCTCGTACGACCACGGCTTGTCGAAGTGCAGCGTCGTGTAGACGGCCTGGTGCTCCTGCGGAGCCGGGCCGACCGGCCCGTAGCCTTCGGAAACCTTGGGGGTGTGATGCGCCATCTCGCTTCGACTCACTTCAGTCCGTCGAGCAGCTCGTCCACCTTCGCGGTGGTGAGCTTCTCGTGGTAATGGCCGTTGATCAGGACCACCGGCGCGCCGCAGCAGGCGGCCACGCACTCTTCTTCGCGCTTGAGGTACACGCGGCCGTCGGCGGTGGATTCGCCCAGCTTGGCGCCCAGCTTCTGCTCGGCGTGCGCGACAAGCTTGTCGGCGCCGTTGAGCCAGCAGCTGATGTTGGTGCAGAAGGCGACATTGTGGCGGCCGACCTCTTCCAGCACGAACATCGAGTAGAAGCTGGCCACCTCGTACGCCCACACCGGCGGCAGATCCAGGTACTTCGCCACCGCGGCGATGATCTCGTCGTTGAGCCAGCCGCCGTTCTGCTCCTGGGCGGCGAACAGCCCCTGGATCACCGCCGAGCGCTTGCGGTCGGGCGGGAACTTGGTGACCCAGTGGTCGATGGTGGAACGGGTGTCGTCGCTCAGCACGACCATCGGGTCGACGTTGCGCGCGTTCTCGAAATTGCCGGTTGCTTTCATTGCCTTACCTGTCGATCTCGCCGAACACGACGTCGTAGGTGCCGATCATGGCCACCACGTCCGACAGCATGTGTCCCTTGACCACCGTGTCCATCGACGACAGGTGGGCGAAGCCGGGGGCGCGCAGATGCACGCGGAACGGCTTGTTGGCACCGTCGGAGACCAGGTAGCAGCCGAACTCGCCCTTGGGCGCCTCGACGGCCTGGTAGGTCTGTCCTTCCGGTACGCAGTAGCCCTCGCTGAAGAGCTTGAAGTGGTGGATCAGCGCTTCCATGTCGTCCTTCATCTCCTCGCGGGAGGGAGGCGCGACCTTGAAGTTGTCCACCATGACCGGGCCGGGGTTGGCCTTCAGCCACGCCACGCACTGCTCGATGATGCGCGCGGACTGGCGCATCTCGGCCACGCGCACCAGGTAGCGGTCGTAGCAGTCGCCGCCGGTGCCCACGGCCACGTCGAAGTCGACTTCGGCGTACTTGGCATACGGCTGCTTCTTGCGCAGGTCCCACTCCACGCCGGAGCCGCGCAGCATCGGGCCGGTCATGCCCCAGGCCAGCGCCTGCTCGGGCGGGATCACGCCGATGCCGACGGTGCGCTGCTTCCAGATGCGGTTGTTGGTGAGCAGGGTCTCGTACTCGTCCACCCGGCTCGGGAAGTCCTTGGCGAAGGCCTCCAGGTAATCCAGCATCGAGCCTTCGCGCCATTCGTTGAAGCGCTTGAGCTTGGCGCCCTTGCGCCACGGCGACTCGCGGTACTGCGGCATGCGGTCAGGCAGGTCGCGGTAGACGCCGCCGGGGCGGTAGTAGGCCGCGTGCATGCGCGCGCCGCTGACCGCCTCGTACACATCCATCAGCTCTTCGCGCTCGCGGAAGGCGTACAGCATCACCGCCATCGCGCCCAGGTCCAGGCCGTTGGCGCCCAGCCACATCAGGTGGTTCAGGATCCGGGTGATCTCGTCGAACATCGTCCGGATCCACTGCGCGCGCTCGGGTGCCTCGATGCCCATGAGGGTCTCGATGGCGCGCACGTAGGCATGCTCGTTGCACATCATCGACACGTAGTCGAGGCGATCCATGTAGCCGATCGAATGGTTGAACGGCTTGGATTCGGCGAGCTTCTCGGTGCCCCGGTGCAGCAGGCCCACGTGGGGGTCTGCGCGCAGGACGGTTTCGCCCTCCATCTCCAGGATCATGCGCAGCACGCCGTGCGCGGCCGGATGCTGCGGGCCGAAGTTCAGCGTGTAGCCGCGGATCTCCTGCTCGGGCGACGCGATGTCGCCGCGGGAAACCGCGCCGGGGAAATCGGGTACCGCACTCATTTCACTGCTCCTGCATCGGCCGGGCCGATGCCGGGGGCCGGACTGTAGTCGCCCTCCTCGCCCAGCGAGGTGGCGTAGCGGGCGTCGTCGCGGATCACCCGCGGCACGGTCACCCGCGGCTCGACCGAGGTCACCGGCTCGTACACCACGCGCTTGCGCTCGGGGTCGTAGCGCACCTCGACGTTGCCGATCAGCGGGAAGTCCTTGCGGAACGGATGGCCGACGAAGCCGTAGTCGGTCAGGATCCGGCGCAGGTCCGGATGACCCTGGAAGACAATGCCGAACAGGTCGAACGCCTCGCGCTCGTACCAGTCGGACACCGGCCAGACGCCGGTGATCGAATCCAGCATCGGCAGCGCGTCGTCCGGCGCGAACGCGGTCACCCGCATGCGCAGGTTGTGCTGCACCGACAGCAGCTGCACCACCGCGGCGAAGCGGCGCTCCGGCTCTGCCACTGCACCCTCGCCCGCCGGCTGCGGCATCTGCTGACTGGGCTGCTGGCCGAAACGGAACCGCCCCGGGCCGCGCCCGACCACGCCGCGGCTGTAGCCCTGCGAGGACACGCCGGTGTCCCACTCGTCGGTGCCGTAGCCCAGGGTGTCCACGCCGCACAGGTCGATCAGCTGTTCAAAGCCGAACTCGTCGCGCAGCACCCGGCAGCCTTCCTGCCAGGCGGCGGCCGGGAACTCGATTCCGACCTCGGCGCGCGAGCCGTCCACGCTCACGGTTGCCTCGCCGAAGCGCTCGCGCAGGCGCTCGGCCAGGGCGGCATGCCGGTCAGCCATTGCGCAGCCCCGTCTTGTTCTCGCCGAAGTTGGAGGCGCGGCGGATCTTGCGCTGCAGCTGCAGGATGCCGTACACCAGCGCCTCGGCGGTGGGCGGGCAGCCGGGAACGTACACGTCCACCGGGATCACCCGGTCGCAGCCGCGCACGGTCGAGTAGGAGTAGTGGTAGTAGCCCCCGCCGTTGGCGCAGCTGCCCATCGAGATGACCCACTTGGGATCGGTCATCTGGTCGTACACCTTGCGCAGCGCCGGGGCCATCTTGTTGACCAGGGTGCCGGCCACGATCATCACGTCCGCCTGTCGCGGCGAGGGACGGAAGATCACGCCGTAGCGATCCATGTCCATGCGCGCGGCGCCGGCATGCATCATCTCCACCGCGCAGCAGGCCAGGCCGAAGGTCACCGGCCACATCGAGCCGGTGCGCGCCCAGTTGAGCAGGGTGTCGGTGTTGGTGGTCAGGAAGCCCTGCTCCAGCAGCGGGTTGTCGCCCTCCGGCCGCAGGATGTCATCCACCCGGCCATCGGGCAGCGGGTTGCTGGCGAAGTCCGAGACCTTCTGGATCGCGCGCGTCACTCCCATTCCAGGGCTCCCTTCTTCCACACATAGATGAAGCCGAGCAGCAGCAGGCCGGCAAAGATCCCCATCTCCACCAGCCCGACCATGCCCAGGTCGCGGAACACGGTGGCCCACGGGAGGATGAAGATGATTTCCAGGTCGAAGACGATGAACTGGATGGCAATGAGGTAGTAGCGCACGTCGAACTGCATGCGCGCATCGTCGAACGCATCGAAGCCCGATTCGTAGGCCGACAGCTTGGCCTCGCTCGGACGCTTGGGCCCCAGGGCCCAGCCGATCAGCAGCAGGGCGATCCCGATACCGACCGCGACGATCAGGAACAGCAGGGTGGGCAAATATTCGGCCAGCACGTTGTTGTTCTCTCGGCTACCGGCCGCACCGCGGCCGTTGCTGGGCGCCTTGGCGCCGGGTCGCCTGTCCGGGCGTGGCCGGATGGCGAAAAAAAACGGATCCGGGGTTACCGATCCAGTGCGTCAATTGTAACTAATTATGAACTGGCGAGTAAACGATCCCGAAGCCCGAAACCACTTCAAAAAAAGCCCCGCGCGTGGCGGGGCCGTTGTTCCGGGGCGTGCTGCGCTCCGGCCATCTGCTTGGTGCCCAAGAGGGGACTCGAACCCCTACGACTCTCGTCGCTACCACCTCAAGGTAGTGCGTCTACCAATTCCGCCACCTGGGCATGATTCTGCGCGCCGGGAGCGCGCCGCCGGGACTTGCCCGGTCAGTTGCCTCCCTGCTCTTCTTCCACCGGCTGCGGCGCGGCCGGCACGCTGGATCCGGCCGGCTCGCCGGCCGGCGCCTGCGGCACCGCGGAGTCCGCCGGCGGCACGGGCACGGCCGGCGCTGCCGGCGTGGCGTCCTGGGGCGCTACCGGGATCGAACCCATCAGCCCCATGTCCTGCTGCGCCTGCACCTGGGTGGCGTTGCGGGTCGCGTACCAGGCCATCGCCAGGGTGATGACGAAGAATGCGATCGCCAGCCACTTGGTGGCCTTGGTCAGGAAGCTGGCCGAGCCGCGCGCACCGAACACGGTGGCCGAGGCGCCGCCGCCGAAGCCGGAGCCGGCCGCCGCGCCCGATCCCTTCTGCATGAGGATCAGCACGACCATGGCGATCGAGACCAGGACGAACAGGATGTTGAGGATGTACAGCAGCATCGGATTGGATCCGTTGGTTTCAGCGCGCCGCAGCGTCGATGATGGCGAGGAAATCGGCGGCCGCCAGCGAGGCGCCTCCGATCAGTCCGCCGTCCACGTCCTGCTGCGAGAACAGCGCGGGGGCATTGTCGGGTTTGCAGCTGCCTCCGTACAGGATCGGCAGCAAGCCGGAGATTGTAGCATCGCGGCGGGCCGCCTCGCCACGGATGAATGCATGGACGTCCTGGGCCTGCCCGGGGGTGGCGGTCAGGCCGGTTCCGATCGCCCAGACGGGCTCGTAGGCCACCACTGCGCCTTCCAGGGCCTGGTCGCCGCAGGCGTCGAAGACGGGATCGAGCTGGGCGGCGATGACGGCCTGGGTGCTGCCGGCCTCGCGCTCCTCGCGCGACTCGCCCACGCACAGCACCGGGACGAGGCCGGCGGCCTTGGCGGCGGCGAATTTGCGCGCCACCAGCGCGCTGTCTTCACGGTGGTACTGGCGTCGTTCGGAGTGGCCGACGAGGGTGTGGGTGGCGCCGATGTCCTTCAGCATGGCCGCGGAAACTTCGCCGGTGTAGGCGCCCTTGGCGTGCTCGCTGACGTCCTGGGCGCCAAAGGCGATACCTTTCTCCGCCCATTCAGCGGCAAGGGCGGCCAGGTACGGGAAGGGAGGCATGACGATGGCCTGGACGTTCTTCGGCAGCTCGGCGCCGGCCAGTTCGCCCACCAGCGCAGCGGCGAAGTCGCGGTCGCCGTTCATCTTCCAGTTTCCAGCCACGATCCTTGGGCGCATGTCGTCTCCAGCAAAGCCTCGGGGGCGCCAATTCTAGCCCTCGCGGGGATATTTCGCTCCGATCTCGGTTCCGGAGCGGGAAGCTCAAGTAGGCGCCGATGGCAATGCCTGGCTTCGGTTGGACGCCGCGACCTCCCGGCGAGGCTTCGGTTGGACGCCGCGACCTCCCGGCGAGGGGGTATCGCTTTTCGCGCGGCAAGGCGTCGTGCCTTGACGCGCGCGCAATACATCCATGTATTGCTTGTCGCGATACCCCCTCGCCGGGAGGGCGCGGCTCACCCCATCCGGGATTTCGGTGCTTCGGTGTGGAACAGCCCGGGTTTTCTCGCTCCACCCGCAGTCAGGCTTCTTGCACCATCCGGAGCCTCGCTCCGCCGTGGCCGGGAGGCCTTTGCGCGTAAGTAAAGGAGGAGGCCGTAGCGCAGCGAAGGCCGGGGGACATGGAGCGCAAAGGCCTGCCGGCCGCGGCGGGGCCCGTCAGGGCCCGACGAAGTCCATCACGCCACCACTAGCCTCACCAGCCTCCGACGAGAGCCTATCCCGCAGCGGCCAAGGCTCGCCGGGCCGTGACGGAACCCGACCTACGTTGCAAGCGGGCTTCGGCTACGGCGCGGTGTCCGAAGCCACGCGGTGCCGCCTGTATTCACGCAGCTTCGCGCGCATCGCGCGCTCCTACTTGAGCTTGATTTCGCGCAGGCGCTCTTCGAGGAAACCCTGTGCGGTGATGGGCTCGGGGTTGCGGTTGGGGTTATCGGGAGTGATGCACGAGGGCAGCACTTCGATCAGGAAGTCCGGATTCGGATGCAGGAAGAACGGCACCGAGTAGCGCGCCTTGCGCGCTTCCCCGCCCGGCGGGTTCACCACCCGGTGGATGGTCGACGGATACACGTGGTTGGTCAGCCGCTCGAGCATGTCGCCGATGTTGACCACGATCGTGTCCGCGTCCGAGGTGAACGGCACCCACCCACCGTCGCGGGACTGCACCTCGAGCCCCGCCGCGCTCGCCCCCACCAGCAACGTGATGAGGTTGATGTCGCCATGCGCGCCCGCCCGGACGTTGGGAATGTCATCGGCCGTGATGGGCGGATAGTGGATCGGCCGCAGGATCGAATTGCCGTAATCGGTCTTGTCCGCGAACCAGTCCTCCGGCAGCCCGATGTGCAACGCCAGCGCCGACAGCACCCGCGACCCCAGCGCATCCAGCGCCTGGTACAGCCCGTAACCGTGCTCGCGGAAACCCGGCACCTCTTCCGGCCACTGGTTGGGCGGCATGACGTCGCGGTGCGGAAAATCGTCCGGCACCTCACGGCCGATGTGCCAGAACTCCTTCAGGTCGAAGTGCTTGGAACCCTTGGCGGTCTCCACCCCGAACGGCGTATAGCCGCGCGCCCCGCCGCTGCCCGGCACGTGGTACTTCAGCTTCGTTTCCTCGGGCAGGGCGAAGAATGCCTTGAACGAATCGTAGGCGGCATCGATGTCCGACTGCGCGATGCCGTGGCCGTTGATGCCCGCGAAACCCCATTCGCGGTAGGCCGCGCCAAGTTCGGCCACGAAGGCGTCTCGGTCAGTGTCGAAGCGGCGGATGTCGAGGGTGGGGATGCGGGGGGACATGCTGCTCTCCGTGAAGGGTCAGGCCGCCGCCGCGCGCACCGCGGCGGAAAGCTCATCGAGGGTTTTCTGCATCAGCGCGGCGTCGTCGGCTTCCACCGTCACCCGCACCACCGGCTCGGTGCCCGAAGGGCGCAGGAACGCGCGTCCCCTGCCCTGCACGGCGGCCTGAGCCTCGGCCAGGGCCTGCTGCACCTGCGGCGCCTCCACCGGACGGGCGCCGTTGCCGTAGCGCACGTTGACGGTCTTCTGCGGCACCTTGTCCAGGCCCTGCAGCGCCTCTTCCAGGCTGATGCCGCGGCGCTGCAGCACTTCCAGTACCTGCAGCGCGCTGACGATGCCGTCGCCGGTGCTCGACCTGTCCAGGCACAGCAGGTGGCCGGAGGCCTCGCCGCCGAGCACGCCGCCGTGTTCGAGCAGCGCCTGGTGCACGTAGCGGTCGCCCACCTTGGCCCGGATGAAGCCGATGCCGCGCTCATCGAGCGCGCGCTCGAAGCCGTAGTTGGTCATCAGGGTGCCGACCACCGGCCCTGCCAGCCGTCCGGTTTGCTGCCAGTCGCAGGCGAGGATGTAGAGCAGGTCGTCGCCATCGACGATGCGGCCGTCGCGGGCCACGAACAGCACCCGGTCGCTGTCGCCGTCGAAGGCGACCCCCAGCTCGGCGTCGGTTGCGGTGACGCGTTCCACCAGCGCCTGCGGGTGGGTGGAGCCGACGCCGTCGTTGATGTTCAGCCCGTTCGGCTCGATGCCGATCGCATCCACCCGCGCGCCAAGCTCGCGCAGCACCAGCGGCCCGACCTCGTAGGCGGCGCCGTTGGCGCAGTCCATGGCGATGCGCATGCCGTCTAGGTCGAAGCCGCGCGGCAGCGAGTTCTTGCACGCCTCCAGGTAGCGGCCGATCGCGTCGCGGGTGCGTACCGCCTTGCCCAGCTTGTCCGATTCCACTGTGCGGAACGGCTGATCCAGCGCGGCCTCGATCGCCAGCTCGGTGGCGTCGTCGAGCTTCTCGCCCTCGGCGGAGAAGAACTTGATGCCGTTGTCGTAGTGCGGGTTATGCGATGCGGAGATGACGATGCCGCCGTCGGCGCGCAGCGAGCGGGTCAGATGGGCGACTGCCGGCGTGGGCATCGGCCCCATCAGCTGCACGTCCACGCCCGCGGCCACCAGGCCCGCTTCCAGCGCGGCTTCGAACATGTAGTTGGAGATCCGGGTGTCCTTGCCGATGATCACCAGCGGCTTGCGCCAGGCTCCGTCGCCCTCGTGCAGGGCGTGGCCGTAGGCGTTGCCCAGGCGCAGCACGAAATCCGCCGAGATCGGCGATTCGCCCACCCGGCCGCGGATGCCGTCGGTGCCAAAATACTTCCGGCTCATGCCACGGCCTCCGCGTCGGACACCGCCGCGGGCTGCTTCATCAGCATCGCCAGCAGGCGGGCGATGCGCTCGCGCAGTTCGCGGCGGTCGCAGATCTGGTCGATGGCGCCGTGCTCGACCAGGAACTCGCTGCGCTGGAAGCCCTCGGGCAGGGTTTCGCGCACGGTCTGCTCGATCACCCGCGGGCCGGCGAAGCCGATCAGCGCCTCCGGCTCGGCGATGTTGATGTCGCCGAGCATCGCAAAGGACGCCGACACCCCGCCGGTGGTGGGATGGGTCATCACCGAGATGTACGGCAGGCCCGCGGCGCGCAGGCGCCCGAGCGCGGCCGAGGTCTTGGCCATCTGCATCAGCGAAAACAGGCTCTCCTGCATGCGCGCGCCGCCGCTGGCGGAGAAGCACACGAACGGGCATTCCAGCTCGAGCGCGCGCTCGGCGGCCAGGGCGAAGCGCTCGCCGACCACCGAACCCATGGAGCCGCCCATGAAGGCGAAATCGAACGCGCAGGCAACGATCGGGTGCTGCTTGAGCGTGCCTTCCATCGCCACCAGCGCGTCACGCTCGCCGGTGGCCTTCTGCGCGGTGCGGATGCGGTCGGAATACTTCTTCTGGTCGCGGAACCGGAGCACGTCGGTGGGCCCGAGCGAGGCGCCGATCTCGGCGCCGGCGCCCGGATCCAGGAACCCGCGCAGCCGCGCCCGCGCGCGGATCGGCCGGTGCGCATTGCACTTGGGGCACACCTCCAGGTTCTGCTCCAGCTCGGGGCGGTACAGGATGGCGCCGCAGCGGTCGCACTTCTCCCACAGGCCCTCGGGCACGTTGCGTTTGCGCGGCGCACCGGTCTCGGTGCGGATCGTTCCGGGCATCAGTTTCTTGATCCAGCTCAATGGGTTCCCATCCGTACTGTCAGCGGGTGGCGGCAGCGGTCGCGCCGCGGTGGCGCAAGTCTAGCAGGCAGCCAGTCGCCCCTGCGGCTCCGGCCGTCCTTGAAAAGTGCGCCCCAGGCCCTTGATTTTCAAGCGTCCAGGGCGTGTCGAAGCGGGGCCAGGAACGCGCCTGCGGCATCAGCCGCATCCTCTGGAGTCGTCGCCTTTTCCATCGCGGTGACCAGCGCACTGCCCACCACCACCCCGTCCGCGTCCGCCGACATTGCCCTGGCGCTGGCCGCGTCGCCGATGCCGAAACCCGCGACCACCGGCACGCCCGCCGCGGCCCGGATCGCCCGCAGCCGCTGGCCGGCCGCGGCGGGATCCAGCCGTTCCGACGCGCCGGTAACCCCGGCAAAGTTCACGTAGTACAGATAGCCGCCCGCGCGTTCGCACAGCATCCGCAGGCGCGCCTGGCCGGTGGTCGGGGACACGAGCAGGATCAGCGCCAGGCCGGCGGCTTCGAACGCCCCGCCCACCTCCGCCGCCTCCTCCGGCGGCAGGTCGACCAGCAGCGCCCCGTCGATGCCGGCATCCGCAAGCTGCGCGGCATAGCGTTCGGCCCCGCGGATCTCGACCGGGTTCAGATACCCCATCAGCACCACCGGAGTATCCGCGTCATCGGCCCGGAACCGGCGCACGCACGCCATGATCCAGTCCAGGCTCGCCCCGCGCTCCAGCGCCCGCTCCGAGCTGCGCTGGATCGTTGGGCCGTCGGCCATCGGATCGGAGAACGGCACGCCCAGCTCGATCACGTCCGCACCCGCGGCCACCAGCGCGTGCATCACCGGCACCAGCGCCTCCAGCGAGGGGTCGCCGGCGGTGATGAACGGGATCAGCGCCTTGCGCCCCTGCCCGCGCAGCGCCGCGAACCTGCGATCCAGGCGGCTCATACCTCCACCCCTTCGCGCGCGGCGATGGTGTGCACGTCCTTGTCGCCGCGGCCGGACAGGTTGCACAGGACGATGCCGTCGCGCGGCAGCTCGCGCGCCAGCTTGATCGCCTGGGCCACGGCGTGACTGGACTCGAGCGCGGGCAGGATGCCCTCGGTGCGGGCCAGGGTGTGGAACGCGGCCAGCGCCTCCGCGTCGGTCACGCCCGCGTACTCGGCGCGCCCGGTGTCCTTGAGGAAGGCGTGCTCGGGGCCGACGCCCGGGTAGTCCAGGCCGGCCGAGATCGAATGGGTTTCGGTGACCTGGCCGTCGTCGTCGCACAGCAGGTAGGTGCGGTTGCCGTGCAGCACGCCCGGCCGGCCGGCGCTGAGCGAGGCCGCGTGGTGGCCGCTGTCGATGCCCTCGCCCGCCGCCTCGGCACCGACGATGCGCACGCCGCGGTCGTTGAGGAAGGCGTGGAAGATACCGATCGCGTTGCTGCCGCCGCCCACGCAGGCGGTGACCGCGTCCGGCAGCCGGCCGTACTGCTCCAGCAGCTGCGCGCGCGCCTCGCGCCCGACCACCGCGTTGAAGTCGCGCACCATGCGCGGGTACGGGTCGGGCCCGGCCACGGTGCCGATGATGTAGAAGGTGTCGGCGACGTTGGTCACCCAGTCACGCATGGCTTCGTTGAGCGCGTCCTTGAGCGTGGCCGAGCCGGAGGTCACCGGCACCACCCGGGCGCCAAGCAGCTTCATCCGATACACGTTGATCTTCTGGCGCTCGATGTCGGTCGCGCCCATGTAGACCACGCACTCCAGGCCCAGGCGCGCGGCCACGGTGGCGCTGGCCACGCCGTGCTGGCCGGCCCCGGTCTCGGCGATGATCCGCGGCTTGCCCATGCGCGCGGCCAGCAGCGCCTGGCCGATGGTGTTGTTGATCTTGTGCGCGCCGGTGTGGTTGAGGTCTTCGCGCTTGAGCAGGATCCGCGCGCCGCCGGTTTCCTCGCTCAGCCTGCGGGCGTGGTAGACCGGGCTGGGCCGGCCGACGTAGTGCTTCAGGTCGTGGTCGAACGCGGCCATGAAGGCGGGGTCGGCCCGCGCCGCGTCATAGGCCGCGGCCAGCTCTTCGAGCGGGCCGATCAGGGTCTCGGCCACGAAGCGGCCGCCAAAACGCCCGAAGCGCCCTTGGGCGTCGGGCCAGTCGTTGTAATCGATGTGGTTGGTCATGATTGTCGTGCAGTGTCGCCGATTTCCTGGCAGTCGGCCCGCCGTACCTCTTCCACGAAGCGCCGCATCAGCTCTCCGTCCTTGATCCCCGGGGCGCTTTCAATGCCGCTGGCCACGTCCACGCCCCAGGGCAACGTCGCCAGCGCGGCGTCGAAGACATTGTCCGGGTTGAGCCCGCCGGCCACCAGGTACGGCATCTCGCCGCCCACCGGCAGCCGCGACCAGTCGAACCGCTGCCCGGCCCCGGGCGCCACGCCGCCGCCGTGGGCGTCGAACAGGAAGCCCGACGCCGCGGGCCAGCGCAGCCGCAGCCGGCCCATGTCCACCGGCCCCGGCTCCCCGCCCATCGGCACGCCCTTGATGTAGGGCACGCCGAAACCGCGGCAGAACGCGTCGTCCTCGTCGCCGTGGAACTGCAGCAGCGACGGGCGTACCTGGCGCACCACCTCGCGCACCTCGGCCTGGTCGTTGCCGCTGAACACCGCCACCGGAGTCACCATGGGCGCCAGCGCCACGCGCATGGTACGGGCCTCTTCCGGCTCCAGCCGCCGCGGGCTGCCGGCGGCGAACACGAAGCCGACCGCGTCCACGCCCAGCTCGCCGGCCAGGCGCACGTCGCCCGGGCGGGTCATGCCGCAGAACTTGATCCGGGTGCGGAACAGCACGCGCGTCACTGGCTCACTTCTCCTGGCAGGTTCCACTGCCCACCGTACAGCGGGCCGATGAACAGCAGCCCCGCCGCCCGCGCGGTCGGGCCGGCAACGGTGCGGTCGCGGGCCTGGAGCAGCGCGCCGATCCAGCCTTCCGCCTGCTCGCCGGCGCCCACCTCCAGCAGCGAACCGACGATGTTGCGCACCATGTGGTGGAGGAAGGCGTTGGCCTGCACGTCGACCACGACCTCGTCGCCATCGCGACCCACGGCGATCTTATGCAGATTGCGGCGGGCGTGCGGGGCCTGGCAGTGCACGGTGCGGAAACTGGAGAAATCCTGCTCGCCCACCAGCGCCTGGGCGGCGCGGTGCATGGCCGCGGCGTCCAGCGGACGCCGCTCCCAGGACAGGTACTGGCGATGCAGCGCCGGGCGCACCGCGCGGTTCAGGATCCGGTAGCGGTAGCGGCGGGCGTGGGCGGAAAAGCGGGCGCTGAAGTCGTCTGCGACCGGCACGCACCAGCGCACCGCGATGTCCCGCGGCAGGTGGCCCATGGTGCCCAGCACCCAGGCGCGGTCGCTGCGCCCGGCGTCGCTGTCGAAGTGGGCCACCTGGCAGCGCGCGTGCACGCCGGCATCGGTACGGCCGGCGCAGACGGTTTCCACCGGCGCGTCGGCGACCCGGGACAGGGCCTGCTCAAGCGCCGCCTGCACGGTGGGCGGCCCCGGCTCCCCCGGCTGGCTCAGCCGCTGCCAGCCGTTGAACCCGGTGCCGTCGTACTCGACGCCGATCGCGTAGCGCATGGCCGGCCGGCTGGCCTAGGCCAGTTCGGACAGCAGGCGCGCGGCCTCGCTGCTTTCGGGCGCGCCGGTCTCCCGGGCCACTTCCTGCAGCAGGGCGCGCGCGGTATCGACGTCGCCCAGCTCGATGTAGGCCTTGGCCAGTTCGAGGCGTTCGCCCGCGCCGGTCAGCAGGTCGCCGACGGGGTCAGCGTCCTCTTCGGCCGCCGACAGGGGCTCGGGTTCGGGTTCGGGCTCTTCCGCGATGACCGTTTCGACCCGCGGCTCGGATTCCGGCTCGGGCCCGGGTTCGGACGCAACCGGGGGTTCCGGTGCCGGCGGGGCTTCGGGAACCGGAGCCGGCGCGGGTGAGGACGGCTGCGGCGTGGCGGCGGCGGCTCCGCCCGCATGCCAGGTCGGGCCGCCGGCTGCCGGAGCCGCTGCCGGAGCCACCGCGCGCCTGACGGGCGTATCCGCACCCTCGCGGCGGATCCGGGCCCAGGCCAGCGCCGCCGCGATCACCAGCACCAGCCCCAGGCCGATCCACAGCCAGGGCAGCCCCGCCTCCTGCGGCGCCGGGCCGCCGGCCGGATCCTGGTTGGCCTGGGCCAGGGTCGGCGCCGCCTGCTCGTTGGACTCGGCCAGGCGCTGCTGCACCGTGGCCAGTTCGCTGTCCTTGAGCTCGATCAGCTGCTGCTGCTGCGCCTGCAGCTGCTCCAGATCGGCCAGCCGCGCCTTGAGTTCCTCGACTTCGGCATCGCGGGCGGCCAGCGATTCCCGGGTTTCCTGCAGTTCCTGTCGCAACATCTCGCCCTCGCCACCGGCGGTGATGCCGGATCGTGTTCCTGCCTGCTGGCCGCCTTCACCGGTGGCCGGCGCGATTTCCAGCCGCGCGTCGGCCACGGCCGCTCCCGCCGCCGGTGCCGGGGCGTCCCCGCCGTCGGCCGCTGCGTCCGCGGTGGCGGTGCCCCCGGCGGCGTCCACCGCGTCGGCGGCCGGCTGCGGGCGCGGCCCGGACATCTCCCGCCAGCGCGCGACCTGGCTGCGCACCTCGGCAGTGGCCTCGGCCATGGACACCTGCTGCGCACTGCCGGCCTCCGGCATGCGCAGCACCGCGCCCTCGCGCAGCAGGTTGACGTTGCCGCCGATGAAGGCCTGCGGATTGGTGCGCACCAGCGCCAGCATCATCTGGTTGACCGAAACGCCGTCCTCCAGGGCCATGCCCTGGACGATCCGGCTCAGGGTGTCGCCGGCCTGGATCGGGCCGTATTCGCCCGGAACCGACGCAGTGGTGGCCACTGGCGCGGGAACAGGTGCGGGTGCGGGCACGGCGGGAGCCGGCGCGGCTTCGGGTTCGACCGGATCCGGTTCGGCGGCCTCGGCGACCGGCGCGGCGGCGGGTTCGGGATCCGGCTCGACCGCCGGCCCGGGTTCGGGTGCCGGGGTTTGCTCCGCGGTTGCAACGGGCTCGGGCGCGGACGCCGGCCGGATGATGCGGTCGCCGGTCTCCACCACCGGCGCCTGGATCGGCGGCTGGGCCGGCGCGGCGATCGTGTCCGGGGCATCGATCAGCGCCGAGTATTCGCGCACCAGACGCCCCTGCCCCCAGTCGGCCTCGATCAGGAAGGTCAGCAGCGGCTGTTCCACCGGCGCGGCGCTGGTGACCCGGATCACCGGGCGGCCGGAGGCGTCCAGGGCAACGTTGAACTGCAGATCCTGCACCAGCCCCTGCGGCGGCTGCAGGCCGATGCGGGCGAAGGTTTCAGGCGAGGCCAGCCGCGCCTGCAGCTGGCGCAGCTCGGCCGGATCGCTGGAGACGATCGGGATCTCGGCCAGCAGCGGCTCGCCGTACTGCGAGCGCACCTGGATCTGGCCCAGGCCCAGGGCGAACGCCGGCCCCGCCAGCAGCGCCAGCGCCATGACCCAGGCCAATCTCCATCTCAACAGCATCGCCTTCCCCCTTTTCGCGCCACGACTCTAGCCGCCTGCGGCGCGTATCCGCAATGTTTCAGGCGGATTGTGCGACCAGTTCCGCGACCTGCACCGCGTTCAGGGCCGCGCCCTTGCGGATGTTGTCGGCCACGATCCACAGGTCCAGCCCGCGCGGATGGGACAGGTCTTCGCGGATGCGGCCGACGAACACGGCATCATTGCCCGAGGCGTGGGTGACCGGCGTCGGGTAGCCGCCGGCGGCGCGCTCATCGACCACCGTCACCCCGGGCGCCGCTTCCAGCAGGGCGCGCGCGGTGGCGGCGTCGATCTTCTCCCGGGTTTCGATGTGCACCGCTTCCGAGTGCCCGTAGAACACCGGCACCCGCACCGCGGTGGGGTTCACCTGGATGGTGTCGTCGCCGAGGATGCGCCGGGTCTCCCACACCAGCTTCATCTCCTCGCGGGTGTAGCCGTTGTCCATGAAGTCGTCGATGTGCGGGATCAGGTTGAAGGCGATCTGCACCGGGAACCGCTCCGGCTCCGCGCTCTGGAAACCGAGCAGCGCGCCGGTCTGGCGCCCCAGCTCCTCCAGCGCCGAGCGCCCCGCCCCGGACACCGACTGGTAGGTGGCCACGTTGATGCGCTCGATGCCCACCGCGCGGTGGATCGGCGCCAGCGCCACCACCAGCTGCATGGTCGAGCAGTTGGGGTTGGCGATGATCCCGCGCGGGCGCTGCGCGGCCGCCTCGGGGTTGACCTCGGCCACCACCAGCGGCACGTCCGGCTCCTGGCGGAAGACGGAGGAGTTGTCGATCACCACGGCGCCGGCTTCGGCGAACCGGGGCGCGTGCTCCCTGGAAACATCCCCGCCGGCCGCGAACAGCGCGATGTCCACGCCGGCCGGATCGAACCCGGCCAGGTCGTGCACCAGCAGCTCGTCGTCGCCGAAGTCCACGTAGCCGCCGGCCGAGCGCGCGCTCGCCAGCGCCACTACGGCGGAAGCCGGGAACCGGCGCCCGGCAAGGATCGAGAGCATGGTCTCGCCCACCGCGCCGGTGGCGCCCACCACCGCGACCCTGAAGCGCTTGTCAGACATCCGCGCCTCCCGCGGCATCACCCGGGATGCGCGGGGTGACCGCGCCCACGTCGCCGCACTGCGCGCGGTGGCGCAGCGCCTGGTCGATCAGTTCCAAAGCCATCATCGCCTCGCAGATGGGGGTCGCGCGGATGCCCACGCAGGGGTCGTGGCGGCCGGTGGTGACCACCTCGACCACGTTGCCGTCCACGTCCACGCCGGGCGCAGGCAGGCGCAGGCTGGAGGTCGGCTTGAACGCCACCGAAGCCACCACCTGCTGGCCGCTGCTGATCCCGCCGAGCACGCCGCCGGCGTGGTTGGAGAGAAAGCCTTCCGGCGTCATCAGGTCGCGGTGTTCGCTCCCCTTCTGCGCCACGCTGGCGAAGCCGTCGCCGATCTCCACGCCCTTGACCGCGTTGATCGACATCATCGCCGCGGCCAGGCCGGCGTCGAGCTTGCCGTACACCGGTTCGCCCCAGCCCGGGGGCACGCCATCGGCCACCACCCGCACCCGCGCGCCGACCGAATCGCCGGACTTGCGCAGCGCGTCCATGTACGCCTCCAGCTCCGGCACCTGGGCGGCGTCGGGCCAGAAGAACGGATTGTCCTCGACCACGGCCCAGTCGTGGCCGCGCGGAACGATCTCTCCGATCTGCGCCATGTGCCCGCGCACGCGCACGCCGTGGCGCTCGGCCAGCCATTTCTTCGCCACCACCGCCGCCGCGACCCGCATGGTGGTCTCGCGCGCCGAGGAGCGGCCGCCGCCGCGCGGATCGCGGATGCCGTACTTCTGCCACCAGGTGTAGTCGGCATGGCCGGGCCGGAACTGGCCGGCGATGCGGTCGTAGTCTTTGCTGCGCGCGTCGGTGTTGCGGATCAGCAGCGCCAGCGGCGCGCCGGTGGTCACGCCTTCGTACACGCCCGACAGGATCTCCACCCCGTCCTGCTCGCGCCGGGCCGATGTGTGCCGGCTGCGACCGGTGGCGCGGCGCTCCAGATCGCGCGCGAAGTCCTCCACCGCGATTGCGATTCCCGGCGGACAGCCGTCGATCACGCAGCCGATCGCCGGCCCGTGCGATTCGCCGAAGGTGGTGACGCGGAACAGCTGGCCGGTGGTGTTGGACACGGGCTCAGAACAGCCCGCCGGGAGCTTCCGCCCGGCCCGCGGCCGGGGCAGCCGGCGCCACGCCGCCCTCGCGCCCGGCGGCCAGCGCGGCGATGCGCGCGTTGTGCGCCACCAGGTCGTGGCATTCGGCGATAAACACGCCCATCTGGCCGACCTTGAACTCCACCCACGCCAGCGGCAGCTCCGGCAGCAGGGCCGCCAGCGCGCGCTCGGACTCGCCCACCTCGCACACCAGCAGCCCGTCCTCGTGCAGGTGCAGCGGCGCGTCGCGCAGGATCTTCAGCACCAGATCCAGGCCGTCGTCGCCGGCGCGCAGGCCCAGCTCCGGCTCGTGGGCGTACTCGGGCGGCAGCGCATCGGTTTCGTCATTGGTGACGTAGGGCGGATTGGTGACGATCAGGTCGTAATGTTCCCCCTGCAGGCCCGAGAACAGGTCGGATTGCAGGAAGCGCACGTTGTCCACGCCCAGCCGGTCGGCATTCTCGTGGGCCAGATCCAGCGCGTCGCCGCTCAGGTCGGCGCCGTCCACGTGCCAGTCCGGATTGTGGTGGGCCATGGCGATGGCGATGCAGCCCGAGCCGGTGCACAGATCCAGCGCCCGGCGCACCTCGCGCCCGCCCAGCCACGGCTCGAAGCCGGCCATGATCAGCTCGGCGATCGGCGAGCGCGGCACCAGCGCGCGCGGGTCGGATTTGAACGACAGCCCCGCGAACCACGCCTCACCGGTCAGGTAGGCCGCCGGCACCCGCTCCTCGATCCTGCGCAGGAACAGCGCCAGCACGTCCTCCTTCTCGGCCAGCGTCACCCGCGCCTGGCCGTACACCGGCGACAGGTCGTGCGGCAGGTGCAGGGCGTGCAGGGTCAGCTGGGTGGCCTCGTCCAGGGCGTTGTCGTAGCTGTGGCCGAAGGTCAGCCCGGCAGCGTTGAAGCGGCTGGCGCCGTAGCGGATCAGGTCGATGATCGTGCGCAGTTCGTCGGTCATTTCGGCGCGGCCGGTCTGGGGCAAGGGAGCCGGGAAGTATATCGGCGGCGCGGGTATCATGCGCGCAGCCAAACCGGATCCAGCCATGTTCAACCGCACCACGCTGATCGTGCTCGTCGTCGCCCTTGCCGCCGCCCTGGGGCTGATTGCCGCGCAGAAGATCCTGTCGCCGGCCGCGCCGGCGGGGCAGCCTGAAACCAGCGCCATCACCCTGTTCCCGCAGCCGCGCGAGCTGCCCGACTTCAACCTGCGCCAGTCCGACGGCACCCAGCTGATCCCGGGCGAGCTGCACGGCCACTGGACGGTGGTGTTCATCGGCTTCACCTTCTGCCCGGACGTGTGCCCGATGACCCTGGCCGAGCTGGCCCAGGCCCAGCGCCAGCTGGAGGACATCCCCGAGGCGATCCGGCCGCGGGTGCTGTTCGTCTCGGTCGACCCCGAGCGCGACAGCCCGGAGCGCATCGGCGAATACCTGACCGCCTTCCATCCCGACACCCTGGGCGCCACCGCCGACATCCCGGCGCTGGAGGAACTGGCCCGCTCGATGTCGCTGGTGTTCATGAAGGTGCCGCCGCCCGAGGGCGCGCCGGCGGATCAGTACAGCATCGACCACTCCTCGGCGATGGCGATCCTGGATCCGCAGGCGCGCATGGCCGGCGTGCTGCAGGGCCCGCTGGATCCGGCCGCGATCGCCGCCGACCTGCGCATGCTCACCGAAGCCGGCCGCAACTGAGCCGCACCCGGATGGACGCCGTCACCGCGCTGACCTGGGTGCTGCCGCACCGGCTGCTGTCCTCGCTGGCGCGGCGGCTGGCCTACTCGCGCAGCCCGCGCACCAGCCGCTGGCTGATCGACACCGTGGTCAGGCGCTTCGACGTGAACCTGGCCGAGGCCGCCGAGCCCGATCCGCGCGCCTACGAGAGCTTCAACGCCTTTTTCACCCGCGCCCTGCGCCCCGGCGCGCGCGTGGCCGACCCGGATCCGGATGCCCTGCTGATGCCCGCCGACGGCCGCATCAGCCAGTGCGGGCCGATCGGCCACGCCGACGAGCGCGGCCGCATCTTCCAGGCCAAGGGCCGCTCGTTCACCGCCGCCGAGCTGCTGGGCGACGAAACCGCCGCCGAAGCCTTCGAGGGCGGCGTGTTTGCCACCGTCTACCTGTCGCCGCGCGACTACCACCGCGTGCACATGCCCTGGAGCGGCACCCTGCGCGAAACCGTGCACGTGCCGGGCCGCCTGTTCAGCGTCGGCCCGGCGGCCGTGCGGCACGTGCCGCGCCTGTTCGCCCGCAACGAGCGCCTGGTGTGCCACTTCGACACCGATTTCGGCCCCATGGCCGTGGTGATGGTCGGCGCGCTGCTGGTCTCGGGCGTGGAAACCGTCTGGAGCGGCGAGGAGATCCCCGCCTACGGCAAGCGCATCACCCGCAAGGACTACCGCGGTCGGAGCATCGCGCTGGAGCGCTTCGCCGAAATGGCCCGCTTCAACTACGGCTCCACCGTGATCGTGCTGCTGCCGCCGGGCGTGGCCGAACTCTCACCGGAGCTCGCTGCCGAAGCCCCGGTGCGGCTTGGCCAGCGCCTGGCTACCCGCGCTTCGCGGCCGGACTAGCTGCCGCAGGACGCCAGCGACAGCCGCTGGCCGACCCTCAGCCTGTAGGCCGGCGCCCGCAGGTTGTTGGCGCGGGCCAAGGCCTGCAGACTGCAGCCGTAGCGCTGGGCGATCCGGCCCAGGGTTTCGCCGCGGCTCACGCGATGGACGCGGGGCGCATCGGTGGACGCCTGCGCTGCCGCAGGCGCCACCGGGCCCGAGCGCACGATCGCATTGCCCGGGTCGCTGTTGACCAGTTCGCGGGCGATGTCGGCGCGGGCGCTGCGGGTGCACCAGCGGCCGTAGTGTCGAACCACGTCGCTGGTGGCGTTGAGGGTGGTTCCCGCGGGGATCACGTCGTCGGCCTGGTAGCGCGGGTTGAGGTTGCGCAGCATGCGCATGTAGCCGTAGCGGGTGCCGCCGTTGCCCAGGCAGATGGTCAGCTCGTAGATCGAGGCCGCCCGCTCCAGGGTCAGCGGCGCGGGCCGCGCGCTGACCTTCTCGAACTCCAGCCCGTAGCGGCGCGGATGCAGGAACAGCCACGCCGCGGCGATCACCATCGGCACGTAGTCGCGGGTCTCGGGCGGGAACTGGTTGTAGACCGACTCGTCCCAGAAGCTGCGGCCGCCGTTCTCGCTGTGGATCCGGCGCGCGCGCCCTTCCCCGCCGTTGTAGCCGGCCAGCGCCAGCTCGATGCTGTTGTTGAGCTCGCGCAGGCGCTCGTTGAGATAGGACGCGGCCGCCTCGGCCGAGCCATAGGGGTCGTAGCGGGTGTCGAAGCCGGTCGCGTCCGGCCCCAGGCCGAAGCGCCTGCCGGTGGCCGGCATGAACTGCAGCGGCCCGGCCGCGCCCGCGCGCGAGGTCGAGTGCACCCGGCCGGTGGATTCCTTGGCCAGGATGCCGAACAGCAGCGCCTCCGGCAGCCCGTGGTTCTCGAACTGCGGCCACATCAGGTGGCGCATGTACTGGTAGTTCTCGTGGCTGACGATCAGCGAGTGGCGCATGTCGGTCAGCCAGCGGCGGATGCCCTCCTGCACCGCCGGGTTGAACTGCACCATTTCAACGAAGCGGCGGCCGTCGCTGAGCAGGGCCGCGGCGCGCGCCGCCTCGGGCACGTCGGCACCGACGCTGGTGGCCAGCATGCCGTCCGGATCCGGGTCGAACGGGTCGATGTCCTCGTCCGCGCCCAGGGTCGCGTCGTCGGCCTCCTCCTTGAGCAGGCGCTTGAAGGTGGTCACGAAGCCGGCCGGATCGCAGCCGCGAAGCCCGCCGCACTCCACCATCACGTCCTCCATGTCCTCCAGCGCAGCATCGCTTTCGGCGATTGCTTCGGGCTCGTTGTTGCGCACCCGCACCAGCGCTTCCCGGTAGCGGGTTTCGGCCGCGTCCATGCGCTGCTGCAGGACGGCGGCGGCTTCGCGGTCGCGGCGCGACTGGGCATCGGCGGAGAGCGGAACCAGGAGCAGCAGGGCCAGCCCGGCGATGGCGAGCGGGCGGAAGGCGAAGGGCGTGGAAACGGGCATGGGAACCGGAGCGGCAGGCGGGTGCGCAGGTTAGCCGCCGCGGCCGCGGCCCGGCAAATGCCGGCGGCCGGACTCCCGGCGATGGCATAGAATTCCGCCAATCCATCGCCAGGACGCCCCATGCAGCCCGATCCCATCCTCCTCGGCCGCTCGGTCACCACCCCGGAAAGCGGCAACGTCTACCTGCTGCCCCGCTACGGCAACCGCCACGGCCTGGTGGCCGGCGCCACCGGCACCGGCAAGACCGTGACCCTGATGATGCTGGCCGAGTCGTTCTCGCGCGCCGGGGTGCCGGTGTTCATGGCCGACATGAAGGGCGACGTGGCCGGGCTGGCGGTGCCGGGCACGATGAGCGAGGGCCTGCAGAAGCGCGCCGACCTGATGGACATCGACGGCTTCAGCGTGGAGGGCAGCCCGACCATCCTCTGGGATCTGTACGGCAAGCTGGGCCACCCGGTGCGCACCACCGTCACCGAGATGGGCCCCACCCTGCTGTCCCGGATCCTGGAGCTCAACGACACCCAGTCCGGGGTGATGGACATCGTGTTCAAGCTGGCCGACGACCGCGGCCTGCTGCTGCTGGATCTGGACGACCTGCGGGCGCTGCTGGGGCTGGTGCTGGAGGAGCGCAAGGCGATATCGGCCGAATACGGCCTGGTCAGCCCGCAGTCCGTCGGCGCGATCCAGCGCGCGCTGCTGCGCCTGGAGCAGGACGGCGGCGGCGACTTCTTCGGCGAACCGGCGCTGGAGCTGGACGACCTGATGCGCACCACCACCAATGGCCGCGGCGTGATCGGCATCCTCGCCGCCGACCAGCTGCTGATGCGCCCGCGCCTGTATTCCACCTTCCTGCTGTGGCTGCTGTCGGAGCTGTTCGAGACCCTGCCCGAGGTCGGCGACCTGGACAAGCCGAAGCTGGTGTTCGTGTTCGACGAGGCCCACCTGCTGTTCGACGACGCGCCGGCGGCGCTGGTGCAGCGGATCGAGCAGGTGGTGCGGCTGATCCGCTCCAAGGGCGTGGGCGTGTACTTCTGCTCGCAGTTCCCCGACGACGTGCCCGACGAGATCCTCGGCCAGCTCGGCAACCGGGTGCAGCACGCGCTGCGCGCCTACACCCCGCGCGACCAGAAGGCGGTGCGCACCGCGGCCCAGACCTTCGTGGCCAACCCCGACCTGGACGTGGTGGACACCATCTCGCGCCTGGGCACCGGCGAGGCGCTGGTGTCAACGCTGCAGGAGAAAGGCATCCCGATGGCGGTCGAGCACACCGTGATCGCGCCGCCGCGCTGCCGCATGGGCGCGATCAGCGACGAAGAGCGCGCCCGCGTGCGCGCCGCAAGCCCGGTCGGGGCCAGGTACGACACTCCGGTCAACCGTGAATCGGCGGAAGAGATCCTGGCAAAGCGCGCGCAGGAGATTTCCGAACAGGCCGAGGCGCCCGAGGCCAAGGCCGACAAGCCGGCCGACGGCCAGCGCGGCCTGGGCCAGGTGGCGCGCGACGCGCTGTTCGGCACCGGCAGGCGCCAGGGCATGATCGAGACCATGGGCAAGCAGGCCGCCCGCCGGGTCGGCAACCAGATCAGCCGCCAGGTGATGCGCGGGATCATGGGCGTGTTCGGCGGCAAGCGCTGAGGCTGCGATGGGACGCTGGCGTCCGCCGCCGGAGAAGAGCACCGCGCTGATCACGCCCGAAGGCCACGCCCGGCTCAAGGCGGAGCTGGACGACCTGTGGCGGGTGCAGCGCCCGGAGGTGGTGAAGGCGCTGGCCGCCGCCGCGGCCGAGGGCGACCGCTCCGAGAACGCGGAATACACCTACCGCAAGAAGCAGCTGGGCGGCATCGACCGCCGGGTGCGCTACCTCAGCAAGCGGCTGGAGTCGCTGCGGGTGGTGGACGCCCCGCCCGCCGATCGCGAGGCGGTCTACTTCGGCGCCAGCGTGGAGCTGGAAGACCAGGACAGCGGCGAGGCCGTCCGCTACCGCATCGTGGGACCGGACGAGACCGACGCCGCCCGCGGCTGGATCAGCATCGACTCGCCGCTGGCACGGGCGATGCTCAAAAAGCGCGTTGACGACGAGTTCCAGGCCCGCCTGCCGGGCGCCAACGCGCACTTCGTGGTGGTCTCGGTCGACTACCCCCACGGCGGCTGAGCCCGCCCGCGCGTACCCACTGCGCTAACAACGGGAGTGGTAGGTTCCGCTGCGGCTGTCACTGGCGCTGCGGAAGTCCTCCATGTTCGAAAACTCCGACGCCGTCTTCCTCGCGAGGCTGCAGTTCGCGTTCACCATCAGCTTCCACTTCATCTTCCCGGCCTTCACCATCGGCCTTGCGAGCTACCTGGCGGTGCTGGAGTGGCGCTGGCTGCGGACGAAGGAGCAGGTCTACCTGGATCTGTTCCGGTTCTGGGTGAAGATCTTCGCCGTCGCGTTCGCGATGGGCGTGGTGTCGGGCATCGTGATGACCTACCAGTTCGGTACCAACTGGGCGGTGTTCTCCGACCGCGCCGGGCCGGTGATCGGGCCGCTGATGGCCTACGAGGTGATGACCGCGTTCTTCCTGGAGGCCGGCTTCCTGGGGGTGATGCTGTTCGGGCTCAACCGGGTCGGCCCGCGGCTGCACTTCATCGCCACGCTGATGGTGGCCATCGGCACCTTCCTGTCCGCGTTCTGGATCCTCAGCGCCAACAGCTGGATGCAGACGCCCACCGGGTTCGACATCAACGACGCGGGGCAGTTCGTGCCGGTCAGCTGGATGGAGATCATCTTCAATCCCAGCTTCCCCTACCGGCTGGCGCACACGCTGACCGGCGCCTACCTGACCACCGCGCTGGCGGTGGGCGGTGTCGGTGCCTGGCACCTGCTGCGGCACCGGCGCGCCGGCACCCGCCTGGATGGCGATGATCCGGCGGCCACCAGCTCGCTGGCCGGCGCGCGCACGATGTTCTCGATGGCGATGTGGATAGTGCTGGTCGTGGCGCCGCTGCAGGCCGTGATCGGCGACCTGCACGGGCTCAACACGCTCGAGCACCAGCCGGCCAAGGTCATGGCGATGGAAGGCCACTACCGCAGCCATCCGGAGGGCGCGCCGCTGATCCTGTTCGGGATCCCGGATTCGGCGGCCGGCACCGTGCGCTATGCGGTGCAGGTGCCCAAGCTCGGCTCACTGATCCTCAAGCACGACCCCAACGCGCCGATGGACGGGCTGGAGACCATCCCCGCCGAGTCCCGGCCGCCGGTGGGCATGGTGTTCTGGTCGTTCCGGATCATGGTCGGGATCGGCCTGCTGATGATCGCCCTGGGCGCGTGGAGCCTGTGGGCGCGCTGGCGCCGGCGGCTGCACGGATGGCCGGCGCTGCACCGGGCGGCGCTGGTGATGGCGCCATCGGGCTTCGTGGCGGTGATCGCCGGCTGGGTGACCACCGAGGTCGGCCGCCAGCCCTACACCGTCTACGGCCTGATGACCACGGCCGAAAGCGCTTCGGCGCTGGACGCCTCGGCGGTGGGCGCCTCGCTGGTGGCCTTCATCATCGTGTACTTCATCGTGTTCGGCCTGGGCACGCTGTACATCCTGCGGCTGATGGCGCGCGGGGTGCAGCCGGCCGAACGGCCGATGGACGAGGACGATGCGCCGATCCGTTCGGCCGGCCTCACCCCGGGGCCGGCGATCCGGATGGCCGGGGAGGAGGACTGAGCGCATGGACTTCGACATCGCCCTGGTGTGGGCCCTGATCCTGCTGTTCGCCGTGTTCGCCTACGTGGTGATGGACGGTTTCGACCTGGGCATCGGCATCCTGTTCCCCGGCATTGACCCGGGAGAACAGCGCGACACCGCGATCAACACCGTGGCGCCGGTCTGGGACGGCAACGAGACCTGGCTGGTGCTGGGCGGCGGCGGGCTGATGGCGGCGTTCCCGCTGGCGTTCGGCATCATCATGACCGCGGTGTACCCGCTGGTGATCGCGATGGTGCTGGCGCTGGTGTTCCGCGGGGTGGCGTTCGAGGCGCGCTGGCGCGATCCGTTGCACCGGCGCTGGTGGGACGCGGCCTTCCAGGGCGGCTCCACCGTGGCCGCGCTGGCCCAGGGGATCATCCTGGGCGCGCTGGTGCAGGGAATCGCGGTGGACGGGCGCGAGTACGCCGGCGGCTGGTGGGACTGGCTGACCCCGTTCAGCCTGCTGACCGGGGTCAGCGTGGTGGTGGGATACGCCCTGCTGGGCGCGACCTGGCTGGTGCTCAAGACCGAGGGCGAGCTGCAGGCGCGGGCCCGCCGCCACGCCTCGCGCCTGGGCGTGGCGATGCTGGCCGGCATCGTCGCGGTGAGCCTGGCCACCCTGGGCCTGGACTACGACTACCACCACCGCTGGACAACCATGCCGGCGGTGCTGGTAACCGCCCAGGTGCCGCTGCTGACCGCGGTGATGGGCTACGCGTTCTGGCGCTCGCTGCGCCGCGGCCGCGAGCTGGCGCCGTTCCTGCTCACCCTGGCCCTGTTCGCGCTGACCTTCGTGGGCCTGGGGATCAGCGTGTTCCCCTGGGTGGTGCCGCAGGCGGTGACCATTGCCGATGCCGCCTCGCCCGATTCGAGCCTGGTGTTCATGCTGGTGGGGGCGGTGGTGCTGATTCCGGTGATCCTGCTCTACACCGGCTGGTCGTACTGGGTGTTCCGGGGCAAGGTCGGCGACGAGGGCTACCACTGATGGCCGCTCCGGCGCCCGGGCCGCTGTGGAAGCGGCTGGCCTGGTTCGCGGGGCTGTGGCTCGCCGGCCTGGCCGTGGTGGGCACGGTGGCGTGGCTGCTGCGGCTGTGGATCGCCTGATCCCGCGGGATCCGGGAGACGGGGAGACTTTCAGCGCGCAGCCATTGATAATCACGCTTTCCAGACCCTGAACACGGCCCGGGTGCTGCAACACCTGGACGCTCTGTCATCGATCTGTAACAAAAACATCATTTCATACCCGGATCAGCCGGCAACGCCGGCCCAACGTCGTGGAGTTCCCATGAAACTGCAGCCCGCTCGCCTCGCCCTCCTCGCCCTGCCGCTGGCTTTCGGGCTTTCCGCCTGCTCGCCTTCCGACAACGGCGCGGCCGCCGGCGACGGTTCTGCCCGCGCGGAGATCTCCGGCGCCGGTGCCTCGTTCGTGTTCCCGCTGATGTCGCGCTGGTCGGCCGATTACAACGCCGCCACCGGCCACCGGCTCAACTACCAGTCGATCGGCTCGGGCGGCGGCATCGCCCAGATCAAGGCGGCCACGGTCGACTTCGGCTCCTCCGACGCCCCGCTGTCGAGCCAGGAGCTCGCCGAGGCCGGCCTGGGCCAGTTCCCGTCCACCATCGGCGGCGTGGTGCCGGTGTTCAACCTGGCCGGCTTCGAGCCCGGCCAGCTGCGCCTGACCGGCCCGGTGCTGGCCGACATCTTCATGGGCGGCATCACCGCGTGGAACGATCCCGCGATCGCCGAGCTCAACCCCGGCACCGACCTGCCGGACACCCAGATCGGCATCGTCCACCGCTCCGACGGCTCGGGCACCACCTTCAACTTCAGCAACTACCTGTCCAAGGTCAGCCCGCAGTGGCAGGAGCGGATCGGCGAAGGCACCCAGCTGCAGTGGCCCTCGGGCGTGGGCGGCAAGGGCAACGAGGGCGTGGCGTCCTACGTGAAGCAGATCAACGGCGCGATCGGCTACGTCGAGCTGGCCTACGCGCTGCAGAACGACATGCCCTACGCCTCACTGCAGAACGCGGCCGGCAACTGGGTGGAGCCCAGCGAAGCCAGCTTCTCCGCCGCCGCGGCAACCGCCGACTGGGCCGGCACCAGCGACTTCCACCTGGTGATCACCGACGCGCCCGGCGCGGACGCCTGGCCGATCACCGCCACCAACTTCATCCTGATGCACAAGCAGCCGTCCGACCCGGCGCGCTCCCAGTCCACCCTGGCGTTCTTCGACTGGGCGCTCAACAACGGCGCCAGCCAGGCCAGCGCCCTGCACTACGTGCCGCTGCCGGCCGAGCTGGTTGAGCAGGTCGAGGCGTACTGGGCGAGCGAGCTCGGCTACACCAGCGCCGACTGACCGGGACTGGCCCCGCGATGAACGCCACCGTTCTCCCCGACGGCCGCAAGGCCGGCCGCGACCTGCGCGACGCCCGGGCCGACCGCCTGTTCCGGCTGATCCTGGGCGCCACCGTGGTACTGGTGATGCTGGCCCTGGCCGCAGCCGCACTGTCGATGCTGTGGGGCGGGCGCGACGCCCTGTTCTCGCAGGGCTGGCGGTTCTTCTTCACCGCCGACTGGAACCCGGTGCAGAACCGCTACGGTGCCCTGGCGCCGATCTACGGCACCGTCGTCACCGCGGTGATCGCGATGATCATCGCGGTGCCGGTGAGCTTCGGCATCGCGTTCTTCCTGACCGAGGTGGCGCCGCGCTGGATCCGCGGCCCGATCAGCACCGCGGTCGAGCTGCTGGCGGCGATCCCGTCGATCATCTACGGCATGTGGGGCCTGTTCGTGCTGGTGCCGGTGATGACCACCCACGTCACCCCGTGGCTCAACGACACCCTCGGCGCGATCCCCGGCCTGGGGATGCTGTTCCGCGGCCCGCCGCTGGGCATCGGCCTGCTCACGGCCGGCCTGGTGCTGGCGATCATGGTGATCCCGTTCATCACCTCGACCATGCGCGAGGTGTTCCTGACCGTCCCCACCCGGCTCAAGGAGTCGGCCTATGCGCTGGGCTCCACCAAGTGGGAGGTCAGCTGGGACATCGTGCTGCCCTACACCCGCTCGGCGGTGATCGGCGGCATCTTCCTGGGCCTGGGGCGCGCACTGGGCGAGACCATGGCGGTGGCGTTCGTGGTCGGCAACAGCGTGCGCCTGTCCCCTTCCCTGCTGGAACCGGGCACCACCATCGCGGCGCTGATCGCCAATGACTTCGGCGAGGCCACCGAGACCTACCGCTCGGCGCTGCTGCTGCTGGGCTTCGTGCTGTTCGTGGTGACCTTCGTGGTGCTGGCCATCGCCCGGCTGATGCTGATGCGGCTGGCGCGCAAGGAGGGCAACTGATGTCCGCCACGGCCGACAGCCTGTACCGCCGGCGCCGCTTCGGCAACGCGTTCGCGATCATCATTTCCTGCCTGGCCGCCGGGTTCGGGCTGTTCTTCCTGGGCTGGATCCTGTGGACGCTGGTGAGCAAGGCCGCCGGCGGCATCAACCTCGACCTGTTCACCCAGATGACGCCGCCGCCGATGCAGGAAGGCGGCGGCCTGCTCAACGCCTTCTTCGGCAGCGCGGTGATGTGCGCGATGGCGATCGCCATCGGCACCCCGCTGGGCGTGGCCGCAGGCACCTGGCTGTCGGAGTACGGCCACGCGCGCAAGGCGGGCACGGTGGTGCGCTTCATCAACGACATCCTGCTGTCGGCACCGTCGATCGTGCTGGGCCTGTTCGTGTACACCCTGATCGTGATGCAGACCGGCGGCAACTTCTCGGCCCTGGCGGGCGCGATCGCGCTGGCCTTCATCGTGCTGCCGGTGGTGGTGCGCACCACCGACGAGATGCTGCGGCTGGTACCGGTGCAGATGCGCGAGGCGGCGCTGTCGCTGGGCGTGCCGCAGTGGAAGGTGATCGTGCAGGTGCTCTACCGCAGCGCCTCGGCGGGCATCGTCACCGGCATCCTGCTGGCGCTGGCACGCATCTCCGGCGAGACCGCCCCGCTGCTGTTCACCGCGTTCGGCAACCAGTACTGGAACACCGATATCATGCAGCCGATGGCCAGCGTGCCGGTGGTGATGTACCAGTACGCGGGCAGCCCCTACGAGTCCTGGCAGCAACTGGCCTGGGCCGGCGCCCTGGTGCTGACCACCTTCGTGCTGATCGTGAGCATCGGCGCGCGCGCCCTGCTGCTGCGCAACAAGATCTCCCATGACTGATTCGCTTCTGGAACCGGCAATGACCGACACCTCCGACAACCCTGCGCCGCGACGGATGGCCACGAGCGACCGTGACGTGCTGCCGCAGGCGCCGGTCAAGGTCTCCACGCGCAACCTGGACTTCCACTACGACAGCTTCCATGCGCTCAAGGGGATCAACCTCGACATCCCGGAAAAGCGGGTCACCGCGCTGATCGGCCCCTCCGGCTGCGGCAAGTCGACCCTGCTGCGGGTCTACAACCGGATCTACGCCCTGTATCCCAAGCAGGTGGCCAGCGGCGAGGTGCTGCTGGACGGCGAGAACATCCTCGCCCCCAAGTACCCGATGAACCGCCTGCGCAGCAAGGTCGGCATGGTGTTCCAGAAGCCGGTGCCGTTCCCGATGACGATCTACGAGAACATCGCCTACGCCATCCGCCACCACGAGAAGCTCTCGAAGAAGAAGATGGACGAGCGGGTCGAGCTGGCGCTAGGCCAGGCCGCGCTGTGGAACGAGGTGAAGGACAAGCTGGGCCAGAGCGCGCTGGGACTGTCCGGCGGCCAGCAGCAGCGCCTGTGCATCGCCCGCGCGGTGGCCCTGCGCCCGGACGTGCTGCTGCTCGACGAGCCGACCTCGGCGCTGGATCCGATCTCCACCAGCCGCATCGAGCAGCTGATCGAGGAGCTCAAGAACGACTACACCATCGTCATCGTCACCCACAACATGCAGCAGGCCGCGCGCGTGTCGGACTACACCGCATTCATGTACTTGGGCGACCTGATCGAGCACGATGAGACCCGCACCATCTTCTCCAATCCATCCCAGCAGCAGACCGAGGACTACATCACCGGCAGATTCGGTTGATGAGCCAGACAGGACAGGAACATGCCCAACCAGCCCCATGACCACATCGTGCGCAGCTACGACGAGGAGCGCACGCGCCTGAGGGACGAGATCCTGCGCATGGGCACGATGGCCGCCGCCCAGCTGGAGGCCGCGCTGGACGTCGTGGAACGCCGCGACGACGGCGCCGCCCGGCGGGTGATCGACAACGACGTGGCCATCGACGCGCTGGAAAAGGAAATCAGCGAAGACGTGATGAAGCTGGCCCTGCGCGGGCCGCTGGCGCGCGACCTGCGCGAGATCCTGGCCGCGCTGAGGGTGTCGTCCGACATCGAGCGCATCGGTGACTATGCCGCCAACGTGGCCAAGCGCTCGATCGCGCTCAACCAGTCCCCGGCGCTGCCGATCACCCGCGGCCTGAAGGGCCTGGTGCGCATCGCCACCCGCCAGCTGCGCGAGGTGCTGGTGGCCTATCGCGAGGGAGATGCCGAAGCCGCCCAGCAGATCCGCGAGGGCGACGCCGAGCTGGACCAGATGTACACCGGCCTGTTCCGCGAGCTGCTGACCTACATGATGGAGGACGCGCGCGCGATCACCCCGTGCACCCACCTGCTGTTCATGGCCAAGAACATCGAGCGCATCGGCGACCATGTGACCAACATCGCCGAGAACATCTGGTTCCTGGAGCACGGCGAGGAAGAGCTGCCGCCGCGCGAGAAGCGCGACGAGACCAACACCGTCGGCTGAAGGCCGCTCGCGGGGCGCAGGCTGTTTCCCGCCGCCTACCGGGCGAGCCACTTGCGCGCCATGCGGCGCAAGGAGGCGTCCATCGCCTGGTCTTCCGCGACACCGGCGATATCGCGCCATGCCAGGGCGTGCGATTCCTCGCTGACGATGGAGCGCTCATCCGTGCCCGCGCGCACCACGTAGCGCACGTCGTAGTGCCAGTGCGCCGGCACCCCCTTGTGTTCGGGGATCCAGTGCCGATCCAGGTCGAACACCACCGGCTCCAGCACCAGTCCCGACAGCCCGGTCTCCTCCTCCGCCTCGCGCAGCGCCACCCGCCCCAGGTCGCGGTCGCCGTCGGCATGGCCGCCCGGCTGCAGCCACAGGCCGAGCTTGCGGTGGTGGGTCAGCAGGGTGCGCCCGCCATCGGCGCTGACCAGCAGCGAGGAGGCGGTGAGGTGGCCTGCCAGGCGCTCGCGCACGTAGGGATCCTCGCGGGACTGCGTGAGCTCGATGAAATGGCCCACGCAGCCTGATTCGTCCGGCCAGCGGGCCCGGTAATCCAGCAGCGTGTCGATGAGCTGCTGGTGCGGGCTGACGGTGTGCTGCATGCCTTGGCGAGGCCTCGGAAGCCAGGGGAGCACCCATTATCGCCCCGCCGGTCAAGTGCCGGTCGCCGCTTGTGATCGCAGGCCCCCTTTGGCAAGGTACAGCGCTCTACCGCGAGGGGGAATTGGCATGCACTACGGGTTTGGCCGGGCCGGCCTCGGCGGACGGAAGCACCGCGCGTGAACCAGGCAAGCCGTCGGGATCCCAGCCTGCTGCAGGCACTCACCCCGCTGCTGTTCCTGGTGGTGGCGCTGGCCTGCGCCGTCTACCTGTACGCCGACGACGCCTCCTTCGGCGCCAACCAGGTCGGACTGATCCTGGCCACCGGCGTGGCCGCGCTGGTCGGCCTGCGCAACCACATCCCGTGGGAAGAGATCCAGGACAGCCTGGTGCACGGGGTGTCGGTGGCCGTGGTGCCGATCTTCATCCTGCTCTCGGTCGGCGCGCTGATCGGCACCTGGATCCTCAGCGGAACGGTGCCGATGCTGATCGTGTACGGCATGCAGCTGATGCACCCGGCTTACTTCTACCCGGCCACGTGCATCGTCTGCGCGATCGTGGCGCTGTCGATCGGCAGCTCCTGGACGGTCGCCGGCACCTTGGGCGTGGCCCTGATCGGGGTGGCCCAGGGCATGGACATGTCGCTGCCGATCACCGCCGGGGCGATCATCTCCGGCGCCTACTTCGGCGACAAGATGTCGCCGATCTCCGATACCACCATCATCGCCCCGGCCGCCGCAGGGGCCGAGCTGTTCGCCCACATCCGCCACCTGACCTGGACGACCTTCCCCAGCATGGCCATCGCGCTGGTGCTGTTCACGGTCATCGGCCTGAGCCAGGGCAGCGGCGGCAGCGCGGAGTTCGGCGGGCTGGCCGGCCAGCTGGCCACCCACTACACCCTGGGCTGGTACCTGCTGATCCCGATGGTGGTGGTGTTCGCGCTGGCGGTGCTGCGTTTCCCGGCCTATCCGACGATCATGATCGGGGCGCTGCTGGGCGGGGTGTTCGCGGTCGTGTTCCAGCCGGAGCTGGTGGTCGAACTGGCCGGCAACCCCGAGCTGTCCCGGCCGATGGCGCTGCTGTCCGGGGCCTGGATGGCGCTGTTCGAGGGCTACCAGTCGCAGACCGGCAATGCGGTGGTGGACGACCTGCTCACCCGCGGCGGCATGATCAGCATGCTCAATACGGTGTGGCTGATCATCTGCGCGCTGGGCTTCGGCGCGGTGATGGAGCGTACCGGGCTGCTGGAACGCATGGTGCGCAGCCTGCTGGCGAGGGTGAAGAGCACCGGCTCGCTGCTGGCCTCGACCATCACCACCGCCCTGGGCGCCAACATCGTGGCCGCCGACCAGTACATGGCGGTCGTGCTGCCCGGCCGCCTGTACCGGCCCGAGTTCAAGCGCCGGGGGCTGGATCCGGTGAACCTGTCGCGCGCGCTGGAGGACGGCGCCACCATCACCTCCCCGCTGGTGCCGTGGAACACCTGCGGCGCGTACATGGCCGCGACCCTGGGCGTGGCCACCTGGGACTACCTGCCCTATGCGTTCTTCAACCTGGCCGGGCCCGTGGTGGCGCTGATCATGGCCTATACCGGCTTCAAGGTGCTGCGGCTCAAGCCGGGCGACGGCAAGTCCGGGCAGCGCACGCCCGCGGCCGCCGCCGAGTGAGCCGCGCGGCGTTAGACTTGTGGCCATGAGCGCCCCTCCCTATGACACCCGGCTGCTGCGCGAGCGCACCGGCGAACTCATCGTCAACGTGCGCGAGCTGGCCGCGCAGGGCTGGACGCCGGCCACCAGCAGCAACTTCTCCCAGCGCCTGGACGAACGCCACGCCGCGATCACCGTCTCCGGCCGCGACAAGGGCAGGCTGAGCGAAAACGACATCATGGTCGTGGACTTCGACGGCAAGGCCGTCGGCAGCGACCACCGCCCCTCGGCCGAGACCCTGCTGCATACCCAGCTGTACCGCCGGCTGCCGGACGTGGGCTGTGTGCTGCATACCCATTCGCGCACCCAGACGGTGGCCTCACGCCTGTTCGCGGGCGCCGGCCAGGTGCGCCTGGCCGGATTCGAACTGCTCAAGGCCTTCAGCGGCAACACTACCCACGAGGCCGAAGTGATCGTGCCGGTACTGCCCAACAGCCAGGACATGCCGGTGCTTGCGGCCCGGGTCGACGCGCTGCTCGATGAGGGCCCGATGTGGGGCTACCTGATCGACGGCCACGGCCTGTACGCCTGGGGCCGGGATATGGCCGAGGCGCGCCGGCACCTGGACGCGTTCGATTTCCTGCTGGGCTGCGAGCTGGATCTGCGGCGGCTCACCGCCGGACGCTGAGGCAGCCGGACATTCAGCGGGCCGCATGTGCCGGGCGCGGGCATGCCTGATAATGTTGGGCTATCCACGCAGTCCCATGAGGCCAGGCCATGAGCCGACTTCGCATTTTCAACAACGACGCGCCCGATGCGCCCCTGCTGGTCAGCCATGACGGCGACGAGATCGCCCGCGAGCTGGAGCGCATCGGCGTCACCTTCGAGCGCTGGCAGGCCAGCGCGCCAATCGCCGCCGGTGCCAGCCAGGAGGAAGTGCTGGCGGCCTACCGCGCGGACGTGGACAGGCTCACGGCCGAGCGCGGCTTCACCACGGTCGACGTGATCAGCATTGCGCCGGACAACCCCCAGCGCGCGGAAATGCGGCGCAAGTTCCTCGACGAGCACTACCACAAGGAGGACGAGGTGCGCTTCTTCGTCGCCGGCTCGGGGCTGTTCACCCTGCACGTGGACGGCAAGGTGTACGAGATCGAGTGCGTCAAGGACGACCTGATCGCGGTGCCCGACGGCACCACCCACTGGTTCGACATGGGGCCGGAGCCGGACTTCGTCGCGATCCGGTTCTTCCAGCAGCCCGACGGCTGGGTCGGCCACTTCACCGGCTCGGACATCGCCCAGCGCTTCCCGCGCTACGGCGAGGCCTGAGCACGCGGAGGACGCAATGGCGCGCACGATCCTGACCGACATCGAAGGCACCACCAGCCCGGTCGCCTTCGTCAAGCAGGTGCTGTTTCCCTACGCCCGCCAGGAGATGCCCCGCTTCGTGCGCGTGCGCGGGCACGAGCCGGAGGTGCGCCGCTGGCTGGACGAAGTGGCCACCGAGCTCGGCGGCGTGTGCCAGGACGGAATGATCGCCGAGACCTTGCAGGGCTGGATCGAGCAGGATCTCAAGCACACCGCGCTCAAGGCCCTGCAGGGCATGCTGTGGGCCGACGGCTACCGCAACGGCGACTTCACCGCGCCGGTGTACCCGGATGTCGTCCGCCGCCTGCAGCAGTGGCACGAGCAGGGCCATCCGCTGGCGGTGTATTCGTCCGGCTCGGTGCCGTCGCAGGTGCTGTTCTTCACCCACTCCGACGCCGGCGACCTGAGCCCGCTGTTCTCGGCCTGGTTCGACACCGAAACCGGCGGCAAGCGCGAGTCGGCAAGCTATGCGCGCATCGCCCGGCGCCTGGACGTGGCGCCGGCGCAGGTGCTGTTCCTGTCCGACGTGGTGGCCGAACTGGACGCGGCGCGCGAGGCCGGCATGGGCACGGTGCTGCTGGATCGGCGCGGGGATTACCCGCAGCCGCGCACCGGCGAGGCCGCCGGCGGCCACCCGCGGGTCGAGTCCTTCGATGAAATCGATCCTTAGCTTCGGTCGCGCCTGGGGCGGGAGCCTCGTCCTCGCCGCCGCCGTGCTGTTCAGCAGTGCCGCGTCGGCCGAGGAAGAGACCGTTCCCGAGCGCGACCGGCGCCTGATCAGCCAGGCACTGGAGGCGATGCCGGCGCAGCGCCCCGGCCAGCCCGACCTGTACGTGGTCGGCTTTGCCGGTGACGGCAACGAGGACGTGTTCCGCAACGAGGTGCTGTACCTGGAGCAGCTGGTCAATACGCGCTTCCAGGCGCAGGGGCGGGTGATCGGCCTGGTCAACCACTTCGACAGCCTCGACGAGGAGGCGCCGCGGCCGCTGGCCACCCTCGACAACCTGGATCAGACGCTGGCCGGCATCGGCGAGGCGATGGATCCGGACGAGGATCTGCTGCTGCTGTTCATCACCACCCACGGCAGCGAGGATCACGAGCTGTACGTGGAGCTGCCGCCGCTGCTGGATGAAACCATCACCCCCGGGGCGCTTGCCGGCGCGCTCGAGGCATCGGGGATCCGCAACCGGGTGGTGGTGGTCTCGGCCTGTTTTTCGGGCGGGTTCCTTCCTGCCCTGCGCAGCCCGGACGCGCTGGTAATCACCGCCGCGCGCAAGGATCGCACCTCGTTCGGCTGCGGCGCCGCCTCGCATGTGACCTGGTTCGGCCAGGCCTGGCTGGTCGAAGCCCTCAACCACCACGACGATTTCATCCGCGCCTTCGGCGACGCCAAGCAGGAGGTCACCCGGCGCGAGCAGGCGGACGGCTACGACGCCTCCCACCCGCAGATGCACGTGGGCGAGCGGATCGGGCCGGTGCTGGATGCCTGGCGGTCCTCGATCGAGCCCGGCCCGGCGGTGGCCTATCCCTACCAGGCCCCGGCCGTGCCCGCTTCGGACGCTGCCGACGGGCCGTAGACCGGGCGCACGCGGCGTTTGCGGGGGCTTTGCCCCGTCCTACGGTTCGACTTTCGCCTCGATCAGCCGGTAGCGGGTCGACGCCCGCTGCTCGCCCTGCCAGAGGTCGAACGCGCGCACCTCGATCCGGTGCTCGCCTTCCTCCAGGCCGGTCGGCAGCGCGCCGCGCCACAGGTGGGTGGACGGCACCGCCTCGGGCGAGCGGTCGAAGCCGCGCAGCTCCGTGGCGAGGTCGTCGCGCACGTTTTCCACCACCAGCCGCGGATCCGGCGCCGCCACCTTGCGCATCGGCCGCCACTCGCCCTCCCCGACCCGGAATTCGACCCGGGTGTCTTCCAGCCCCATGTACACGTTGGCGTAGATGCCCCAGGCCGGGTACGCGCCGCGCCTGAGCGACCGCGGCGCATGCAGCGACATCGCATCGGTGAACCCGGGGTCGTCATCGCCGTGGTGGCCGGCGCGGTGCCAGGACAGCCGGTAGGCGCCGTCACCGTCGATCACCAGCCGGGCATGGCCGTTGGGCGTGCCATCCGACATGGTCGCGTCGGGAATGCCGTCGTCGCCCGCCGCGCCTGACCAGAACGCCCCGCTGGCCGCGCCGACGTTGAACTCATGCAGCGGCGCTTCGCCATGCCAGCCGCTGTCGGGCCCATGGAACACATGCTGGAGCTGGTGGCGGTGCCCGCTGAGCACCAGCACCTTGGGGAATCGCTGCAGCAGCCGGAACAGCCGCTCTCGATCAGCCGCGCGGAAGGTCTCGCGCTCCGCGGAGGTGTTGAACAGCGGGATATGCACCATCACCACGACCAGCCGGTCCGCGGACAGCGTCGGCAGCCAGGCTTCGAGGAATTCGAACTGGTCCTCGCGCAGGCCGCCCGTGTAGCCGCTGCCCCCGTCCGGGCGGTACACCACGTTGTCCAGTCCAACGAAGACCGCCTGGTCCTCCTCCCACGCAAACGTATCCGGCCCGTAGGCCTGGTGGAACGACCGCAGCGAATCACGGTCGGAGCCAGCGTCGAAATCCAGGTCGTGGTTGCCGGCCACGTGCAGCCACGGCACGTCCAGCGTGGTGGTCGCCTCTATGAGTGCCGGATACAGCGACGGGTCGTCGTTGGTGATGTCGCCCAGGCTCAGGCCCAGCCGTGCGCCGTGGCTGCCTGCGAGCGGCGCCACGATCGCGTCCCGGTAGTAACCGACCTCACGCATGTCGGCGGTCTGGGAGTCGCTGAACACCAGGACTTCCAGCGGCCCGTCCGCGTTGCCGGCGGCTGCCTCCAGCTCAAAATCGCAGCCGCGCCCGTCCGTGCCCGGGCGCCAGAAGTCGGGCAGCCCGTCCTCCCGCATCGGCACGCCGTGGCCGGCGGGCTTGATCATGAATACGGGGCCGGCGAGCGGCGATTGCAGCGTCCAGCGGCCGTCCAGGCCGGAAGTCGCCAGCTGCCGGCCATCGGAGATCCCGACGCCCTGCAAGGGATGAACGCCGCCGGCGTCCCGGACGCCCACGGAGCCTTGCAGGCATTGCGCGGCACCCGTGGCGGGGACTGCGAGCAGGAACAGCAACAACGGCCATGCGCGGCGCATACGGACGATCCAGGTTCGGGACTGGCCGCTGATTATGCCGGCCCATCATGCAAACACGGTTGCACTGGTCTATCTTTCGCGATTGGGGCGGCGTTCGCCCCGACCTGGGGGGGCGATGGACGGGAATCCAGCCGCGCAAGCACGCGCATGCATTGCCTGGATCGGCATGCTGGTGCTGCTGCTGTGCCCGGGCGCCCTCCACGCCCGGCCGGTGGAACTGCCCCCCGGCGCCGACCGCCTGACCCTCACCCCACACCTTCATTACCGCCAGGACAGCGAATCGGCCGGACGCATGCAGGACGCGTTCGTCCACGTGCGCGAGGGCCGGTTCAAGCCGGTTCCGGGCGGCAACGCCGCTTTTGGTTTCCAGCGCGGCGCGTTCTGGTTCCACGCCACGGTGGTCAACCGCAACCAGGACGAACAGCGCTGGCTGCTGGTGCAGGAATATCCGCTCAGCGACCGGCTCGATGTCTGGGTCCGGCACGCCGATGGGCGCATCCTGCACCAGGCCGGCGGTGACCACCTACCCTTCGACGTGCGCAGCGTGCGCTACCGGCACCCCAACTTCCGTCTCGACCTGCCGCCCGACGAGCCGGTGGACCTGCTGGTGCGGGTGGAAAGCGAAAGCTCGATGCAGGTGCCGCTGGAGTTGTACACCCCGGCGGCGTTCACCGAGCTCTCGCGCGACGCCCAGCTCGCCATCGGCCTGTACTACGGGATCCTGCTGGCACTGTTCTTCTACAACCTGGTGCTGTGGATCTCGCTGCGCGATCCCAGCTACTTCTGGTACCTGTTCCACATCACCGCGTTCGGCCTGGTGCTGTTCACCCTCAACGGGCTGGGTTTCGAGTACCTGTGGCCGAACTGGCCATGGCTTGCGGACAGGTCGGTGCCGCTGTCGATCTGCCTGGCGCTGATCGGCATGAACCAGTTCACCCGTACCTTCCTGGAGCTGCCGCAACGCTGGCCGGCCGGCAACGTCGCCAGCCTGACGGTGATCGGCTTTTTCGTATTCTTCGGCATCGCCTCGCTTTGGCTCCCCTACCGGATCGCAACGCCGATCGCATCGCTGGCGGTGCTGGTGGGGATCGCCTGGATCGTGGCTGCAACCGTTCGCGTGGTGCGCCTGGGTTACCGTCCGGCGCAGCTGCTGCTGCTGGCCTGGGGGATGTTCCTGCTCGGCACCGCCGTGTTCACCCTGCTCGCCTTCGGCGTGCTGCCCAAGAACTTCTTCACCGAGTACGGCGTGCAGATCGGCTCGGCGCTGGAGATGCTGCTGCTGTCGATTGCACTGGGCTACCGCTACGCATCGCTGCGCAACGAGAACGAGCGCATTGCCGGCGAAGCCAACGTCATGCTCGAGCGCAAAGTGGCCCAGCGCACGCAGGAAGTGCGCAACGCCCTGATGCAGCTGGAGGAGGCGCACGGGCGCCTGCGTGAATCCAGCCGCCGCGACGGCCTGACCGGGCTGTACAACCGCACCTGGTTCCATGAAGCGTTCGACCGCATGGTCGCTGACAGCCGGCAAAGCCGCCGCCCGGTGTCGTTGCTCATCGTGGACCTGGACCATTTCAAGGCCATCAACGACCGCCATGGCCACCTGGTCGGCGATGAAGCGCTGCGCTGGGCGGCGCGCCGGATCGACAGCGCGATGGACGAGCACGCGCTGCTGGCGCGATTCGGCGGCGAGGAGTTCGTGATCGCCCTGCCGGGCCATGACCTGTCCGCCGCCGTCGCCGTGGCCGAAGCGGTTCGCCAGGCCTTGGTCAGCGAACCGTGCCTGGCCCACGACCACGAGATCCGCATCAGCGCCAGCATCGGCGTGCATACCATCAATGCCGATGACATCGACGCCGTCGACGACGCCCTGGAGGTCGCCGACCGCGCCATGTATGCCGCCAAGGCCAACGGTCGCAACTGCGTGCGCACCTCGATCAGCGCCGCCTGAGCGGATCGTCAGCTTCGCCGTCCGGCCAGGGTGTCTTCAAGCTCGGCCAGGCCCAGGCCGCGCGCGCGCAGCAACACCAGCATGTGGTAGGCCAGGTCCGCTGCCTCCCCCAGCAACTGGGAGTCGTCTCCCGCGACGGCCGCCAGGGCGGTCTCCACGCCCTCCTCGCCCACCTTCTGGGCGACGCGCTGCACGCCCTGCTCGAACAGCCGCGTGGTGTAGCTTCCAGCCGGACGGCTGGCGTGGCGGCCGGCGACCAGGATGTCCAGCGCGGCAAGTCCGCTGGCGGGCGCCCCGGGGAAACAGCTGTCCGTGCCCAGATGGCAGGTCGGCCCGCGCGGCCGCGCCAGGACCAGCAGTGCGTCCGCATCGCAATCGGCGCGGATGCCTGCCAGCTCCAGCGCGTTGCCCGATGTCTCGCCCTTGGTCCACAGGCGCTGCCTGGAGCGGCTGAAGAAGGTCACCAGGCCAGTCTCCAGCGTGGTCGCCAGTGCGGCGCGGTCCATGTAGCCAAGCATCAGCACCCGGAGGGTGGCGGCGTCCTGGACCACCGCCGGCAGCAGGCCGCCCGCCTTCTCCCAGTCCAGTTTGGCGGTCCCGATGGCCCGCACGTCGTCGTCATTCATCCCGCACCTCGATGCCCCGCCCGTGCAAAACCTGCTTGAGCCCGCCGATGGACAGCGCCCCGCTGTGGAAGACGCTCGCGGCCAGCGCCCCGTCCACGTCGGCCTGTTCGAACACGTCGACGAAGTGCGTGGCCTCGCCTGCGCCGCCGGACGCCACCAGCGGCACCCGGCACACGTCCCGCACCGCCTTCAGCTGCGCGATGTCGTAGCCGTTGCGCACGCCGTCGCTGTCCATGCAGTTGAGGACGATCTCGCCCGCGCCCAGTTCCTGAGCGCGCACGACCCAGTCGAGGGTGCGCAGCGCCAGTTCGCGGGTAGCCGACGGATCCCCGGTATGGCTGCGCACCCGCCACTGGCCGTCGGCCTCGCGGATCGAATCGATGCCGACCACCACGCACTGCACGCCAAAGGCATCCGCCAGCTCCGACACCAGATGGGGGCGCTCCAGCGCCGGGGTGTTGATCGACACCTTGTCCGCCCCGGCGTGCAGCACCGCGCGCGCGGTGGCAACGTCGAGGATGCCGCCGGCGACGCAGAACGGGATATCGATCAGCGCCGACACCCGCTCCACCCAGCGATGGTCCACCGCCCGCCCTTCGGGGCTGGCGCCAATGTCGTAGAACACGAGCTCGTCGGCGCCCTGGTCCCGGTAGCGCAGCGCCAGCTCGGCAATGGCACCCATGTCCACGTGGTCCCGGAAGCGCACGCCCTTGACCACGCGGCCGCCGCGCACGTCCAGGCAGGGGATGATCCGCCGGGTCAGCATGCGCCGGCTCCCAGGGCCTCTGCCAGGTCCAGGCGCCCTTCCAGCAGTGCGCGCCCGAGCACGATGCCGGCGCAGCCTGCGGCGCGGGCCCTGGAAACATCGGCCCGGTCGGCGACGCCACCGGACGCCTGCACCTCCAGCCGGGGGGCGAGCACGCGCAGGTGTCCATAGAGTGCGAGGTTGGGGCCGGCCAGCATGCCGTCGCGATCTATGTCCGTGCTCAGCAGGTGGCACAGGCCGGCGTCGGCATAGCGGCGCACCATGTCATCCAGGCGCTGGCTGCCGGTTTCCGTCCAGCCGTGCACGGGCAGCCGCCAGACGCCTTCGCCGTCCAGCCGCGCATCCAGCGCCACGGTGATGCGATCGGCTCCGAAATGGCTGATCCAGGTGATGACGGCGTCGGGTTCGCGCACCGCCAGCGAGCCGACCACCACCCTGTCCGCCCCGGCTTCCAGGAGGCGCGCGACGTCGTCGCGCCCGCGCACGCCGCCGCCGGTCTGCACCTGCAGGCGGCCATCGCGGCGCAACTCCCGCAGCAGCGGCGCCAGCGTGTAGCCACCCTCGCGTGCGGCATCCAGGTCCACCAGGTGCAGCCAGCGGGCGCCCTGGTCGGCGTAGCGTCGCGCCAGCTCCAGGGGATCGCCGTCATAACGGGTTTCGCGCCCATAGTCGCCCTGCGCGAGCCTCACCACCCGGCCGCCGCGCACGTCGATGGCGGGATAGACCGTGAATGCGCCGCTCACGGCCCGGCCTCGATGAAGTTGCGCAGCAGGCGTGCACCGACCGCGCCGGAGCGCTCGGGGTGGAACTGGGCGCCGGCCACCCGGCCGCGCCGGACCACCGCCGCGAAGTTCGCGCCGTGCCGGCACGCCAGGTCGCAGTCGGCGGTGACCGGAGCCGCATAGCCGTGTACGAAGTACGCGAACGCGCCATCGGTGATGCCGCGGCCGAGCGCCGAGTCGCGCACGCGGTGGAGCCGGTTCCAGCCCATGTGGGGGACCCGCACGCCAGGCGCAGGCGCAAGCGGGCGCACCCGGCCCGGGAGCAGGCCAAGGCACGGCGTATCCCCTTCGGCGGAATGCTCGAACAGCACCTGCATGCCAACGCACACGCCCAGCAGCGGGGCCTGCAGCGTCCGCAACACGTCGGCCAGGCCGAGCTCGCCCAGCCGCCGCATCACGTTGGCCGCGGTGCTCACCCCCGGCAGGATCACCCGGTCCGCGGCGCGGATCACCCCGGCGTCGGCGCTCAGCACCGGCTCCACATCGAGCCGCAGCAATGCCTGGCGCAGCGAGCCAAGGTTGGCCCCGCCCGCGTCCACCAGCACCACCTTCATCACAGCGCTCCCTTGGTGCTGGGCAGCTCGACGCCTTCGCGACGGATCGCCTGGCGCAGCGCGCGCGCCAGCGCCTTGAACGACGCTTCCACCTTGTGGTGGTCGTTGTCGCCCCGCACCTGCAGGTGCAGGTTGAGTCCGGCGGCGTCGCACAGCGAGCGGAAGAAGTGCGGCACCATTTCGGTCGGCAGGTCTCCGACCCGCTCGCGCCTGAAGTCGCCCTCGAACACCAGCCAGGGCCGGCCGCTGAAATCCAGCGCGGCGCTGGCCAGTGCATCGTCCATCGGCAGGGTAAAGCCGTAGCGGTGGATGCCGCGCTTGTCGCCCAGCGCCTCGCGCAGTGCCTGGCCGAGCGCCAGCGCGGTGTCCTCGATGGTGTGGTGCTCGTCCACCTCGAGGTCGCCCCGGGTCTCCACCTCAAGCGCGAAACCGCCGTGCTTGCCGATCTGTTCGAGCATGTGGTCGAAGAACGGCAGCCCGGTGCGGATGCGCGGCTCGGCGGTACGGTCCAGGTCGACTTCCACCCTGACCCGGGTTTCGCGGGTATCGCGGCGCACGCTGGCCCGGCGCGGCGCGTCCGCCAGTTCATGCGCCACGCCGCTCCAGTCCCACTCCCCGCCGAATTGCGCGGTCTTCAGCTGAAACCCGCGGATCCCCATGTTGGCGGCGAACCCGATGTCGGTCGGCCGGTCGCCCACCATGGCCGAGCGCTCCAGGTCGATGCCGCGGTCACGAAGATAGTGCAATGCCAGGCCGATGCCGGGCTTGCGCGTGGGCAGGCTGGCCTCCGGCAGGCTGGTGTCGATGAGCACTTCGCGGAACCGGATGCCCTGGCTTTCGAACACCTGCATCATCAGCGCGTGCGGGCCATCGAAGGCCGACTGCGGGTAGAGACGGGTGCCGAGCCCGTCCTGGTTGCTGACGATGACGAATTCGTAGCCGGCATCGCGCAGCTTCAGCATCGCCGGGATCACGCCCTCGACGAACCGCAGCTTGTCGTACGAGTCGACCTGGAAATCCTCCGGCTCCTGGATCAGGGTGCCGTCGCGATCGACGAACAGGATGGGCGTGCTCATGCGTCCTCCCCGACCCGGGCCTGCAGCGTCTGCAGCACGCGGTCGTTCTGCTCCGGCGTGCCGATGGTGATCCGCAGCGCGTCGGCCAGGCCCGGCGTCGAACGCTGGTCGCGCACCACGATGCCGGCGCAACGCAGGCGCTCGAACGCGGCGGCGGCATCCTCCAGGCGCACCAGCAGGAAGTTGCCTTCCGATGGATACACGCGCTTCACGCCCCGCACTCCGGACAGCTGCGCCGCCATCCGCTCGCGCTCGCGTAGCACCTGCCCGATGTTGCCGGCGGTGCGCGCCAGTGCTTCTGGTTGCAGCGCCGCCAGGGCCATCTGCACGCACGGCGCGGGGACCGGGTACGGCGCCTGGCAGCGCCGCAGCACCGCTGCAAGCGCGGCACTGGCGATCACCGCCCCGATGCGCGCGCCCGCCAGCGCGTGCGCCTTGGACAGCGTGCGCAGGACCGCGATGTTCTCGTGTGCGTGCAGCAGCGTGGCGGCCGACGGCACGCGGGAGAATTCACCATAGGCCTCGTCCACCACCACCAGCGCCCGGCCCCGCAGCCGGCTGGCCAGCGTGGCGATGTCCTCGAGCGCCAGCGCGTTGCCGCTCGGGTTGCCGGGCGAACACAGGAACACCAGCCGGGCGCCACCTTCCAGCGCGGCCTGCGCCAGGCGGTCGAAGTCGACGGAGAAGCCGGCATCATCCTCCACCAGCGGCACCTCGCGCAGCGGCGCGCCCTGCAGCCGCGCCGCCACCGCGTACATGCCGAACACCGGCGGCGTGATCGCGACCGCGTCGCGGCCGGGCACGCACAGCGCCCGCACCAGCAGGTCGATCGCTTCGTCACTGCCGCGCCCGACCAGCAGTTGCTCCGGGGCGCAGCCATACAGCCCGGCCAGCGCCTCCACCAGCGCCCGGGGCTGAGGCTCCGGATAGCGGGTGCACAGCCCTTCGGGGTCGGCCGCTGAACGCCACGGCGACTCGTTGGCGTTGAGCCAGGTGTCAGCCTGCAGCGCCTGACTGCGCGCGGAGGCGTAGCCGGCGAAGCCGCGCAGGTCTTCACGCACCAGATCCAGGATCGCGTTCATGCGGTCTGCTCCAGGCGCAGCCGCACCGCGTTGGCATGCGCCTGCAGCCCCTCGGCTTCGGCGAGCGTGACCGCGCACGGCCCGATGCCGCCAATGCCCTGGGGCGTGGCCTCCTGCACGCTGATGAAGGTGCGGAAGCTGTCCACTCCCAAACCGCTCCAGGCGCGCGCCGCACCGTTGGTGGGCAGCACGTGGTTGGTGCCGCTGCAATAGTCACCCAGCGCCTCGGGGGTGTGGTCACCCAGGAACACCGAGCCGGCCGCCGCCACGCGCGGCAGCCAGGCGCGCGGATCGCGAACGGCCAGGATCAGGTGTTCGGGCGCGTAGGCGTTGCTGATCGTGAACGCATCCTGCAGCCCCTGGACCTTGACCAAGCGGGAGTTCGCCAGCGCTTGCGCTGCCACCTGTGCGCGCGGCAGCCGCGCGAGCTGGCGTGCAAGCTCATCCTCCACCGCATCCAGCAGCCCCTCGCTGTCGGACAGAAGCAGCACCTGCGAATCAGGCCCGTGCTCGGCCTGCGACAACAGGTCGGCGGCCACGAAAGCCGGGTTGGCACCGGCATCGGCGATCACCAGTACTTCGGATGGCCCGGCGGGCATGTCGATGGCAGCCACGCCGGTCCGTGCCAGCTGCTGCTTGGCCTCGGTGACCCATGCGTTGCCGGGACCGAACAGCTTGTCGCAGGCCGGCACTTCCGCCGTGCCCAGGGCCATGGCGGCGATCGCCTGGGCGCCGCCCAGTTTGAATATCCGGTCGACCCCGGCGAGCCGGGCGGCGACCAGCACGGCCGGATCGGCACTGCCGTCCGCACGTGGGGGCGTGCACATCACCACCTGCCCGCAGTCGGCCAGCCGCGCTGGCACGCCGAGCATCAGGGCGGTGGACGGCAGCGGTGCGCTACCGGCCGGCACGTAAAGGCCCACCCGCGCGATCGGCCGCACCATCCGTTCGCACCGCACCCCGGGGGCGGTTTCCACCGCATACGGCTGCGCCATGCCGGCCACGTGGAAGGCCTCGATGCGGGCCGCCGCTTCTGCCATCGCCGCGTGCAACGCCGGCGACACGGCGGCTTCGGCCTGGGCAAACTCATCCTCGCCAACCTCAAGGCGCGTCAGCGCAACGCCGTCCAGGCGCCGGGTGATGTCCCGCAGGGCGTCGTCGCCGCCGCGCCGCACTTCTTCCACCAGCCCGGCCACGGTGGCGCCCACGGCATCGGCCACGGCCTGCACCGGCCTGGCCAGCGCCCGCCCGCGCGCGGCCGGGTCCAGCCGGGCCCAGTCCAGGCGCTGTACCCGCGTCCCGCGCTCCTGCACCGGCGCGGTCATGCCAGGCTCCGTTCGACGGGAAGCACCATCAGGCCTCGCGCGCCGGCCTGGCGCAGGTCTTCCAGCCGCTGCCAGGTCATCGCTCCCCGGCAAAGCGTCTGCAGTGCCAGCGCATCGCGGCCATCCAGCTGCATCATCGTGGGCGGATCGGCGTCGGGCAGCAGCTTGAGTACTGCATCCAGCTGGCCCCTGTCCGCCTGGAACATCAGCAGGCGGCTGTCCTTGAGCCGCAGCACGCCCTGCATGCGCTGCAGCAGCTGATGCTGCAGGCGGCCGCGCACGCCGGCCGGCGGCTCGACCGGGCCGGCCAGGACCGATTCGCTCTCCAGCACCGACAGCACCGGCTTGAGCTGGTTGGCGGCCAGGGTGGCACCGCTGGACACGAGGTCGCACACCAGGTCCGCCTGCCCCAGCCGGGGGGCGATCTCCACGGATCCGGACAGCACCACCACCTCGGCTTCGATGCCCTGCCCTTGCAGCCACTCCCGCAGCAGCCAGGGATAGCTGGTGGCGATGCGCTTGCCCTGCAGCTGCCGCGGGCCCTGCCAGTCCCATGATTCGGGCACCGCGATCTCCAGCCTGCAGCCACCGAAGTCCAGCGCCAGCAGCTCGCGCGCGGCCTGCGGCTGGTCGCCGGCCTTGCGCCCGGCTGCCTGCTCGGCCAGCACGTTGCGGCCGACGATGCCCAGGTCGCAGACGCCCTCGGCCAGCAGGCCGGGAATGTCGTCGTCGCGAACCAACAGCAGGTCGATCGGCAGCGATTCGCCGTAGCAAAACAGGCGATCGCGGCTTTCGCGCCAGTCGAGCCCGCAGGATGCGAGCAGGGCGCGGGACGGCTCGCCGAGGCGGCCGCTTTTCTGGATGGCAATGCGCAAACGGTCGCGCACCGCCGCGGGGGCGGGTGGGCTCATGGCGAAAGGGTCAATGGGAGGGGACGAGGTGGGGCTGCAGGCGCACGGCCGCCGCATAGCCTCCAGCGCCGTACTCGATGGTCCGCGCGACGCGCCCGACGGTGGTCACGCTCACCCCGGTGCGCTCGTGGATCTCGCGATAGGGAATGTCCTGCAGCAGCAGCGGCACCACCCGCCAGCGGTCTGCCATCGCCTCCAGCTCGGCCGGCGTGCACAGGTCGCGCAGGAACGCTTCCATTTCGGCGGGGCTGTCGATGCTGGCAAACGCCTTGGCGAGCGCCTTCAACGAGGCGTTCGCATCCTGGGTCGGCCGGGGGTTGGGGCGCTGCTTCATTGCGACAATGTAATAACGCGCTATTACATTGTCAAGCGCCAATGCACGCATTCGCGCCCCCCTGCGGGGGCACGGGTACCTGCATGCAAAAAGGCCGGGTTGCCGGCCCCGGATCAGCCGCGCTCGCCTGCCTCTGCGCGGCGCGCCGCTTCCAGCAGCGTGCCCTGGGCCACGAGCCTGACCGCCTCGGCAACCTCGCCGTCCATCGCCCGGTCCCGATCCAGGAAGGCAATGCGCTCCCGCAGGGCCTGGTGGGCTGCCGACACCGCTGCACCGGGATGGAACGGTTCGGCGGCCGCGAGCTCGGCCCGCAACGCCTCCACTTCGTCCAGGAATCGCTGGCGGTCGCTGTGACCCTCGGGGGGGGCGCCCTGGACCTTGGCGGCGAAACCCGCCGCGTCGGTGTGGCGGGCCAGGTCGCGCGCGGCATTGATCATGTCGCGCCGCAGGTCCAGTGCCTGGGCCGCGGTGTACAACTCCAGCCCCAGCACCTTGCCCAGGTCGGCGACCATCGACAGCACGTGGCGCGCTTCATTGGCGCCCATGGACACGTGGTCCTCGGCGTTGGCGCTGGTCGGCACGGAATAGACGCTGGCCGGATGCGCGCGGGTGGCCAGGTCGTTGACGATGGCCGCGGCGGTGTACTGGACGATCATGTGGCCCGACTCGGTGCCATCCTCGTTGCCGATCAGGAACGGCGGCAGGCCGTCGCTGGTGGCCGGGTCCACGAGCTTGTTGAGCCGGCGCTCGGAGATCGAAGCCAGTACCGGGATCGCGGCCTTCACATAGCTCAGCGCCAGGGCCAGCGGCATGCCGTGGAAATGGCCGGCGGAGATCACCTGCTCCTCGACGTGCTCTGCCTGGCGGTCCGGGAACACCAGCGGGTTGTCGGTGACCGCGTTGAGTTCGATGTCGAGCACCCGGCGCGCCTGCGCGACCGCATCACGCACGGCGCCGTGCACTTGCGGGATGCAGCGCAGCGAATAGCTGTCCTGGGGCTGGTGCTTCTTGCCGCCGCGGAACGGCTTGAAGCGCTGGTAGAACTTCTCGCGCCCGTGGCGCTGGCTGGCCGGCACCCATTGCCAGCCGATGTCGAAGTTGAGGGCCTGGGCTTCGGGGGTGTCCCAGCTTTCCGGCAGCCACGGCAGGAATCTCGGGACCAGGTGGTAAGGAATGTCGGCCAGGGTGGAGCCTTCCAGCAACGCGCGCAGGCGCGCGGCGACCTCGACCTGCCCCGGGTGCGGGCGCAGCGCGTGCACCTGCCCGTCGAAGGCGCCCAGGCGGCCGGCGAAGGCGTCGATGGTCATCGCCGCGGCAAGGTCCGCCGTTTCGAGCAACCGCTCCAGCCGGTCCAGCGCAAGCACGCCCATGGCGAGCATCTGTGCGGTGCCGTTGTTGAGCGCCAGGCCCTCCTTGTACGACAGCTCGATGGGCTCGAGCCCGGCGTGACGCAGCGCGTCGGCGCCCGCCATGCGGCGGCCTTCCACGAACGCCTCGCCCCCACCCAGCAGCACGATCGCCAGGTGCGACAGCGGCGCCAGGTCTCCCGAGGCCCCCACCGACCCCAATTCGGGCACTACCGGCACCACGCCGGCGTTGAGCATCGCCGCCAGCGCCTGGAGCGTCTGCACGCGTATCCCCGAGTGGCCCTTGAGCAGTGTGTTGATGCGGATGCACAGCATCGCCCGCACCACCTCCGGCGCCATCGGCTCGCCAACGCACACCGCGTGGGTGAGGATCAGGTTCTGCTGCAGCTCGGCGTGAAGCGCGCGGCCCGAGGGCGTGGCGCCGGGCAGTTCGTCGCGCAGCGGGTGCGCGCCCAGCAGCTTGTCGGCGTTGCTGCCAAAGCCGGTGGAGACACCGTAGATCGGCTCTTCGAGGCGCACCTGCTCGGCCAGGAAGTCGGCCGCGCGCGCCACGAGTTCCAGTGCCCCGGGGTCAAGTTCGACCGAAGCACCGTTGGCGATGATCACCAGCTGCTCGCCGGTCAGTGAGGTGCCGTCAAGGCGGATGTGCTTCATGTCGCGGATCCGTTCGGGGAAGTGGAGGTCACCGGCCTTGCGCGCTGCACCCGGAGCTGCTCGCGCTCGACCTGCAGCGCGCTGGCCAGTTCGTCCTCGGCCAGTTCGAACTGCTCGCCACGACGCAGGTCCTTCACCGCCACCACGCCGCGGGCGGCTTCGTCGCCGCCGCGGATCACCACGAACCGGATCCCGGCGCGATCGGCGTATTGGAACTGGCGGGCCAGCTTGCGCGGCTCCAGCTGGGTCTCCACGTTCAATCCCGCGGCGCGCAGCTTCTGCGAGAGCGCCAGCGCGTGGTCCAGGCCCTCATCGTCGATCAGGGTCACCAGCACGTCGACCGAACTGTCCGCAAGCTCGACCAGCCCCGCCTCGCGCAGTTGCCAGAACAGCCGGGTGAGGCCAATCGAGATTCCCACGCCGGGCAGCTTCGACTTCGTGTAGTGGCTGGCCAGGTCGTCGTAGCGCCCGCCCGAGCAGATCGAGCCGATCTGCGAGTACTCGTCCAGGGTGGTCTCGTAGACCATGCCGGTGTAGTAGTCCAGGCCGCGGGCGATCGACAGGTTGATCGCGTAGTCGGTCTCCGGCACGCCCATCGCCCGGAGGCGTTCAAGCACGGCGCGCAGCTCATCGCGGCCCTCCTCGAACAGCGGCGAACCTGGCCCAAGCGCCTCCAGCTTCGCCAGCGCGTCATCGTGCCCGTTCGAGCGCACCTGCGAGAAAGCCATCAGCTTTTCCACCGCGTCGGCCGGCAGTTCGAAGCCTTCCCCGAGCAGGGTCTCGCGCACCGCGTCGGCGCCGCGCTTGTCCAGCTTGTCCAGCTCGCGCAGCACCAGCAGCTGGCGCTCGCCTTCGATACCCAGCCCTTCGAAATACCCGCGCAGCAGCTTGCGGTGGTTCATCCAGATGGTGAACCCGCCCAGCCCCAGCGCCTTGAACACCGCGTGGATCACCGCCGGGATCTCGGCGTCGTGGCGCGGCGAAAGCGAATCCTTGCCGATCACGTCGATGTCGCACTGGTAGAACTCGCGAAAGCGCCCGCGCTGGGCGCGCTCGCCGCGGTACACCCGCTGCATCTGGTAGCGGCGGAACGGGAACGCCAGGTCGTGCTCGTGCTCGGCCACGTAGCGTGCCAGCGGCACCGTCAGGTCGAAGCGCAGCGCCATGTCCGGCCGTCCACCGTCGGCTTTTTCCAGCGCACCGGTGGACTGCACGAAATACACCTGGCGCTCGGTCTCGCCGCCGGACTTGGTCAGCAGCACGTCCGACAGTTCGAACACCGGCGTCTCCACCGGCAGGAAGCCGAAGCCCTCGAAACTGCGGCGGATGGTGTCCAGCATGCGCTGGAAGGCGATCTGCTCGCGCGGCAGCAGTTCCATCACCCCGGGCGGGGTACGCGGCTTGATCAAGACAGGCTCCGAAGATACGGCGGAATGGGCCATTTTAGCCGTTCAGGCACCGCTCCCGCCCGTCTGCCCGGGCGACGGACAACAAAAAACCGGCCAGGGGCCGGTTCTTCGGTTCACCGCGATTGGTCGGGGAGACAGGATTCGAACCTGCGACCTCTACGTCCCGAACGTAGCGCTCTACCAGGCTGAGCTACACCCCGACGCGGGAAGCCGCACATTGTAATGGCGACGACTTCGGTGGGCAAGAGCCCCGGCATCCATCCGGGCAAGTTCAAGCATCCAGCGACGCCAGCCGCGCACGCAACACGTCCAGCCTCAGGTCTGCGGCGGCCCCCGGCGAAACCCGCGCCTCCAGGCTGCCGCGCGGAGTGCGTCCGGTGCCGGCGCTTTCCACCGACTGCGCCGCGGCGCGATAGGCGTCGCGGAACGGCACCCCCGCCGCGGCCTGCTCCACCGCCACGTCGGTGGCGTACATGCCGGCATCGACGGCGGCGGCCATCCGCTCCTGGTTCCAGTCCAGGTTACCGAGCAGCGCGGGCAGCAGCTCCAGCGCCGCCAGGCCGCGGCCGAAGCCGTGGAAGATCGCGCCCTTGCTGGCCTGCAGGTCGCGGTGGTAGCCCGAGGGCAGCGACAGCAGCTGCTCGATCTCGGTGCGTGCGGCCGCCACGCTCGCATGCACGGCGCGCATCAGCTCGATCACGTCGGGGTTGCGCTTGTTGGGCATGATCGAGCTGCCGGTGGTGTACTGCGCCGGCAGCGCGACGAAGCCGAACTCCGCGCTGGTGAACAGCGACAGATCCCAGGCCAGCCGGCGCAGGTCGAGCGTGGCCGAGCCCAGCGCCTCCAGCGCGGCCAGTTCGAACTTGCCACGCGAAAGCTGGGCGTAGACCGGGCTCACCTGCATGCGCGCAAACCCCAGCGCGGCGGTCGAATGGTCGCGATCCAGCGGCAGGTTCACCCCGTAGCCGGCCGCGGTGCCGAGCGGATTGCAGTCCACCAGCGCCAGCGTGTCCGCCGCGCGGCGGGCGTTGTCGATGAACGCCTCCGCCCAGCCCGCCCACCACATGCCGGCCGAGGACAGCACCGCCCGCTGCAGGTGGGTGTAGCCCGGCAGCGGCAGGCCGGCTTCCGCCTCGGCCCGATCCAGCGCGATCCGCGCGGTCTGCCGCGACAGCTCCGCCATCCGCTCCAGCTTCTCCTTCAGCCACAGCCGGGTGGCCACCAGCACCTGGTCGTTGCGGCTGCGGCCGGTGTGGATCTTCTTGCCGGCATCGCCCAGCCGCTCCACCAGCCGCGCCTCGATTGCCGAATGGCCGTCCTCGTAGCGCTCGTCGAGCACGAAGCCGCCGGCGGAAAAGTCCTTTGCCAGCCCGTCCAGCTCGTGCTCCAGCGCCTCCAGCTCGGCCGCCGACAGGATCCCGATCCGCTCCAGCCCCTGCGCGTGGGCGCGGCTGGCGCGGATGTCGTGGAGGAAGAACTCGCGATCCAGGATCACGTCGTCGCCGGCCAGGAAGGCCTGGATGCGGGCGTCGACTTCAACCCCGGGTTTTTGCCAAAGCAGATCACTCATGTCCTGTTCCTGTCATCAACATGGTCGTGCAGGAGCGCGCCATGCGCGCTCCTACACGGGGATGCCTTCGAGCTCCTTGAAGCCCAGGGCGAGGTTGAGGTTCTGCATGGCCTGGGTGGCCGCGCCCTTGAGCAGGTTGTCCAGGGTGGCGACCACCACCACCCGGCGCCCGCCCGGCGCAACGGTGAAGCCGCCCACCGCCACGCCATGGCGGCCGGCAATGCGGCTCACCCACGGCGCGTCCTCGAACACTTCCACCAGCGGCTCGCCCGCATAGTGCCTGCGGTACAGGCGCTCCACGGCGTCGCGCTCCATCGGCTCGCGCAGCCACAGGTTGACGGTCATGGTGATGCCGCGGAAGTGCGGCGCCACGTGCGGCATGAACTCCACCGGCACGCCCAGGTGCGCGGTCACCTCGCGCTCGTGGATGTGGTTGGCCAGCGCGTAGGGCATCAGGTTGTCCTGCAGCAGCGCCGGGTTGTTGCGATCCGAAGGCGTGGTGCCCGCACCCGAGTAGCCGGAGACGCCGAAGCACTGCGGCGGGCCGGCCAGCTGATCGAGCAGCGGCGCGATGGCAATCTGCATCGCGGTGGCGTAGCAGCCGGGGTTGGCGATGCGGGTGGCGCCGCGGATGGCGTCGCGGCCGCGCTCGGGCAGGCCGTACACCCACTGCGGATCAAAGCGGTGATCCGCGGACAGGTCGACGATGACCGTGCCGGGCACCTGCGCCTGGAGCGCCTCCACGAACGGCCCGCCCTTGTCGTTGGGCAGCGCCAGCACCACCGCATCGGCGCCCTGCCCGGCGACCGCGTCCGGTTCGAAGTTGCCGTAGCGCAGGTTCCCCGAAACGCCTTCCACGTGCGCCGAGACCGGCTGCCCGTCGAGCTCGCGCGAGGACACGAACGCCAGCTCCAGCCCCGGATGCGCCTCCACCAGGCGGATAAGCTCGGCCCCGGTATGCCCGCGCGCCCCGACGATGCCCACCGTCTTCGTAACCGCTGCGTTCACAGCTTCGCCTCCTCCAGGGTCGCCGGCCGCTGCATGGTGTGCTTGACGCAGGCCCGGATCACGTCGAAATCCTCCAGCCCGTACCAGAACGTCCGCCATGGGCCGTGCCGGAAGCAGCCGTCGGATTCGGCGTGGTAGAACTGGTTGACGCCGTTGCCCTGGCGCGAACGCCAGAACAGCTGCGGCGTTTCCTCGCGCATCACCTGCCACACCGCGCGCCCCAGGCCCTCGCCCTGGGCCTCGTCCAGCACCGCGAACTTGTCCAGGTAGGGCACGCCATCCACGTCGGCGAGGATCACCGCGGTGCGGTAGTTCTCGCTGACGTAGGCGCGCAGCAGCGGCGTGCGCTCGAAGTAGTCCGCCACCAGGGTGCGGCCGAAGCTGGACTCGATCAGCCCGCGCAGCCGCGGCAGATCCAGCTCGTCCCAGCGGGTGGCCCGCTGCACGCGCTCGCCGCGCCGCACCAGCGTGCCCGAACCCTTGTGGGTGAACAGCTCGCGCGCCAGCTCGGCCGGACGGGTGATCGACACCGACGACGACAGCGGCAGGTCGCCCAGCAGCTCATGGATCTGCTGGATCTTCAGGCGCATGCCGCCGTTGATCCATTCCTGCTCCATCAGGTCGTCGAACTCGGTGGACAGGTTGATCGAATCGATCACCCTGCCCTGCCGATCCAGCAGCCCGCCGGTTCCGGTCAGGAAAATGATCTTGTACGGCCGCAGCGCCCGCACCAGCTCGTTGGCGGACACGTCCGCGTTGACGTTGAGGATCTGCCCGGCGGGAGTTTCGCCCAGGCTGGCCAGCACCGGGATCGAACCGGCCTGCAGGCTGGCCTCGATCGGGGCCAGGTTCACCCGCCTGACTTCGCCCACCAGGCCCAGCGCGTCGCGATCCAGGTAATCGGCTTCGAACACGCCCCCGGTGATCGAGGTCGCGCGCGCGCCCACCTGCTGCAGCGCCTCCACCAGGGTGAGGTTGGAGGCCTGGAACACCCTGCGCACGATCGCCAGCGCCTCGGGCGTGGTCACCCGCATGCCGTCCACGGTGCGCTTTTCGATCCCCGCCGCCGCAAGCTCCGCATCCAGCTGCGGCCCGGCGCCGTGAACCACGATCGGGGTCAGCCCGACCTGCTGCAGGAAGGTCAGCGACGAGACCAGCGCCTCCAGGTCGTCGCGCAGCACCGCGCCGCCGACCTTGACCACCGCGAAGCGCTTGGCATCCAGCTGCGAGAAGCGCTTGAGGTACTGGTCGATCTCGCGGGCGCTGCCCATCGACGAGAGCAGCCGGATGATCGTCTGGCGGGTATTGGAATGGGCTTGCATGGGTCAGGCGCCCTCGCCGTTGATGATGCGTGACAGGGTGGATGCGTAGGTCTGCAGCTGATCCAGGGCGACCCACTCGTCGGCGGTGTGGGCCTGGGCGATGTCGCCCGGGCCGTACACCAGCGCGGTCATGCCGGCCTGCGAGAACAGCGAGGCCTCCGTCCAGAAATCCACCGCGTTGCCGATCGGCAGGCCCAGCGCGTCGGCCAGGTCGCGCGCCTGCAGCCTGCGCTCCTCGGCCCCGGCCACGCCGCCGGCGGGCAGCGGCGGGCCGCGGAAGGTTTCCTCGTAGCGCTCCAGGTCGCCCGGCGCCGCGAAGCCGCCGAACTGCGCGTGCAGGCCGTCCAGATCCTGCGAAGGCAGCGGCCGGAAGCCGAACCGCACCTCGGCCTCGGGCGCGATCACGTTGGCCTTGATGCCGCCTTGCACCCGGCCGATGTTGAAGCGCAGCCCGGTCATGCCGCCGAAGCGCTGGTGCCCCTGGCCGGCGGCGAAGTCCAGCGCCCGGGTGCCCCAGCGCATCGCCCGGTGCAGCGCGCTGGACTCCAGCGCCGCGGTGCCGGACGCATGCCCGGCCTCGCCGCGAAAGCGCGCCAGCACCGCCGAGATGCCCCGGTGCGCCAACACCGCCTGGCAGCCGGTCGGCTCGGCCACCACCACCTCGTCGTACGGCAATCCACGGGCAAGGAAGCCGGCGATGCAGCGCGGATCGTTGGCCTCTTCGTCGCTGGAGAACAGGAACGCGGCATCGCCGTCCCCGGCCTGGGCGGCGGTGATCAGGCCCGCGGCGGCGCCCTTGATGTCGCAGGCGCCCAGGCCGATGGCACGGCCGTCGCGCACCCGCAGGGTGAACGGATCCGCGCTCCAGTGCGGCGAATCCGGCACCGTGTCCAGGTGCACGTTGAACAGCCGCTTCGGCGTCCCCCGCACCGCCAGCAGGGAAACCGCGCCGTCACCGTGGTCGGTGACCTCGATCCCGAAGCCGGGCAGCTGCGCGCGGATGTAATCGAAGATCCCGCCGGTGCCGATCGCACGCGGCGGATTGCGGGTGTCGAACGACACCAGCGCCTGCAGGTGTTCCAGGGTGCGGCCCAGCGCTTCGTTCACCGGTTCACCTGCGCCCACAGCGTGCTGCTCATGCCGAACAGCTTGATGAAGCCCTCGGCCTCCTCCACGCCCCAGTCGGCCGACTGCGCGTAGGTGGCGCCGCTGCTGGCCAGGATATGCGGCGAGCGGATCGCGACCGCATCCACGCGCCCGCCCGTGCTGCGCAGCACGACCTCACCGTTGACCGTCGCCTGCGAGGAGGCCAGGAACGCCTCCAGGTCGGTCTTGAGCGGATCGTGGAAGAAGCCCTCGTACACCAGCTCCACCCACTTGCGCGCGACCTCGGGCTTGAAGCGGTTCTGGTGCTTGCTCAGCACCGCCTCCTCCAGCGCCCGGTGCGCGGTGAGCAGCGCCACCAGGCCCGGCGCCTCGTACACGATCCGGCCCTTGAGGCCGATCACGGTGTCACCGGTGTACATGCCCCGGCCCACGCCGTAGGACGCGAACAGCTTGTTGAGCCGGGCCAGGATCTCGTGGCCTTCAAGCGCGTTGCCGTCCAGTTCCACCGCCTCGCCGTGCTGGAAGCGCAGCGACACCGTCAGCGCTTCCTCCGGCCAGGCGCTGCGCGGCGCGCACCAGCCGCGCGCGCCCTTGCCCGGCTCGTCCCATTCGTCGATCTCGCCGCCCGACATGGTCACCCCGAGCAGGTTCTCGTTGATGGTGTAGGCCATCTGCCTGGCCTGCACGCCGAAGCCGCGCTCGGCCAGGTACGCCTGCTCGTAGGCGCGGGTCTGGGTGTGCTCCTTCTGGATCTCGCGGATCGGCGCCACCACCCGGTAGTCGCCCGAGGCCTTGACCGCCAGGTCGAAGCGCACCTGGTCGTTGCCCATGCCGGTGCAGCCGTGGGCGATGGCATTCGTGCCCAGCTCCTTCGCCCGCGCCAGCGCGGCATCGACGATCAGGTAGCGGTCCGACACCAGCAGCGGGTACTGGCCCTGGTAGCCCTCGCCCGCCCACACGAACGGCTTGACGAATCCGCCCCAGATCGCCGGCCCGCCATCTATGGTGAGGTGGCTGGCCACGCCCAGCTCTTCGGCGCGCTTCTCGATCGCCTCGCGCTCGGCGGCATCGACGCCGCCGGTGTCGGCGAACACGGTGTGCACGTTCCAGCCCTGCTCCTTCAGCCAGGGCACGCAGAAGCTGGTGTCCAGCCCGCCGGAGAAGGCGAGGACGATGTCTTTGGATTCGGAAGCGGTCATTTCAGTACTCGTGGGGGTCTTCAGGAATTGGTTTTTGCGAGCGCGGCCATCACCGCTTTCTGCACGTGCAGGCGGTTCTCGGCCTCGTTCACTGCGATGCAGGCGGGCGAATCCATCACCGCATCGGTGGCCTTGACGTTGCGCCGCAGCGGCAGGCAGTGGCTGAAGACCGCATTGTTGGTCAGCGCCATCTTGGCCTCGTCGACGATGAAGTGCCTGTAGCGTTCGCGAATGGGTTTCTCCGGCTCCCAGTTGCCGAAGTACGGCAGCGCGCCCCAGCTCTTGGCGTACACCACGTCGGCGCCGGCGTAGGCGCTCTCGATGTCGTGGCTGACGTCGAGCGAGCCGCCGCTCTCGGCCACGTTGTCGCGCGCCCACTGCATGTAGCGCTCGTCCAGCACGTAGTCCGCGGTCGGGCACAGCAGGGTCACGTCCATGCCCATGCGGGTGGCGATGGTCAGCGCCGAGTTGGCCACCGCGGTGTTGAGCGGTTTGGGATGGTACGTCCAGGTCAGCACGTACTTCTTCCCGCGCAGGTCGGGCGTGCCGAAGTGCTCCTGCAGCGCCAGCGCATGCGCCAGCTCCTGGCAGGGGTGGGTGATGGTTTCCATGTTGATCACCGGCACCGGCGAGTACTTCGCGAACGCCTTGAGCACCAGATCCTGGCGGTCATGCTGCCAGTCGACGAACTTCGGGAACGCGCGCACCCCGATCAGGTCCACGTAGCGCCCCAGCACCCGCGCGACCTCCGCGATGTGCTCCTCGGCGTCGCCGTCCATCACCGTGCCCGGCGCGAACTCGATCGGCCACGCGTCCTTGCCCGGCTGCAGCACGATCGCGTGCCCGCCCAGGTGGAAGGCGCCCAGCTCGAAGCTGGTGCGGGTGCGCATGGACGGGTTGAAGAACACCAGCGCGATCGAACGCCCGCGCAGGTGGTCGCCCAGCGGCTCGCGCTTGAAACGTGCGGCTTCGGCCAGCAGCGCGTCGATGCCGGCGCGCGACCAGTCCTGGGTATTGAGGAAGTGCCTGGGAAGGTTCATCGATGGAGTCCTTGGAAACGAAAAAACCCGGCGCCGGGGCCGGGTTCATGCATGAAACTCGAGATGGCGAGCTCCGGCTACCCAGCGCGTTGGCAGGCTTCCGGTCGGCGCGCGCGCGAGGTCATCCCCGCCGCCATGCGGGCGGAGGTCAGGATGCGGGCGTCGGCGCACAGCAGGTTCATTCGGACGATCTTCTCACGCGAAGGGCGGCACCACAAGCGGGCGCGGCGCGCTCACGGATCGGGGCTGACCACCGGGGTCACCGAGACCCGCACCCGCACCCGGTTGCCGGGGTCGTACGGCATCCGCGAGCGGTAGGTGACCCCGCGGTGCACGTAGTCCACGTCGTAGCCGATCGGGCGCCGGAACTCGCGCTCCACCGGCACCATCCGGCACTCGGCGCCGTCATGCGCGTCCTCTTCCCCGTCGTCTTCGGTCGGCGTGAGCACGTCGCGCACCGCGCCCACCACCCGCGACAGGCCGCGGCGCTCGGGCTCGCCGGCCACCGGACTGACCGGATCGCAGCGCTCGACCATGCTGGTGGCACGCAGGGTCTGGAACACCGGCTCGGCGGCCAGCACCCGGGCGAATTCGATCCTGACGTTTTCCTGCGGCGCTACGACCGGCGGCGGAGGCAGCGACAGTCCCTCCTCCTGCGCCGCATCGGCCGGCTCCTGCGCGACCACCCCACCCGCTGCGGCCAGCAGGGCGCAGGCGAGGAGACGCAATGGCAGGCGGGTTCGCGGCATCGGGCCCGGACGGCAGGATTGACCGGCAAGTTTAGGCGCTGGCCGCCAGCGGCTGCTGAACCGGCGCTGTCGTGATCGTTCCCCGGCCGATAGAATCGCGTTCCCCACCCTGCCCACGGCCGCATCACGCAATGAGCCTGCGCCTCTACAACTCTCTGACCCGCCGGATCGAGGCTTTCGAGGCGATCGACCCGGCGTGCCCGACGATGTACGTGTGCGGGCCCACGGTCTACAACTACGTGCACATCGGCAACGCGCGCGGGCCGGTGGTGTTCGGGGTGCTGGCCGACCTGCTGCGGCGCCGCCACGGCGCGCTGCGCTACGCCCGCAACATCACCGACATCGACGACAAGATCAACGCCGCCGCGGGCGAGGCCGGAGTGCCGATCTCCAACATCACCGGCCGCTTCACCGCCGCCTACCGCGAGGACATGGCCGCCCTTGGCGTCGCCCCGCCGGACATCGAACCGGAGGCGACCGCCCACGTCGGCGAGATCCTGGAGATGATCGGGCAGCTGGTGGAAAGCGGCCACGCCTACGCCGCCGAGGGCCACGTGCTGTTCGCCGTCGGCAGCTTCCCGGGCTACGGCAAGCTCTCGCGCCGCGACACCGACGAAATGCTGGCGGGCGCCCGCATCGACGTCGCTCCGTACAAGCGTGACCCGGGCGACTTCGTGCTGTGGAAACCCTCCAGTGACGACCTGCCCGGCTGGGATTCGCCCTGGGGCCGCGGCCGCCCGGGCTGGCACATCGAATGCTCGGCCATGGCCGCCGCCCACCTGGGCGAGACCATCGACATCCACGCCGGCGGCGTCGACCTGCAGTTCCCCCACCACGAGAACGAGATCGCCCAGAGCGAATGCGCCCACGGCGGACGCACCTTCGCCCGCTACTGGCTGCACAACGGCATGCTGACCCTGGGCGGCTCGAAGATGTCCAAGTCGGTGGGCAACATCGCCAAGGTGCGCGACCTGCTGGCCGAACACCCCGCCGAGGCCCTGCGCTACGCCCTGCTGTCGGCCCACTACCGGCAGCCGCTGGACTGGTCGGACGGGCTGATCGAACAGTCCGCACGCACCCTGGATCGCCTGTACGCCACCCTGCGCGACCTGGCGGACGTCGAGGCCGGGCCGGCAATCCCCGCGTCCATCGAAGCCGCGCTGGACGAAGACCTCAACACCCCGCAGGCGCTGGCCGACCTGGCGCGCCTCGCCGGCGAGGCGCGCAGGGCCGGCGACGAGGCCTCGCGCCGGACGGCCAAGGCCGCGCTGCTCGGTGCCGGGCTTGCACTGGGCCTGCTGCAGCAGGCGCCGGAAGCATGGTTCGCCGTCGTCGCCGCCGGCGACGACGACGCCCGCATCCAGACGCTGGTGGACGAGCGCAGCGAAGCCAAGAAGAACCGCGACTTCGCCCGCGCCGACGCCATCCGCGACCAGCTCGCCGCCGAAGGCATTGCCCTGGAGGACACCCCGCAGGGCGTGCGCTGGGTGCGCAAGCGCAGCTGAGCCCCGGCCGCGCGGGCAATACCGGCTTTCTGCGACAATAGCGGGCTTGATCCGAACCGCGGCCGCCCGGCCGCCGCCCGCGCAGTGACCGACTCCCCCTTCCCGCTCGAACCCACCCCCGACGCCGCCCAGGCCGCCATCCGCGACGAGTTCGCGTTCTTCGGCGACTGGTCGGAGCGCTACCAGTACCTGATCGACCTGGGCCGCAAGCTGCCCGCCTTCCCCGAGCAGGCCAGGGTCGAAGACAACCGCCTGCACGGCTGCCAGTCCATGGTCTGGATCGTCGCCTCCGGCGACGCCTCGCGGCTGGACTTCAGCGCCATCAGTGATTCGGCCATCGTCTCGGGCCTCATTTACCTCACCCTGCGGGTGTACTCGGGCCGCAGCGCCGAGGAAATCCTGGCCACCGAGCCCGGCTTCATCGCCGACATCGGCCTGGCCAAGCACCTGTCCCCGACCCGCAGCAACGGCCTGGCCGCCCTGCTGGCCTGGATCCGCGACCACGCCGCCAGCGCCGCCGGCAGGTGAACGCGGCCGCGGCCAGCCGCGCCGCACCGCTGCGCAACCGCAACTTCCGCGCCCTGCTGGGCTACCGGATCTGCACCATCCTGTCCTACCAGATGGTGGCGGTCACGGTCGGCTGGCACGTCTACGAGCTGACCCGCAACCCGTGGATGCTGGGCCTGATCGGCCTGGCCGAGGTGCTGCCCTACTTCTGCGTGGCCCCGTTCGCCGGCTACCTGGTCGACCACCTGCCGCGGCGCAGGCTGGGCATGGTCGCCTGCGCCGGCCTGGCCGTGACCCCGCTGCTGCTGGTCGCCATCACCCAGGGCTGGCTCGGCGACGGCGTATGGAAGATCTACGCCGCCATCGTCCTCACCGGCGCCGTGCGCTCCTTCCTCGGCCCGGTCTACAACGCGCTCTTCGCCCGGGTGCTGCCGCGCGAGCAGTTCGTGCACGGCGCCAGCCTGGGCAGCATCGTGTTCCAGTCGGCCATGGTGCTGGGGCCGGCGATTGGCGGCCTGCTGGTGGGCTGGGCCGGCATGAGCGTGGCCTACGGCCTGGCGGCAGGCTTCGCCCTGCTCGCGGTGCTCGCCCTGGCGCGGATGCAGGTGACCGAACCGGCGCCGCAGCTGCAGCGCGGGCCGGTGCTGGCCAGCATCGCCGAAGGCGCGCGGTTCGTGTTCGGCCACCAGATCCTGCTCGGCGCGCTCGCCCTGGACATGTTCGCGGTCCTGTTCGGCGGCGCCATCTCGCTGGCCCCTGCGTTCATCCGCGAAATCCTCGACTACGGCCCCGAAGGCCTCGGCATCCTGCGTGCCGCGCCCGCACTGGGCGCGGTGGCGATGGGCATCTGGCTCGCCCGCCGCCCGATCCAGCGCAACGCCGGCCGCGCCCTGCTGGTCGCGGTGGCGTGCTTCGGCCTGTGCATCATCGGCTTCGGGCTGTCCAAGGCGTTCTGGCTGTCGGCGTTCTTCCTGCTGCTTTCCGGCATGTGCGACGGGGTCTCGGTGGTGCTGCGCTCGACCATCATGCAGCTGGCCACCCCGGACGAGATGCGCGGGCGGGTGTCGTCGATCAACGGGCTGTTCGTGGGTTCGTCCAACGAGCTCGGCGCGTTCTATGCCGGCTCCATGGCGCGCTTGCTGGGTCTGGTGCCGGCGGTGGTGTTGGGTGGTTTTGTGACCATGAGCGTTGTCGCGACTACCGCCCTCAAGGCGCCGAAGCTGCGCAAGCTTGACCTGCGCGATCTTCGGTAGCTTCTCTGCTGCCATGTCCGGGCTTCGGTGGGACGCCGCGCCCTGCCGGCGGGGGTATCGCTTTTCGCGCGGCGGGACATCCTGTCCCGACGCGCGCGCAATACATCCATGTATTGCTTGTCGCGATACCCCCGCCGGCAGGTCACGGCTCACCCGACGTCGGGGACGGCTCTTCTTCCAAACGCCACAACGCGGTATCCGGGCCGTCGGGGCAGCCCTTGGCGGGACTGTCTGCGCCATGGATGGCGCAGGCAAGCCCCCATGGACGGATTTACGGCGTGTCCCGCCAAGGGCTGCCCCGACGGCCTGCCCGCGAACCCATGCCTCCGTCCCTCATCGGTCGAGGCGCACAAAAAAACCCCGCCGAAGCGGGGTTCTGTTTCGTAGCGGAAACCGGAAGCCTCAGTCGCCCATCTGCTTCTGCAGGTGCTCCCAGCGCTCCTGCGCATCGATGGTGCGCTCGGCCTGCGGACGCGCCTCCAGGCGCTCCAGGCCGATCTCCTCGCCCGTGTCCACGCAGTAACCGTAGTCACCCTCGTCCACCCGGCGGATGATGCTCTCGATCTTGCTGATCAGCTTGCGGTAACGGTCACGGGTGCGAAGCTCGAGCGCGTTCTCCGTCTCCCGGCTCGCGCGCTCCGCCTCGTCGCCCACGTCCCGCACCTCGTCGCGCAGGTTCTCGATCGTCTGCCGCGACTCCTCCACCAGCTCCTCGCGACGGGCCATCAGCTTCTGCCGGAAATACTCCAGCTGCAGCGGATTCATGTACTCCTCCGCCGCATCGGGCCTGTAACCCGACGGCAGGATCGGACGCCCCGTCTCCTTGTCAACCTTGTACGCCACTTCTTTGTACCTCTTCTTCGGTGCCGGCGCCGGTGCGCGGGAAGGAACCGCGACCGCGACCTTGGCACCCTTGCGGATCGGCGAAGGCGCGGCCGACGCGGCCTGGGCCCTGGTCGCCTTCTTCGCCGGCGCCGCCGCCTTCTTCTTCGCCGGCGCCTTGGCGGCAGGCTGCTTCACAGCCGCCTTCTTCGCCGGCGCCGACGTGCTCTTGACCGGCCCGGTCTTGGCCGGGGACTTCTTCACCGCGGCCTTCTTCACCGCAGGCTGTTTGGCGGGCGCCTTCGGCGCTGCCGTCTTGCTGGCGGCCGCAGCCTTCTTCAGCCCGACCTTCTTCACTGTAGCCTTCTTCACCGCGGCCTTCTTCACAGGCGCCTTGGCGGCTGCCTTTTTCGCGACGGCCTTCTTCACCGGGGTCTTCTTCACAGCCGCCTTCTTCGCCGGCGCCGCCTTCCTGGCCGGAGCCTTCTTCGCCACCGCCTTCTTTGCCGGCGTCCTGGCCGCGGCCGCCTTCTTCACCGCCGGCTTGCGGGCGGAAGTCTTCTTGGCGGGCGCCTTCTTGGCGGTCTTCTTGACGGTTTTCTTGGTGGCCACTGCTCAGGTTCCTGCTACGGATTCCCTTGGTGCGGGAAGGCGCGCTGTTATACCCTGCAAAGGCCGCAGCGGCAACCACGCCCCCTTTTTTTCCGCTGCCTTCAAAGCCGTGATCGACCGTTTCCTCATTTTCCTGCTGCGCCTGTACAAACGGCTGATCAGCCCCCTGCTCGGCCCCCGCTGCCGGTTCATCCCCAGCTGCTCCGAATACGCCATGACCGCCATCGGCCGCTACGGCGCGCTCAGGGGCGGCTGGATGGCCCTTCGCAGGATCGGGCGCTGCCACCCCCTGCACCCCGGCGGCCACGATCCCGTGCCCGACCCCCACCCCCACCCGCCCCGTACGGACAAGAACCCATGACAGACACCCTGATCGTCAACGCCCGCCTGGTGAACGAAGGCCGCGAATTCGACGGCGACCTGCGCATCCGCGGTGGCCGAATCGACGAAATCGGCAGCGGACTGACCGCCCGCGAGGGCGAAACCGTGGTCGACGCCGCCGGCCGGCGGCTGCTGCCCGGGATGATCGACGACCAGGTGCACTTCCGCGAGCCGGGCATGGAGTACAAGGCCGACATGGCCACCGAATCGGCGGCGGCGGTGGCCGGCGGGCTGACCAGCTTCATGGACATGCCCAACACCAGCCCACCCACCCTTGGCCGCGACGCGCTGGAGGACAAGTACGCCCGCGCCGCCGGCCGGGCGCGGGCCAACTTCGGCTTCTACATGGGCGCCAGCAACGACAACCTGGAGGACGTGCGCGCCATCGACCCGCGCACGACGCCGGGCCTGAAGGTGTTCATGGGCGCCTCCACCGGCAACATGCTGGTGGACGACCCGGACACCCTGGACGGGATCTTCCGCGACACCCCGGTGCCGATCATCACCCACTGCGAAGACACCCCGATGATCGACGCCGAGCTGGCGCGCTACCGGGAGCAGTACGGCGACGACATCCCGGCCCGCTGCCATCCGGACATCCGCTCGCGCGAGGCCTGCATCAAGTCCACCCGGCTGGCGCTGGAGCTGGCACGGCGCCATGGCACCCGGCTGCACGTGCTGCACATTTCCACCGCCGACGAGCTGGCGCTGTTCGAGCGCGGCCCGCTGGTCGACGCCGACGGCAGGGTGCGCAAGAAGATCACCGCCGAGACCTGCATCCACTTCCTGCGCTTCGCCCGCGAGGACTACGACCGCCTCGGCCACCAGATCAAGTGCAACCCGGCGATCAAGGACGCCTCCGACCGCGACGCCCTGCGCCGGGCCATCGCCGAGGACGTGATCGACGTGCTGGCCACCGACCACGCGCCGCACACCCTGCAGGAGAAGGACAATCCCTACGTGCGTGCCCCCAGCGGGCTGCCGCTGGTGCAGTTCGCGCTCAACGCCGCGCTGGAGTGCGTGCACGAGGGCCACTTCGACACCGCCACCGTGGTGCGCAAGTTCGCCCACGCCCCGGCGCAGCTGTTCGACGTGGCCGGGCGCGGCTTCCTGCGCGAGGGCTACTGGGCCGACCTGGTGCTGGTGGAGGACACGCCGTTCACCGTCACCCGCGAGCAGGTGCTCTCGCGCTGCGGCTGGTCGCCGTTCGAAGGCACCACCTTCCGCAGCCGGATCGCCTCGACCTGGGTCAACGGCCAGCTGGCCTGGGACGGCGAAGCGCTCGTGGGCGACGCGGGCGGGCGGCGGCTGGAGTTTGCCCGCTGATGCGTACGCTGCTGATGACCGCGGTGCTGGCCGCTGCCGCCGGTGCCTGTGCGGCCCACGCGCAGGCACATGCGCAGGCGTCCCGGCCCGCCAGCGGTGAACAGCCGCCGGCCGCGGCAGACGCCCGCATCGTGTTTCCGGCCAGCGTCCAGCAGGGCGCGATGGTGCTGGGCCGGGTTCCGCCGGGCAGCGCAGTCGAGTACGACGGCCGCAGCCTGCGGGTGACCGGGTACGGAAGCGTGGTCTTCGGCGTGGGGCGTGACGCCAGCGGGCCCGCGCGGGTCCTGGTGACCCGGCCGGACGGCGGCACGCAGGCGGTGGAAATCGCCGTCACCGCCCGCGACTGGCCGCTGCAACGGGTCGACGGGGTGCCTCCGGCCACGGTGGATCCGCCGGCGGCGCTGGCCGAGCGCATCCGCCGCGAGCAGGCGCTGGTGACGGCCGCGCGCGTGGACGACCGGCCGCTGACCGGATTCGCCCAGCATTTCGAACAGCCCGTCCAGGGGCGGATCAGCGGACGCTTCGGCCGCGCCCGGGTCTACAACGGCAAGCCCGGTTCTCCGCATTCGGGCATGGACATCGCCGCCCCGCAGGGCACCGCCATCCGGGCCCCGGCCGACGGCGTCATCACCCTGGCCGAGCCCGACCTCTACATCACCGGCGGCACCGTGCTGATCGACCACGGCCACGGCATCGGCTCCAACTTCCTGCACATGTCGCGCCTGGACGTGGCGGTGGGCGATGCGGTCAGGCAGGGCCAGGTGATCGGCGCGGTCGGCTCCACCGGCCGATCCACGGGGCCACACCTGCACTGGGGCATGACCTGGTTCGGCACCCGCATCGATCCGCAGCTGGTGCTTGAACGCCCCCGCTGAAGCCGGCGCGGCGAGGGGCGGCTAACCGCTGACCCGCGCCACCGCGTCGTGCGCGTGGAGGCTTTCGAAGTGCGCCACCCGGGCATCGAAGCGCGCCACCCGCTCGTCGGCCGACAGCACCGCCGCCACCCGCCGCGCCGCGTCCTCGCAGAACATCAGGTTGTCGGCGTTGAGCCGGGCGAACGCCTGCTCGTCCTCGCGCTTGACGGCGGTCTGCACCGGGGTTCCCAGCGCGTCCTCGATCGCATCCACCAGCGCGGCCAGCGGGATCTCGTCGAAGGACGGCTTCAGCTCCACCCGCACTTCGGCGCTGCTGCGCTGGGCGTGGGGCGTGGCCGCAAGCCCGCGTTCGGAAGCCAGCCACTCACCCACGGCCGCCGGTGACAGCGGGCGCGCTGCGGCGAAGTCGGCGGTGAAGCGCTCGGCGTTGGCCTGGCGCGACAGCGCCGCCGACGCCGGACAGGTGCTCGAATACTCCACCGAAAAGCCCAGCACCAGCTGGAAGTGGCCGTCGATGAGCGAGGCCTCCAGCTGCACCGGGTAGTTCTTCCAGCCGGAGTTGTCGCTGGCCAGCGCCGGGCGCCGCAGCAGGTGGTCGTAGCGCAGCACCACGCGCGCGGCGGTGGAAAGGCCGCGCTGCGACTCCACCAGATCCTGCAGCATCCGCCGCAGGCCGGCCGCGGTCATCGTTTCACCGGCAAACGCGTCCTGCACCCGCAGGTACAGCCGCGACATGTGGATGCCGCGCACGTCCGGCTTGCCCAGGTTCACCGACACGTCGGCCCGGGCCGGCACCTGGATCACGCCGCCCTGGCCATCCGCCAGCCTCAGCGGCAGCGCGATCCGCTCCATGCCCACCCAGTCCAGGGCGCGGGCGGCGAAGGCGGCGTCGTCGGCGACGTCGGGAAGTCTGGAAGCGGGGGATTGATCCATGGGGAACAGCCGGATTGAAGGGAGATTGGAACAACGGGAAGTTTAACTGCAGCGGGCCGAACGTCCGCGCAACGCTGCGTCCGGCATCGAAGCGATTGATCAGCCCGATCGCGCCGCGCGCCAGCTCATCGCCAGCACCCGCCAGCCCGGCAGCGCGGCCGGCTCTTGCCCGCGCGACAGCGCGCCGAGCCGGGCCCGCAGCAGCGCCGCGTGGATTCTGCGCACATGGGCCGCGGGCAGCCGGGAAGGCCAGTGCTCCAGCAGCCACGCGGTGTCCGCATCCGCGCCCGCCAGCAGCGCGCGCTCGCCGAGCAGCACGACGGCCGGCGCGTCCGCGTTCGCCGGGGCGGCAGGCTCGCGCCCGTCCTCGGCGACAAGCGCCGCGTCACAGGCCCACACCGCCGATCCCAGCCCGGCCAGCGCCGCGGCCGCCTCGGCAGCGGGCTGTCCACGGGTGCCCGGCAGCACGTTCAGCGCCCGCCCCAGCCGGCTCCAGGGCGCCGGCTGCCGCTGCAGCACTTCACCCAGCGGGTGCCGCCGCGCGCCCTTCTCCCAGCCTTCCAGTTCCTCATGCCACCAGGCCAGCTTGGCCAGCCCCGGGGTCGGGTCGGAGCCGCCCCACGCCGCCTCGTACAGCTCCTGCAGCAGCGTGAACCAGGCGTCCACGGCCGGCCGCCGGGCGGCGGGAACGAACACTTCGGCCACGTTCCACTCCGGCCACCGGGAACGCCACTTTTCGATGAAGCTCGCCGCGGTGCCCTTGCCCTCTTCGCTCATCGCGCGCCAGCCGTGGCCGGCCAGGCGGAGGGATCAAGCAGCTCCCGCACGTCTTCGGCCAGCACGTCGCCCTGCCAGGCCACCGGGTCGTCCTCGGCCAGGCGGTAACCCCACAGGGCCACCACCGACGGCATGCGGGCGGCGCGGGCGGCGATGATGTCGCGCTCGTCATCGCCCACGTAGACGCACTCGCCCGGCGCCACGCCCACCGCTTCGGCGGCGTGCAGCAGCGGCAGCGGATGCGGCTTGCGCTCGGCCAGGCTGTCGCCGCCCACCAGCACCGCGCAGCGCGACTGCCAGCCCAGCTGCGGCAGGATCTCGCGGGCCAGGGACTCGGGCTTGTTGGTGACGATGCCCCAGCTGGTGCCGGCCGCCTCCAGCGCCCCGAGCAGCTCTTCCACCCCGTCGAAGGGCCGGCTGTGGCGGCCCAGCTCCTGGCGGTAGATGTCCAGGAACTCGGGCACCAGATCGGGCAGCCGCTGCGGCAGGATCTCCGGGAACGCCACCGCCGACATCGCCCGCGCGCCCTTGGACACCACCGGCCGCAGCGCCTCCAGCGCCATCGGCCCGGCGCCGCGCGCGGCGCGCATGCGGTTGACCGTGGCGAGCATGTCCGGCGCGCTGTCGAGCAGGGTGCCGTCCAGGTCGAACAGCACCGCGGGCGGGAAACCGCCGCCGGTGGCCTCAGGCGCCATTGCCGGCGTCCGGCTTGAGCGCGCAGGCCAGGTAGTTGACGTCGGTGCGCGAGGACAGCCGCGCGGCGTTGCGCCACGGCATGTAGGCCATGCCGCTGACGTCCTCCAGCTGCAGCCCGGCCTCGCGCAGCCACGCCGCAAGCTCCGAGGGCTGGATGAAATCCTGGTAGGCGTGGGTGCCCCTGGGCAGCAGCCCGGCCACGTACTCCGCCCCGACGATGGCCAGCGCAAACGCCGCCGGGGTGCGGTTGAGGGTGGACAGGAACAGCCGGCCGCCCGGCTTGAGCAGCGTCGCGCAGGCCCGCAGGATCGCGCCCGGATCAGGCACGTGCTCAAGCATTTCCATGCAGGTGACGACGTCGAAGCTGGCGGGGCGTTCGGCCGCCAGCGCTTCCACCGCCTTGACCTGGTAATCGACCTCCACGCCGGACTCCAGCGCGTGCAGCCTGGCCACCCTGACCAGCTCCTCGGCCAGGTCGATCGCCGTCACCGAAGCGCCCTCGCCCGCCAGCGCCTCGCTGAGCAGGCCGCCGCCGCAGCCCACGTCCAGCGCCTCGGCGCCGCGCAGCGTGGCCCGATCGGCCACGTAGCCCAGCCGCACCGGGTTGAGCGCGTGCAGCGGCTTCTGCGGGCCCTGCGGATCCCACCAGCGGCTGGCCAGGGCGGCGAACTTGTCCAGTTCGGACTGGCGGAAATTGGCGGCGGTCACTTCAGCTGCACTCCGGCAATGCGCTCGCGCCACTGCCTGGCGTTGGCCACCAGGGCAGCGGTATCCATGTCGACCAGCTCGCGCCCGGCCAGCTTGCGGCGGCCGGCGATCCACACGTCGCTCACCTGGTGGCGGCCGGTGGCGTAGACCAGCTGCGAGAGCACGTTGTGCAGCGGCTGGGTCTCGATGGGGGAAAGATCCACCAGCGCCAGGTCGGCCTGCTTGCCGGGCTCGATCGAGCCCACCAGGTGGTCGAAGCCGATGGCCTTCGCTCCGCCCAGGGTGGCCGCGCGCAGGGCGCTGGCGGCGCTGAAGCCGGCCGCGTCCCTGGCCACCGCCTTGGCCAGCTGGGCCGCGGTACGGGTCTCGCCGAACATGTCCAGGTCGTTGTTGCTGGCGCAGCCGTCGGTGCCGATCGCCAGGTTCACCCCGGCCCGCTCCAGCGCGCACACCGGGCAGAAGCCGGAGGCCAGCTTGAGGTTGGATTCGGGGCAGTGCACCACCGACACCGCGCGCTCGGCGCACAGCTCGATCTCGGCCCGGGTCAGGTCGGTCATGTGCACCGCCACCAGCCGGTCGTTGACCAGCCCCAGCCGATCCAGGCGCGCGATCGGGCGCTGGCCGTACTGCTTCAGCGACTCCTCCACCTCCTGGGTGGTCTCGTGCAGGTGCAGGTGCACCGGCACGTCGAGCTGGTCGGCCAGCATGCGGATGCGCTCGAAGCTGGCGTCCTTGACCGTGTACGGGGCGTGCGGGACGAAGGCGGTGTCGATCAGCGCGTCGCCGCGCCACTGGTCGTGCACCTCGCCGGCCTTGTCGAAATACTCGTCGTCGCTGCCGGCCCAGGCGGTGGCGAAGTCGATCACCGGCAGGCCGACGCGGGCGCGGAAGCCGTGCTGCTTGTAGGTCGCCGCCTGCACGTCGGGGAAAAAGTAGTTCTCATTGACGCAGGTGGTGCCGCCGCGGAGCATCTCGGCGATCGACAGCGCCACCCCGTCGGCCACGAAGGCCGGCCCGATCACCGCGGCTTCGATCGGCCAGATGTGCTGGTTCAGCCACACCATCAGCGGCAGGTCGTCGGCAACCCCGCGCATCAGGGTCATCGGGTTGTGGGTGTGGGCGTTGACCAGGCCCGGGATCAGCACGCCGTCCGGGCGCGAGAGGGTTTCCTTCGGCGCGAAACGGGAGCGGGCCTCGGCGGCCGGCAGCACCGCCACGATTTCACCGTCGCGCACCGCCACCGCGTGGTCTTCGAGCACCACGCCGTGCGGTTCGACCGGCACGACGTGGCCGGCTTCGATCAGCAGGTCGACGGATTCGGGGGCGTGGTCGGTCATCGGCTCGTGGCGGTTGCTGGGCGTGATCACTTCACCCGGCTGACGTACTCGCCGGAGCGGGTGTCGACCTTGATCACTTCCTCCTGGCCGACGAACAGCGGCACCCGCACCACGGCGCCGGTCTCCAGGGTGGCCGGCTTGCCGCCGCCGCCGGAGGTGTCGCCGCGCACGCCCGGATCGGTCTCGGTGATCTGCAGCTCGACGAAGTTCGGCGGCACCACCTGGATCGGGTTGCCGTTCCACAGGGTGACCACGCACTCCTCCTCGCCCTTGAGCCACTTCTCCGCGCCGCCCATGCCGGCCGCGTCGGCCTGCACCTGCTCGAAGGTCTCCGGGTTCATGAAGTGCCAGTACTCGCCGTCGCTGTACAGGTACTGCATGTCGGTGTCGATCACGTCCGCGCCTTCCACCGAGTCGGTCGACTTCATGGTGATTTCCTGCACCCGGCCGGTGCGGATCTGGCGGTACTTCACCCGGGTGAAGGCCTGGCCCTTGCCCGGCTTGACGAAATCGGTGTCGGTGATGATCGCCGGTTCGCCGTTGACCAGGATCTTCATCCCGTTCTTGACGTCGTTCATGCCGTGGGTGGCCATACGGGTTGCTCCTGCGTTTGCCGCCGCGCGGGCGGATTGGAAAGGCGTGGGCCGCGCCGGGGCCGGCGGGCGACGGTAAACTAGCCGGACATGATACCCGCAGCACCCGTACCCATGCAGCCACGGCGCTGGCAGCAGGCCTGGCGCGAAGCCGTGCGCGACCCGCGCGAACTGCTCGCCATGCTGGGCCTGGAACAGGCGGGCCTGGCCATCTCCGACGCCGCGGCGGCGCAGTTCCCGCTGCGCGTGCCGCGCGGCTTCGTGGCCCGGATGCGGCACGGCGACCCCGCCGACCCGCTGCTGCGCCAGGTGCTGCCGCTGGACGATGAAATGCGCCCGGTTCCCGGCTTCACGGCCGACGCGGTGGGCGACGGCGCGGCCCGGGCCGGCCGCGGCCTGATCCGCAAGTACCGGGGCCGGGCCCTGCTGGTGGCCACCGGCAGCTGCGCGGTGAACTGCCGCTACTGCTTCCGGCGCCACTTCCCCTACGCCGAGGAAACCGCGGCGGCGGCGGGATGGCGCGAGGCCGTTGCCGCGATCGCCGAAGACCCCGGCATCGACGAGGTGATCCTGTCAGGCGGCGATCCGCTGTCGCTGGCCACCTCCAAGCTCGCCGAGCTCACCGACGCCCTGGCCGCGGCGCCGCAGCTGCGCCGCCTGCGCATCCACAGCCGCCTGCCGGTGGTGTTGCCCGAGCGCATCGATGACGAGCTGCTCGCCTGGCATCGTGCCCTGCCCTGGCCGGTGACCGTGGTGATCCACGCCAACCACGCCAACGAGTTCGACCCGTCCGTGGACGCGGCGATGGGCCGGCTGCGCGGGGCCGGCGCCACCGTGCTCAACCAGGCGGTGCTCCTGCGCGGCGTCAACGACGACGAAGACGCCCTGGCCGCGCTGTGTGAACGCGGCTTCGAGGCCGGCGTGCTGCCCTACTACCTGCACCAGCTGGATCGGGTGGCCGGCGCCGCCCATTTCGAGGTGCCCGACGCCCGCGCCCTGGAGCTGCACGCCACCCTGCGCGACCGCCTGTCCGGCTACCTGGTGCCCCGGCTGGTGCGCGAAGTGGCCGGAGATGGTTCCAAACGTCCACTTTGAGGCGCCCGGCATGGACGCGGCGCCACTGTCATGGCATAAGGCCCGGTGCATCGGGGGAGGGTAAATGGCGAAAAATCAGGACAACGCGCTGCGTCTGATGGTGGTCGACGACAGCATGGAAGACGCCGAGGCGATCGTCAGCACGCTGCGCAACGCCGGCATCGCCGTGCGCCCGCTGCGTCCCGCCACTTCCGAAGAACTGGCCGGGATGCTTGCCGGCCAGGGCATCGACATGGTGCTGGCCGCGGTGGACGCCACCGGGATCGCCCTGGAGGACGTTTCCCAGCAGCTGCTGGCCAGCGGAAAGGACGTGCCGCTGCTGGCGGTGACGGGCTCGATCGACAGCGAAACCTTCAAGTTCGCCCACGGCCACGGCGTACGCCGGATCGTGCTGCGCGACAACTCCCAGCTTCTGCTCGGCGCCGTGCGCGACGAGCGCAACGACCTGGATGCGCGGCGGGCGCTGCGCCGGCTGGAAGTCCGGATCCGTGAGACCGAACGCCGCTGCGATGCGCTGATCGACTCCTCCCGCGACCCCATCGCCTACATCCACGAGGGCATGCACATCCGCGCCAACGGCGCGTACCTGGAGATGTTCGGCTACGACTCGTTCGACGACGTGGAAGGCATCTCACTGCTGGACATGGTGGCGTCCCAGCACGTGGAGGAGTTCAAGGACCTGCTCAAGCGCATGGCCAAGGGCGAACCGCCGCCGGCCCGCCACGAGCTGGAGGCCCGCGACATCGAAGGCAACGGCTTCCCCGCTTCGATGGAGTTCACCCATGCCCAGTACGAGGGCGAGCCCTGCCTGCAGGTGATCTTCCGCCGCGAGGAGACCGACCCCGAGCTTGCCCGCCAGGTCGAAGAGCTGCGCCAGCGCGACCAGGTCACCGGCCTGCTGAACCGGCCCACCTTCCTGCGCAGGCTTGAAGACGCGGTCTCCAACGCGGCCGATGCAGGCGGACGGCACGGCCTGCTGATGATCGAACCGGACAACTACCAGAACCTGCTGCAGGAAATCGGCCTGGACGCGGCCGATGACCTGGCCCAGGCGGCTGCCGAGCTCCTGCTCGCCTGCGTGGGCGAAGGAGCCGTGACCGCCCGCTACTCCGAGCACCGGCTCGCGGTGCTGGTTCCAGACGCCGACTACGGCGTCACCACGGAGCTGGCCAAACAGCTGCTGGCCGCCTTCTCCGGCAATATGTTCCACGTCGGCCGGCACTCGGTCGTGATCACCGTCAGCATCGGCGGCGTGCAGATCGGCGAAAAGATCGCCAGCGTCAGCCAGGTGCTGGCAAAGGCCGACGAGGGGGTACACACCGCCGCCGGCGTTGGCGGCAACCGCCACGAGATCTTCGACCCCGGCGCAGTCGACCGCGCGGAAGAGGAGCACGTCCAGGCCTGGGTCGCACGCCTTCGCGACGCGCTGGACAACAACGGCTTCGTCCTCCACTACCAGCCGGTGATCAGCCTGCACGGTGACAGCGGCGCGGTCTACGAGTCGTTGCTGCGGCTGGACGACGGTAAAGGCGAGCTGGTCAAGCCGCTCGAATTCCTGCAGATCGCCGAAGAGCAGGGCCTGCTGTGGGAGATCGACCACCACGTGGTCGGCCGTGCCATCGCCAGGATCGGCGAACGCATGAAGGCGGACAAACCCACCACGCTGCTGGTCAAGATCAGCCAGGCCTCGCTGCACGACGACAGCCTGGTGCGCTACATCGGCGAACAGCTGGCCCAGCACGGCGTGCCGGGCGAGTACCTGGTGCTGCAGCTGCCAGAAGCCAAGGTGTTCACCCACCTCAAGGCCGTCCGCGACTTCGCCGAGGCAATCGGCAAGTACGACTGCCGCCTGGCCCTGTCGCAGTTCGGCGTCGGCCTGGATTCGTTCCAGCTGCTCTCGCACCTGCAGCCGCACCTGCTCAAGCTCGATCGCAGCTTCAGCGAGGAGCTGGCGCAGAACGCCGACAACCAGCAGCGCGTGAACGAGATCGCGACCAAGGCGCGCGAGATGGGGATCCGCACCGTGGTCGAGCACATCCAGGATGCGGCCAGCATGTCGATCCTGTTCGGCGCCGGAGTCGACTATGCGCAGGGCAACTTCCTGGCCGGCACCGGCCCGGAGATGACCTACGACTTCGATTAGGAGCGCGCCGTGCGCGCTCCTGGCCCGGGATCGGAACAGCGGGTTCCCGGGCCGTCAGGCCCTGATCGTCATGCCCGACTTCACCGAGGCATTGCGCAGGGTGGCGATGCGCTCTTCCAGCGGCGGGTGGCTCATCAGCAGCTTCTTCAGCCCGGCGCCCACGCCGCCGCTGATGCCGAACGCGGCCACCTGCTTGGGCAGGGTGTTCTGGCCGTAGGTCTGGTTCAGGCGCTCCAGCGCGGCGATCATCTTCTCCCGGCCCGCCAGCTCGGCGCCGCCGGCATCGGCGCGGAACTCGCGCCGGCGCGAGAACCACATCGCGATCATGCTGGCGAACAGGCCGAACACCATGTCCAGCACGAACACCACCGCGAAATAGCCGATCCCCCCGCCCGAGTCGCGGCCGCCGCTCAGGTAGTTGTCCACCACCCGGCCGACGATGCGCGCCAGGAAGATCACGAAGGTGTTGAGCACGCCCTGCAGCAGGGCCATGGTGACCATGTCGCCGTTGGCCACGTGGGCCACCTCGTGGGCCAGCACCGCCTCCGCCTCGTCGCGGGTCATCGCCCGCAGCAGGCCGGTGGACACCGCGACCAGCGAGTTGTCGCGGCGCGCGCCGGTGGCGAAGGCGTTGATTTCCGGGGCGTCGTAGATCGCCACCTCCGGCATGCCGATGCCGGCCTCGCGGGCCTGGCGCTGCACGGTGGCCAGCAGCCACTGCTCGCCTTCGTTGCGCGGCTGGGTGATGACGTGGGCGCCGGTGGCGCGCTTGGCCGACCATTTCGACATGGCCAGTGAAATGAACGCGCCGCCGAAGCCGAACACGGCCGCGAACATCAGCAGCCCGGCGTTGGTGGCCGGATCGATGCCGAAGATGGCCATGACGATGCTGACCAGCGCCAGCACGGCGAGGTTGGTGGCGAGGAACAGGGCTACGCGCTTGAACATGGGGCTTTCGGCTCCGGGGAATGGAAGTGCCCGCGCTGATGGCGGGGCATGCCGCTGAATTATGTACGCACGAAGTGAATTTCAAGTTGCGCGATACTGATCCGATGCCGCCCGCACCCGCCCCCTACCGTGGCCGCTTCGCCCCCTCGCCCACCGGGCCGCTGCACTTCGGCTCGCTGCTGGCCGCCCTGGGCAGCTGGCTGCTGGCCCGCCGCGCCGGCGGCGAATGGCTGGTGCGGATCGAGGATCTGGATCCGCCGCGCGAAGTCCCCGGCGCCGCCCGGGCTCAGCTGCGCAGCCTGCATGCCTTCGGCCTGGTGCCGGACGGCGAGGTCATGTTCCAGAGCACCCGCGGCGAGGCCTACCAGGCGGCGCTGGATCAGCTGGTCGCGTCGGGAGATGCCTTCACCTGCCACTGCAGCCGATCCGACCTGGCCGGCGGGGGCGGCATCCACCGCGCCTGCGTGGCCGGCCGGCGGCGCCCCGACCCCGCGGTGCGGCTGCGGGTGCCGGACGGCACCACGGCCGGTTTCGAGGATCTGCTGCGGGGGCCGATCCGGCAGCGCCTGGACACGGAGGTCGGCGATTTCGTCCTGCGCCGTGCCGACGGCCCCTGGGCCTACCAGCTCGCGGTGGTGGTGGACGACGCCGCCCAGGGCATCACCCAGGTGGTTCGCGGCGCGGATCTGCTTGATTCGACCGCCCGCCAGGTCTTCCTGCAGCAGCGGCTGGGGCTGCCGACCCCCGAGTACGCCCACCTGCCCGTCGCCCTGGATGCCGATGGCGCCAAGCTGTCCAAGTCGCTCCATGCGCTGCCGGTGGGCGACGCCGACCCCGTTCCCGCCCTGCGCGCCGCCTGGGCCGCCCTGGGCCAGGAGCCCGCGCCGCTTGCGGGACTGCTCTCGCCACAGTCGCTGCTGGCCGCCGCCCTGTGCGCATTCGACCCGGAACTGCTGCTGGCCGCTCCGCCCACGTTCGCCGCAGCGCACAACACACCAGTCATCCGGCGTGCATAGAATCGGGTGGCATGCGCACTTTGCGCACCAGCCCACCACTCCCGGAGAGAAATGGACATGAGCACACGCGTGGCACTGGTTACCGGCGGCACCGGCGGCATCGGCACCGCCATCTGCAAGCGGCTCATCGACGCCGGCCACAAGGTGGCGACCAACTACCGCAACAAGGAAAAGACCCGCGCCTGGCAGGAAAAGATGAAGGCCGACGGCTACGACGTCACCGTCGTGCGCGGCGACATCTCCAGCCCCGAAGAAGCCGAAGCGATGGTGCGCCAGGTCGAAGAGGCGCTGGGTCCGGTCGACATCCTGGTCAACAACGCCGGCATCACCCGCGACGGCACCTTCCACAAGATGGCCGCCGAACAGTGGCACGACGTGATCAACACCAACCTCAACTCGGTGTTCAACGTCACCCGGCCGGTGATCAACGGCATGCGCGACCGCAAGTGGGGCCGGGTGGTGCAGATCAGCTCGATCAACGGCCAGAAGGGCCAGTACGGCCAGGCGAACTACGCCGCCGCCAAGGCCGGCATGCACGGCTTCACCATCTCCCTGGCGCAGGAGAACGCGCGCCACGGCATCACCGTCAATACCGTGTCGCCCGGCTACATCGGCACCGACATGGTGATGGCCGTGCCCGAGGCGGTGCGCGAGAAGATCGTCGCCCAGATCCCCACCGGACGCCTGGGTACGCCGGAGGAAATCGCCTACGCGGTGGCCTTCTTCCTGCCCGAGGAGGCGGCCTGGATCACCGGCGCCAACCTGTCCGCCAACGGCGGCCAGTACATGGGCTGGTAGCCGCCGCCGGGATGTCCGCGCCGGCGGCCGGACATCCCCTCGCGGGGCGCCGCTTCAACTTGCAAGCACCCGATGGCTGCGCCATGCTGCGTGGCAACAACCGCTTCAGGGTGCCCGCTCAATGAGCTCCGTCCGCGTCATCAAGAAGTATCCGAACCGCCGCCTCTACGACACCGAGATCTCCAGCTACATCACCATCGAAGATGTCCGCCAGCTGATCGTGGACGGCGAGGAATTCGAGGTGCTCGACGCCAAGACCGGCGCCGACCTGACCCGCCAGGTGCTGCTGCAGATCATCTCCGAGCACGAGCAGGAAGGCAGCCCTATCCTCTCGACCCGGCTGCTGAGCCAGATCATCCGTTTCTACGGCGACTCGATGCAGGGATTCATGGGCAGCTACCTGGATCAGTCCATGCAGGCCTTCATGGATCAGCAGCACCAGTTCCGCAAGCAGATGGGCGGCATGCTCGACCAGACGCCGTGGGCGATGATGAACAAGCTCACCGAGCGCAACCTGGAAATGTGGCAGGAATTCCAGCAGAACCTGACCGGCAGCGTCGGCCAGAAGCCTTCGGGCGACGACGACAAACGCGGACGCTGAGGCGGAGGATCCCATGGACAAGCGCATTGCCGTCGTCACCGGCGGCACAGGCGGTCTCGGCACCGCGATCTGCATTTCCCTGGCCCGCGCGGGCCGCAGCGTGATCGCCGCCGACCTGGGCGGCAACGACGAGCGGCTCGAAGCGTTCCGCGGCGAGGTCGACGGCCTGGACATCGGCTTCGCGGCGCTGGACGTCTCCGACTTCGACGCCTGCGCCGCCTTCGTGGCGGACACCGAGCGCGAGCGCGGCTCGCTCGACATCCTGGTCAACGCCGCCGGCATCACCCGCGACGTCACCCTGCGCAAGATGGATCGCGAGCAGTGGCAGCAGGTGATCGACGTGAACCTGGGCGGCGTGTTCAACATGTGCCAGCCTGTGGTGGCGGGCATGACCACGCGCGGCTTCGGGCGGGTGGTCAACATCAGCTCGGTGAACGGCCAGACCGGCCAGTTCGGCCAGGCCAACTACTCGGCCGCCAAGGCCGGCATGCACGGCTTCACCATGGCCATGGCGCGCGAAGTCGCGCGCAAGGGCGTGACCGTGAACTCGATTTCCCCCGGCTACTGCGAGACGGCGCTGGTCAAGGCGATGCCGCAGGAGATCCTCGACGGCATCGTCGGCAAGGTGCCGGTGGGGCGGCTCGGGCGGCCGGATGAGATCGCCCGCGCGGTGGAGTTCCTCACCGCCGACGACGCCGGCTTCATCACCGGCGCCAACCTGCCCGTCAACGGCGGGCTGTTCATCAGCTTCTGAGCCGGGCGTCGGGGCCTGGCCCCGACCTACCGGGCCTGTTCGCAGAAGCGCTCGCGGTATTCGAGCGCCTTGGGCATGAGCGCCTCCAGGTTCGCGATGCGGGTGGCCGAGCTGGGGTGGGTGGAGGCAAACTCCGGCGGCGCCTGCCCGCCGCTGCCCTGCCCCATGCGCTGCCACAGCGGCACCGACTCGCGCGGATCGAAGCACGCCGCCGCGGCCAGCATCAGCCCGACCTCGTCGGCCTCGGTCTCGTGCTTGCGCGCGTACGGCAGCAGGTAGCCGTAGCCCATGGCCGCCATCACCATCTGCTGCTGCTGCGGATCCATGCCGCTGAAGGCGCCGGCAGCCTGGCCGATCTGGCTCAGCCGCTGCTGGGCCATGCGCTGGGCGCCGTGGCGCAGCACCGCGTGGGCGATCTCGTGGCCCATCACCACCGCCATCGCGTCCTCGTTCTGCGCCACCGGCACCAGGCCGGTATAGACGGCCATCTTGCCGCCAGGCAGGGCGAACGCGTTGGCCTGGTCGGAGTCGATCACGTTCACTTCCCAGTCGAAATCCGCTGAAAAGCGCGTGGGCTCCATGCCGTGCTCGGCCGCCAGCGCGGCCTCCACCACCTCGACCTTGGCCACCAGGCGCTCGGCGATGTTGCGGATCTCGCGCGAGATGGTCGCGTCCGGATCCACCCACCGCTCCTGCTGCAGGATCTGCTGGTAGGCCTGCAGGCCCAGTGCCTTCTCATCCTCGGTCGACAGGTTGCGGTCGATCAGCACGTTCTCGCCGGTCACCGGATCCACGCTCTGGTTGGAATACCAGTACCAGGCGCCGTAGGCGATGAACGCCAGCAGCACCCATATCCGCAGTCCGCCCCCACGACGCCGGGCCGGACGCCCCTGGCCAGTATCCGGTTGCTGCCTCATCACGCTTCTCCGCAGGCTGTGGCGCCGGGGCGCCGGGAACGATCAAAGCTCGCGAACCACCCTGAAGCCGATCCGCGCATTGGTAGTGTCGCGGGCGGCCGGCGCCCGCCATGACGAGCGGGTCTGGTCGGGCGAACTGGCCCAGGCGCCACCGCGGATGACGAACATGCGGCAGCCCGGGTTGACCCAGGCCGCGGCGTCACGGGGGGCCCTTCGATAGTTGTCATGCCAGCAGTCGGCGACCCACTCGCTTACGTTACCGGCAAGATCGTGCACGCCCCATGCATTGGGCGTGAAGCTCCCCGCCGATGCCGGCCCCCAATGACCGTCCCCGTAGCCGTCGAACGCATTGCTCCAGCTGCGCCCGCCCTCCGAGCGATCCTGCTCGCCGGTGAAATTGCCCGAACCTTCCCGGGGGCTGCCCTCCCCCCACGGAAACGGCGTGGCCGAGCCGGCCCGCACGACGTATTCGAACTCCGCCTCGCTGGGCAGCCGGTAGCGGCGCCCGGTCTGCTCCGACAGCCACTCCACGTAGGCCTGCGCATCCTCGGCGCTCACGTGCAGCACCGGCATGGCATCGTCCGCCCGCCGCCCCGCATAGTCCGAGCGCCAGTCCACGTTGCTGCTGCGGACGAAGTTGCCGCTGCGCTCGTCCCAGGCCATCGAAAAGCCGCGCCGGGACGCCCGCGTCTGGTGGTCGGTGGCGTTCACGAAGCGGCGGAACTCGCCCACGGTGGTCTCGGTCATGGCCATGGCAAAGCCACGCTCGAAGCGGATGTTGCGCTGCGGCCGCTCCTGGTCGGTGGAACCGTCCTCGTCCTCGGGCGCGCCCATGGTGAAAGCCCCGTGCGGCACCACCACCATGCGCGGCCCGCGGCCACCGGTTTCCAGCGCGTCGGTGAACACCTGGCCCGGGCGGAACAGCCCGTAGTGCACGGCCAGGTCGATCCGCTCGCGCAGCTCGGCGGCGTCGGGATCCCCGGGGTCGGCGATGCGCAGCAGGTCGCCCAGGATCTCGCGCGCGCGCGCGATGCCGTCGAACTGGCCCAGTGCCGCCACGCCCTGGTCGCGCAGGCGCGCGATCCGGCCCTCGCGCAGGCGCGCGACCCGCGCGCGCGCATCCGGCACCGTGGCGCTCTCGGGCCGGATCTGTCCGGCGTGTTCCAGCCACCGGGCCGCGGTCTCGAAATCGTCCTCGTCCGCGGCATCCTCGGCGCGCCGAATCAGGGCGCTTTCCACCGCGGCCAGGTTCTGCATCGCGCGCGGCTGGCCCGGCGACAGCTCCAGCGCCCTGCGCAGGATGGCCAGCGCGCCGCCGCCGGTTTCGCCATAGCGACCGGCCTGCATCTCCTGCTCGGCCTGGCGGTTGAGCTCCCACAGCTGCTCGGCCAGATCCACCCGCTGCAGGTAGCCCTCGACCGCATCTCCGTCGGGCCATACCGCGCGCGCCACCGCCGCCACCCGGCGCGCTTCGCGCAGGGCCACGATGTCCTCGCCGGCCTCGGCCAGCGCCGCGTCGCCCATCGCCAGCACGCGCTCCCGGGAGCGCTCCAGGCCGGCCCGGGCTTCTTCGTCATCGGCGTCACGATCCAGCAGCGCCAGGTACAGCGGAATCGCCGAATCGCCGTCGTCGAACAGGCGATCCTGCTCCAGCGCCACCTCCGCCTGCTCGCGCACCTCGCCGGCCGTCTCCTCTTCCCCGTCCAGCTCGACCTGCGGCCGGCTCCAGGTCAGGCTGGCCGCCTCGCTGTCGTCACCGCTGATGGTGACGCTGCCCGAGGACACCCGTCCCTCCACGGCATCCACGGGCGCCTGGTCACCGCCATCGTCACGGCAGCCTGCACCCAGCAGCGCGATCAGGATGACGGTGGCAAGTACAGGCAGACGCAAACGGAGGTCTCGACAACAGGCTCGAACCGCGACGGTAGGGCGCGGTGCGGAGACCGTCAATCCGCCGCGAAGCGGTTCCGGCGCAACTTCGACCTGCTAACCTGCCGCCCCATGTCCGAATCCAAACCGATCTGGATCACCGATCCCGCCGTGCTGCAGCGGCACCTGGCCAGCAACCCGGCGCAGGTCGGGCTGGATACCGAATTCATCCGCGAGCGCACCTACTGGCCGCAGCTGGCCCTGGTGCAGCTGGCCATCGGCGATGACATCCTGCTGGTCGATCCGCTGGAACCGGGAATCACCGACGCCCTGCGCCCGCTGCTGCTGGACACGTCCATCACCAAAGTGATGCACAGTGCCGGGGAAGACCTGGTGGCCTTCCACCACGCCTGTGGCGCAGTGCCGGCGCCGCTGTTCGACACCCAGGTGGCCGCGGCGCTCACCGGCATCGCCGCCGGGATGGGCTACCAGCGGCTGGTCAGCGAACTGGTCGGGGTGGATCTGCCCAAGGGCGAGACCCGCTCGGACTGGCTCAAGCGCCCGCTGCGCCCCGCCCAGCTCGAATACGCGGCCGACGACGTCCGCCACCTGGCCGCCCTGCACGAGCGGCTGTCCCGGGCCCTGGAAGACTCCGGGCGCACGGAATGGTTCGAAGAAGACTGCGCGCGCATGCTCGCCACCGCCGAAAACGGCGCCGAGCGCTGGCCGCACCTGTCGTTTCGCGCCAGCCAGTACCTGGACGAGGCCGCGCGCACGCGCCTGCTGCGCCTGCTGCGCTGGCGCGAGGAGCACGCCCGCGAGCGCGACCGTCCGCGCAGCTGGGTGCTGGACAACGAGCTGGCTTCCGACCTGGCGCGCAACCCGCCCGCCGACCGGAACGCCCTGCAGCAGGTCCTCGACGCCCGCCCGAAAGCGCCGCGCAAGCTCGCCGCGCAGATCTGGAGCGCGCTGGACACCCCGCTTCCCGACGAAGACCAGGCGCCGCCGCCCCCCGCCGCCGAGGCAGACCGCAAGCAGGTTCGCCAGCTGCAGGACGCGGTCGCCGCGCACGGCGCCAGGCTGGGTCTGCCCGACGGCGTACTCGCCTCGCGCCGGAAGCTGGAGCAGCTGCTGGAAACCGGCCAATGGCCCGAATCCCTGGGCGGATGGCGCCGGGCCGAGCTTGAACCGGTGCTCACCCCGCTGCTGCCGTAACGCTTGCCCGCGGCCGCGTCGGCCGTATAATGCACCCCTCTCGATTCAACGGGGCCATAGCTCAGCTGGGAGAGCGCGTCGTTCGCAATGACGAGGTCGGCGGTTCGATCCCGCCTGGCTCCACCAAGATCCAAACGCAAGCCCCGGGCGCCCCACGGCCCCGGGGCTTTTCGTTTGGCTCCGGACATGCGGTTGGGAAACCGGCGACTCCATGCGAAAATGGCGCGATCACGGCCCCGTAGCTCAGCTGGATAGAGCGACGCCCTCCTAAGGCGTAGGTCGCACGTTCGAATCGTGCCGGGGTCGCCAAGTCCACATGTCCGATCGACCACACCACGGCCGTCGCAGCCGTGCCGCAGGCACGCATGGCGGCGTCCATCAACATGCCCCCCGTCGATCCCAATCGCAGGAGTCCTCAATGCCCCATCCCGTACTCACCGCCCTCGGCCTGAACGACAGCGAATCCGGCACCTACCTCGGCAACGGCGAGTGGTCGAAGGCCACCGGCGCCGGCGTGCTGGAGCCGATCAACCCGAGCAGCGGCGACGTGCTGTCGAAGGTGCAGGCCACCACCGCCGAGGATTACGAGACCGTGATCACCCGCGCCCAGGAGGCGTTCAAGACCTGGCGCACCACCCCCGCCCCGCTGCGCGGCGAAGCCGTTCGCCTGTGCGCCAACGCCCTGCGCGAGCACAAGGACGCGCTGGGTTCGCTGGTTGCCCTGGAAATGGGCAAGTCCAAGCCCGAGGGCGACGGCGAGGTGCAGGAGATGATCGACATCGGCGACTTCGCCGTCGGCCTCTCGCGCCAGCTGTACGGCCTGACCATGCACTCCGAGCGCCCCGGCCACCGCATGTACGAGCAGTGGCACCCGCTGGGCGTGGTCGGCATCATCTCCGCCTTCAACTTCCCGGTCGCGGTGTGGGCCTGGAACGCGCTGGTGGCCGCCGCCTGCGGCAACATCTGCGTGTGGAAGCCCTCGGCCAAGACCCCGCTGTCGGCCATCGCCTCGATCCGGATCTGCAACGAAGCCCTGAAGAAGGGCGGCTTCCCGGACATCTTCTTCCTGATCAACGACGCCGGCAACGAGCTGGCCGAGCAGTTCGTCGATGACCGCCGCGTCAACCTGGTCAGCTTCACCGGCTCGACCAAGGTCGGCCGCCACGTCGGCGAGCGCGTGGCCCGCCGCCTGGGCCGTTCGCTGCTGGAGCTGGGCGGCAACAACGCCATGATCGTGGATGAGACCGCCGACCTGAAGCTGGCGATCCCGGCCATCGCCTTCGGCGCCGTCGGCACCGCCGGCCAGCGCTGCACCACCACCCGCCGCGCCTTCATCCACGAGTCAATCTACGACGACGTGCTGGAGAAGCTGGTGGCCGCCTACAAGCAGGTGGAAACGAAGATCGGCGACCCGATCGACCCGGCCAACCTGATGGGCCCGCTCAACAGCCCCGAGGGCGTGCAGGCCTACCTGGACGCGATCGAAAAGGCCAGGGCGGCCGGCGGCACCGTCGCCACCGGCGGCGAAAAGCTCGACCGCAAGGGCAACTTCGTGCTGCCGACCATCATTACCGGCCTGACCAACGACGCCGAGATCGTGCAGACCGAGACCTTCGCCCCGATCCTGTACGTGATGAAGTTCAGCGACCTGGACGAGGCCATCGCGATGCAGAACGACGTCCCGCAGGGCCTGTCCTCGGCGATCTTCACCGAGAGCCTGAAGGCCTCGGAGAAGTTCCTCTCGGCGGCCGGCTCGGACTGCGGCATCGCCAACGTCAACATCGGCACCTCGGGCGCGGAAATCGGCGGCGCCTTCGGCGGCGAGAAGGACACCGGCGGCGGCCGCGAGTCGGGTTCGGACGCGTGGCGCGCCTACATGCGCCGCCAGACCAATACCATCAACTACTCCGACGACCTGCCGCTGGCCCAGGGCATCAAGTTCGACCTGTAACAGACCGGCGCG